>JABUSW010000194.1 GCA_021443885.1 Blautia sp.
TCCAACGTCTCCACGTACCATAACGGTTACAAGACCGGAACCGATCTTTTCTGTTCCAACGAGAGAAACATTTGCTGCTTTGCACATCTGGTCAGCTGCTTCGATCGCTGCTGTAAGTCCTCTTGTTTCAACCATTCCTAATGCTTCCTGTGTCATTTATGTTTTCCTCCTATCATTTTACATAATTCGCTATTTCAGCTGATAATTACTTTTTCCACCGTTTCTGACTCAATTCCACCATCTTGACGATTTCCTCATGTGGTCGTGCAATGACTGCAGAGCAGACCGGTTTTTTAATTGCCTGGGCCTTTGCTGCTTCAACAGCTTCAGTGACAGCTGCTACATCGCCTTCGATTACCAGTGTCACCAATCGTCCGCCCAGTTTGCGCTCCCATGTGGAGAATTCTACGTCTGCCGCCTTACACATAATATCAATTGCGTCCATGGCAGCAACAACTCCCACGATTTCAATAAAGCCATATGATTTATTCATGAGCGAACTCCTTTAATGCAACCATTGATCAGATGCCTGGAAGGATCTTTTCCACATCATTGTGTGGTCTCGGAATTACATGTGTAGCTACCAGCTCACCAAGTCTGGATGCTGCTGCGCTTCCGCTTTCTACTGCTGCCTTAACAGCACCAACATCTCCACGTACCATAACGGTTACAAGACCGGAACCGATCTTTTCTGTTCCAACCAATGTTACTTCAGCTGCCTTTGTCATTGCATCTGCTGCTTCAATTGCTGCTGTAAGTCCTCTTGTTTCAACCATTCCCAATGCTTCCTGTGCCATGGTAATATCCTCCTGAAAATTTATATACTGTTATATTATAATTCATGATAAGTCACGACTTATCCAACGCGCTGATCTTCAGCATTTTTTCCGTTCCTTCATCCGGGTTCGGAATAATATAGTGCTGTACCACACCTGCAAGGCCTTCAGCCGCCGCAATACCGGCCTCCATTGCCGCCTCAACAGCTGCCACACTGCCTCTATACTTAATACAGACAAGGAGCGGTACCGGAAGCGCATCTGCATTTCCTGGCTTGTTCTTGTCAAAGACTTCCAGATATACATCTGCAGCTTTGCATCCGGCATCTGCCGCTACAAATGCTGTGGCCAGACCAAACACTTCCAAAATTCCTACAGCTGCTGCCATAATCGTTCTCCTTTATCCTGTGGACTATTTATTGATAATGGCAATCTTCAGACCTGTCATAGCCAGATTCTTCTGATGTGCTTCATTGATCTCTTCCAACGGATATCTGTCAGAAATCAGTTCAGACATCGGAAGACCGATTCCTTTTGCTCTCTTCAGGAAATCAAAGGTGGTCACATAATCTCTCAATGTATATACCCAGGATCCAACGAGATTGATTTCTTTTGAGCAAAGGTCAAAGTGCGGATTGATCGTAGCGTCTCCACCATTGATGAAGAAACCAAGTTCACAAAGACCACCGCCATTACGGATAAATTTATAAATATTCGCATGCGCTTTCGGGTTACCGGTACATTGGAAACCAAAGTCCGCAAGGTATCCGCCGAAAGCATCCTTCACACCACCTGCAAGCGCTTCAATGCCCTGATAATCAGCGAAATTAACGCTGACATCCGCGCCCATTTTCTTGGCAAATGCAAGTCGCTGCGCATTTCCGTCAACCGCACAGATATTCTCGATACCCATCGTGCGAAGGATCGCGATACAGATCAGCCCGATCGGTCCGCATCCCTGAACAACAACTCTGGAGTTGAATTTCAGGATTCCGGTCGTTTTTGCTCTTTCTACTGCGTGGATCAAAACTGCACAGGGCTCGATGAGGATTCTGGAATCCAGATCCAGATCACTTACGTTAAAGAAAGTAGAGCCAAATGCACCGCCTCTGATGAAAATGTAATCCGAGAACCATCCATTCAGATGAATGTCATCGTCCGGAAGAAGCCCGTATACGTCTGCACCACCAACATTTTTCTTATTCAGGTCGAACATTGTGATATCCGGATCATCCTTGAAAATCATACATGTTACGATTTTATCGCCAACCTTAACGGGTTTTCCGGCTGAGTCAACCTTCACATTTTTACCCATTGCAACGATCTCGCCGGTTCCTTCATGTCCAAGGGCTACCGGGATCAGGCTGAATGGATCTCTCTTAAACTCGTGAGCATCTGTTCCACAGATACCACAGCCTTCTACTTTTACAAGAAGATCGTCATCTCCTAACGGTGGAATGGGGAATTCTTTGATATCATAATGCTCAAGAGCAGTAAGCATTGCAACTCTTGCTGTCTTCGGGATCTGTCCTGCAGGTTTTGCTGCCGGTGCTGCGGAAGCATTTCCTGTCATTCCGGAAAGGACCTGTCTAACGATTTCTTCAATATTTACGTTGTTCATATCCATGACTGCTTTTTCCTCCTGATCAGCGAATGCAGAGGCTATCAGACATTACACAGCGTCTTCTCTTTGTAAAGGTGCTGGCACTTGTAAGGCCTTCACCGGTACGACTTGCAATAGTAAATGTACAATAGCCTTCGCCACCGAATCCGATTGCTGCATAAGAAGGAGCGTTTTTAACCAGGATTGCAGTGTCAATTGCTTTCGCGTATTTTGTAATGTTATCAATGTTTTTCGAATGGATGTGTGCAGAATGGCGGTTGCCATGTTCCAGCCATACAGCCTGTTCCACTGCATCATCAAAATCTTTTGCTCTAACCATACCGAGAATCGGCATCATAAGCTCTTCCGCGATCAGCGGATGTTCCTTCGGTCCTTCAAAAACGATGCAGCGGATATTTGCCGGAGCATTGATTCCAATCATACCGAGAAGGGTGCGTGCATCACGTCCAACGCATTTACGGTTCAGTCTTCCGCCCTTCAGAACGATTTCGGTCAGTTTCTTCTGTTCTTCTTCCGAAATCAGATAACAATCGTTCTCTGTCAGCAGGTAATGCATCAATTCATCTGCAATCGAAGAAACTGCAACGATCTCCTTCTCTGCAATACATGGCAGATTGTTATCGAAGGTACAGCCATTTACAATGTCCTGTGCCGCCTTACGGATGTCTGCTGTTTCATCCACAACTGCAGGCGGATTGCCTGCACCGGCACCGATACCGCGCTTTCCGGAGGAAAGCACTGCCGTTACTACACCCGGGCCGCCGGTAGCTGCGATAAGGGGAATGTCTTTATGCTTCATCATAATGTCGCTGGTCTCAAGAGTTGGTTTTTCGCAGGATACAACAATGTTGTCCGGACCGCCGCATTCCAGAGAAGCTTCATTAATAAGGTTGATTGCGTACAAAGATGTTTTGATTGCTGCCGGATGCGGGTTAAATACCACCGTATTTCCACCAGCCAGCATACCAATCGAGTTGCACAGAATCGTTTCACTTGGGTTTGTTGTCGGAGTAATCGCACCGATCACACCAAAAGGTCCCATTTCGATCAGAGTCAGACCTCTGTCTCCTGACCAGGCCACGGTAGAAATGTCTTCCGTTCCCGGTGTCTTATCTGCAACAAGGTGATGTTTGAGGATCTTATCACCTACATTACCCATACCTGTTTCTTCCACACCCATACGAGCGAATATTTCTGCGTTTTCATGTACCTTCTCACGGATACGGGAGATAATTCTTTCTCTCTGATCCATAGACATTTTACGAACAACTTTCTGTGCTTCTTTCGCAGCAGCAATTGCTGAATTCATATCTTTAAAAAGTCCATGCTGTCCGGATGGAGATGCCGCAATCTGCATTTTCGCCATAACTTCCTGTACAATTTCCTGTACCATTTTCTCATTTACTGGCATGAGATTGACCTCCTGTTATTTGTCGATATTATTTTAATCCAAGCTGCGCAATCACCTGCTGCGTGATCTTAGCAACCAGTTCTGCGTCTGCGCTTGCCGGTGCAGCTTCGCCGCCTACGAAATCATACTGATATCCCGGGAACTGTTTGTAATCTTCGTGTTTGCAGGATCCACCGCAGTTATGGCAGTTTGTTTCGCCCTTGTTCAGGCAGATGCTTGCCGGATGTTTTCCTGGCATACCGAATTTACGACGGATCTCATAAAGCTTCTTGATGTTTTCTTTGTCAAATTCCTTTGGTCCGCCAAGAACTTTGGATTTGTAAAGAAGCTCAGCGTAGAATTCAAGGCTTTCCATCTTCATATAAGCAGCATTGAGGTCTGTGCTCCATGTAAGAGCGCCATGGTTCTCAAGAAGAACTGCATCAAAGTATGGAAGGTATTTCTCAAGGTTATCCGGAATTTCCATTGTGGAAGGTGTACCATATTCTGCAATCGGAACACATCCAAGAGCGATAACTGCTTCCGGCATGATCGGCTGTGTCAGCGGAATACCTGCAATTGCAAATGCGGTACCATACATTGGATGAGCGTGAACAACTGCACCCACATCCGGTCTCTTCTCATATACTCTCATATGCATTTTGATCTCAGAAGATGGTTTGAAGCCGGGATTCGCCTGAATTACATTACCTTTGCTGTCTACTTTACAGATGAATTCTGGAGTCATGAAACCTTTGGATACACCTGTTGGTGTGCACAGCCATTCTGTATCGCTGATCTTAACAGAAATATTACCGTCATTAGCAGCAACCATGTTACGGTTGTAGATACGTTTTCCAATGTCGCAAATCTGTTTTTTAACTTCGAATTCGTTTACCATGCCTTATTGTCCTCCTTAAGTGCATTTTGGTTAAAATTGGTTAAAATGGTTTATATTTATTACTAGTGTATATTATACCCCACCCCTCCGCCAATGTCAACATAAATCAACATTTATTTTTGTGGGATTCCTTTGTTTTGGTGTGGTTTATTGCGGCGTTTTGATGTGGTTTTTGTTTGTTTTCAGCATTCCAGAATCGATTCTTGCTATTTCCGGATGTTTTATATATAATAATACGGAATTATGTAAGAGGAAACGAGGTTATGGAAAAATGTATGCAGAAAATGTAATTGATTTAATAGGTAATACACCATTGCTCAGCTTTAAAAAAACCATGGGACTTAATATTTTTGCCAAGGCAGAATTTCTCAATCCCGGAGGAAGCATCAAAGACCGGATCGCACTGAACATGATCCGGGAAGCGGAAAAGCAGGGATTGCTAAAACCAGGCATGACCATTGTCGAGCCAACCTCCGGTAACACCGGAATCGGCCTGGCATTTTGCGGCGTTCGTATGGGCTACAAAGTCATCATTGTAATGCCGGAAAACATGAGCGAGGAACGCAAAAAAATCATCCATGCACTGGGAGCCGAACTGGTTCTTACTCCTGCAGATGAAAATGTTGACGGCGCCGTTCAGAAAGCAGCCGAGATTGCAGGCTCTTCCAACCAGTATTATATGCCTCAGCAATTTGAAAACCCGGCAAATCCTGCCTCGCATTATTATGGAACTGCAGATGAGCTCATAAAACAGCTGGATAAGCCCATCGATATCTTTATCTCCGGCATCGGAAGCGGAGGAACGCTGCAGGGCATGGCCAAACGCATTCTGGAGTCTTATCCGGACTGCCGGATCGTGGCCGCTGAGCCGAAAAATGTATCCGCACTGCTTGGTCAGGAACCCGGTCTTCACCAGATTCAGGGAATTGGAGACGGCTTTATCCCGGAGCTTCTCGATACTTCTCTGATCACCGATATCGTGGAAGTATCGGATGAAGATGCAATTAAGACCGCCCGTGAACTGGCACACAATCAAGGGCTTCTGGTAGGAACTTCGTCCGGAGCAAATATCTGGACTGCAAAACAGATGGCAAAAAAATATGGCGAAGACAAAGTCATCGCCACAGTTCTTGCAGATCGTGCGGAACGTTATTTCAGCACATCTCTGATTTAACAGCAAAATGAGGGGCTGCCTTTCGGCAGCCCTTATTTTTATAATCTTCTTTGTTCGCTGTACCAAAGAAGGCAGCAAAGCTTCCCGTACAGCTCGCCTGCGAATCTGCTTCGAAATCCGCAGCTCAAATCAGACAAGACGTCTCACAGACAGAATCGTTCTGTAGGTTGCATCATTGCTGATCTTAATACCATCTCTGGAGTTAGAAGCATGTACAATCTTGCCGTCCCCCATGTAGATAGCAACATGTCCGCCATAACAGATCAGATCTCCAGGCTGTGCATCTGAATAGGATACCTCTGTTCCTGCGTTCTGCTGTTCATAAGATGTTCGCGGAAGGCTTACGCCAAAATTGCTGTATACACTCTGTACGAAGCCGGAACAATCCGCTCCGTTTGTAAGACTGGTTCCGCCCCAGACATATGGATTCCCCACAAACTGTGTTGCATAATCTACTACAGAAGACCCGGAACCGGAACCGGAGCTGCCGGACTGGTAGTCTTCCGCCGAAACCGTATTATCCGAATCGATCACGTTGCCATATTCATCATATTCCGGTTCCGAATAGGATTCCGAAGACGATGCGGAAGATGTCTCGGCATCCGAATCCTCGGAAGCGGTTCCCACCTGTTCATACATCGGATCCCCATCCTCATCGTATACCTGATTGCCATCCTCATCTGTCACAGCCGCATAGATCGGTTCCCCATTGTCGTATCCGTCATCGTAGCTGTCATCGTAACTACTGTCATAATTTTCTGCTGCCGCCGCTTCTGCAGCCGCCGCTTCCGCTGCTGCGATTTCTGCCGCAATACGTTCTGCCTGCATAACCTCCAGTGCGTATGTCTGTTCTGTCAGAAGATTCGCGTATTCGGTTGCCTGATACTGTGCCCAGGCGATCTCTTCATCGCAGTTTGCAGATACCGCACGCTTCTCATCAATCTGGTTCTGAAGAATAACGGACTGTTCCTCCATCGCAAGGTGCATTTCCTCCAGCTCCGCTTTTTCACTGCAGTACTGCTCTTCCAACGCCTGAACCTGATTAATTGTTTTCACATACTTGTCCAGATTGTCTCTGTCCTGTTTGTACATTTTCTGTGTATATTCTGCACGTGTCAGAAGATCTGCGAGGTTCTCTGCCCCTACCATCATCTGAAGCCACGCCTCATCCCCTCCTTTTTCATAGAGATACTGAATACGTTTCTTCATTGCTTCATACTGCTTTGTTTTCGCAGCTTCTGCTTTTGTTAAATTATCCTGTGTCTGCTGGATCTGCTCACCCTTGGCAGCAATGTCATTTTTCAGAACGCCGATGGAAACCATAACATCCACAAGGTTCTGATCCAGACCTGCGATTTCATATTCCAGCTGTTCTTTCTGGTACGCCAGCTGATTCATTCTATCATAGGCAGCATTCAGCTGATAATCCGTCCATGCAATTTCCTCTGCAAGCTCCTGCTCTGTGATCGCGCTTACGCTGATAACCTGGGCCGCACTGATCAGCAATGCCAGTGTTGTACATATTAGTTTCTTTTTCATTTTATCACCCTCATTTAAATGCTTTCGTTTTTTATTCTTCTCAAGCTCTTACGTATATTAACATAACATTAAATTATTTTCAAGTATTTTTGTAAAATTAGTTTATAATTTTGTAATATTTGGAAAAATACAGGAAATATTTGCAATGGTATGCCGGCGTTCTGCCGCTGTTTCGACGGCCTCATCCCATAAAAAAGGGCCTGCATATGCAAGCCCCTGTCCGTTTTGTAATATTTTATTAATACTTTTCGAATTATTCGAACAGATCTTTCAGTATCTGATCTGCCGTCATATTCGTATATCCATCCGGATCTGCCAAGGTTGTCCGGTTCCAGCGGAAATAGGAACCATTCTTAATATAATGTCCACTGGATGTATTGTAATGATACTTGGTATATCCTGGGAATCTGGACATATATTTCTTAGCCAGCTCGATCGCTTCACTGGAATAGTTGCCGGACGGAGTTGGTGTTCCTGCAATCTGGCATCCCGCCTGTGGAGTGGAATGAACGATGACAAGGCTCTTATCCTTACATTGTCCAAGCACGATCCAGACATGTCCTTCATTAAATCCTACATCGCCGGGGAGGAACTTATAGTCATGATTCGCCAGCCAGGTCTGATTGCCGACTGCCCCCCAGCCGTTGCTCTTATAAGCACTTCCAACGTCGCTTGCCACTACGGTATAACCATAGCCAACGCCGGATTTTGTCTGCATTACCTGATATGCCGCCCAGCCTACAAAACCGGAACAATCAAGACCCTTTGCCCTGTTTGCAGCACTCAGGTCACGATAATTATTGTAGTCGTAGCTGCTGGTCTGAGAATTGTACCACTCCAGCCATTCCGGACTGACGCCCTTTCTGGTTGCATCCGTCCAGCCACCGCCCCATACATAAAGTGCTTTTCCAACCGGAAGAAGTGCACCTGCCAGATAATTCTTAATCGTTCTCTGGGATCCCGGGGCTGTTGTCTGAGGATAAGTACCGCTCTCACTCTGCAGAATACCGTTGCTGGAGAAAGTGTAGGTCTTCCCGCCGATGGTCTGTACGCCAACTGCCATTACACCGGTAGAAGGATCAAAGTAGTACTTATATCCCTTTGATTTATTGTTGACCCAACCGGTGGCCATGATCCCGGTTCCTTTGTAGAAATAATAATACTTTCCGCCGCTTTGCTTGAATCCCTGTGCCATGGCACCTGTCTTCTTGTCAAAGTAACGTACCTCACCATTGGTATTCTTCAACCATCCTGTTGCCATCTCTCCGGTTCCGGACTTGAAATAACGAATGATCTTCGTCTTCTTATCTGTCACGAACTGGTTCATTACGGCACATCCGTTTTTCTTAACAAAATAATAGTACTTGCCTTTCAGATTCATCCATCCCTGTTTCATGATACCCGTTGATGGATCAAAATATCTGCGCTGTGTACCCTTACCACTTACGATCCAGCCAGTCACCATCTCTCCATTTGGCTTGGAAAAATACCGGATCTCTGTAGCACTCTTCTTATACCACCCAAAATGCAGAATACCGGTCATCTGGTCAAGGTAATACGTCTTCCCGTTCAGTTTCAGAAGACCTTTGTATTTCTTTCCATTCTTTAAGTAGTAAGTATTATTCCCTTTCTTCACAAAACCGGTGGTAGCAGCCTGAACATCAACCGTTGCGGTCTTTAATGTAGCTCCGGCCACCAGCAGCATCATCAAGAGCAGCAATTTAATAATTCTACTTCTTTTCTTATTCATTATATCATCCTCTTAAAGTATTTTTTACGCTTCTGTTACATAAGTTTAAAAACATTATACATAGTTTCCCTCGTTTCGTCAACTTATTTCACATATGATTTAACAAGTATTACACTTTTTAAACCAGAAAAGCAGGAGACACCAGCTCTCCTGCTTTTCAAAAATACTTATAATAAATGACGTCTGATTTCTGCTCCATCCATGGCACTCAGGTATGCCGGCGGTATATCAAATACTGTTTTGCAGCCCTTCTGGCCCTCCTGATTCATGCGGTATGCCGCTCTTGCATAAGCAACGAGCACTGAGGCTGTGAATTCCGGGTTGGAATCCAGCTTTAAGCTATATTCGATGACATGATTATTCTCATCATTCCAACCGGTTTTTCCGGAGCGAATGACAAAACCGCCATGTGGAATTCCACTGTGATCTCTTGCCATTTCTTCTTCCGTAATAAAATGAACCGTGGTATCGTAATCAGAAAAATAATTGGGCATCGTCTTGATCTCTTTTTCAATGCGTGCAAGATCAGCACCTTCTTCCGGAACAACGAAGCACTCTCTCGTATGCTTTTCTCTGGTTGTCAGCTCCGGTGCTTCCCCTCCTCTTACTGCATCTAGTGCATTCTGCACAGGGATCGTGTACTGTTTTGCATCTTTCACACCGGCAATACGGCGAACAGCATCACTATGCCCCTGGCTGACGCCCTTTCCCCAGAAAGTATAATCTTCCCCGTTTGTAAGGATCGCATTTGCATAAAGACGATTCAGCGAGAACATTCCCGGATCCCAGCCCACAGAAATGATACCAATATTCCCATTTTCGGAAGCCGCCTTGTCGACGCTTGCAAAATGCTCCGGGATTCTGGCATGTGTGTCAAAACTGTCAATTACATTAAAATACTTTGCGTATTCCGGCGTCTGTACCGGGAGATCGGTTGCGCTGCCGCCGCAGATGATCAGAACATCAATCTCGTCCTTCATTGCAATCGCGTCTGCCGCATTGTAAACCCCGGCCGTTTCTGTAAGGATTTTTACAGCTGAAGGATCACGTCTTGTAAATACCGCCGCAAGTTCCATATCATCATTGTGCCTGATGGCACATTCCACGCCACGGCCAAGATTCCCATACCCTAAAATACCAATCCGAATACCCATCGGTTCTTCCTCCCGTTTTTATTCTATTCTTTTTGCGAACGAGATACTAGTAAGTCCCTTCATAATAATACTCGCCCTCACTGATTTCATAGGCGGAGTACGCGTCTCCATAACTGCTCATTGCAAGAGTATCCTCTGTGTCTGCCAATGTCTCATAATTCATGCTTTCCGCCGGCATCTCATCCTGCAGATCTTCTGGCTGGATACCTACGTCTGTCATATCGACATCTGTCATTTCATCCTCCGGAGATTCTGTCGTTTCTCCATACATTCTGGCAATGAAATGGATCAGTTCGTTATAAAGTGTATTCTTATCTTCCGGAGATAAAGACTCCAGAATCTTAGCATCTTCTCCGGTTATTCCTGTATACTCGATTCCAAAGAGATCCCGAAGCATCTGATCCAGCATATTCAACTCTGTACTCATGTATTTCTCTGTACCGGATGCGACGTAGGAAGAAGTGCCTTTCACCAGGATATCATAGTAGAGCTTTTCCACTTCATCAGAAAGCTTTCTGGAAGTCTCATCATCCAGAATGACTGTCCCATAATCGTATAATTCATCCCCGGTAGCTTCACTCAGCTTCTCCCAGTCCCCAAGATAAACACCTTCACAGAATTTCTGAACAGTTTCATAGTAATGTTTTGCCTGTTCATCCAGCATGGACAGATCTTTGCCGGTCGGGACATCCAGTGATGTTTCTTCTGCTGTCATCTCATCATCCCCGGCCACATTCATGCCGGGATCAATATCCACCGCACCAGTCATTTCTTCCAAAGTCGGGTCTTCCGTTGACTCTTCGATCGCACCCTCTAACGCACTGCTGTCCACTGCATCCAGAATGCTGACTTCTTCAGTGTCTGCTTCAAAGCCAACCTCGGCGCCTTCCTCTGCTGCATCATCTGCAATATCACCGGAATCATCAATGGGCAGCTCTTCTCCAACAAGATTCTCCTCCACGTTCTGCAGGGTATCCTTTACATCATCGTAGCTGTATCCCTGATCTGCGATCTGCTGCAGAAGATCTACGATCTCGCTGAGCTGACTATCATTCAGGCTTACATTATTATTCTGGACAACATTATTGACGATATTCTGAATCTCTGTTTCCGAGGTCACCTCATTGCCGATGACTTCCATTTTAGACTCGTTGATAATGGTGGTTGCCGGTTTTTTGCCTAGCTCGGTTCCAAGATTCGCAGTTACCACCATTTCCTGTGTCGCAAGTTCTTTCTTCTCCTCGTCCAGCTTAACGCCGCTCGCCTGCTCATATGCCATCTGAACGCCTGTCAAAGCACCGGTTCCGGATACTTCAAACGGACATGCTGCAACTACTTCACAGTTTTTCACACCGGAAGTGGAAAGTGTGGATGCAATCATGTTGCAGGTAACCCAGTTCAGGTTTGCAGTACGAACCTTGATTCCACCAGACTGCGTTGGTTTAACATAAGCACAGCTTACGGTTCTGTTCCCAATCTGCTCGATGGGGACATAAGAGCTCAGATGATTCCGTTCATCCTGATTCGTAATATAAATGATCTCAACCTCATTTGGATCTACTTTAAAATAACGAAGCATCGTCTGTCTCTGCTGTTCATTCAGATCCGCTCCAAGTGTTACGACCTTGCTGGAATCTGCAAGTGCCGGTACTGCACTTCCAACAAGAAGACCGGTACTCACAAGCAATGCGCATGCTAATTTCATTTTCTTCATAATATTTCCTCCTATTATATAGTAGTATAAATATAACTCTTATCTTCCTTTTCGTTTTATGGAATTCATTATAGCACAGAAACAAAGTGTATTGTAATCCGGATTTCCTTAGAAATCATCTGTTTTTCTTCTTTCGTTTTTTCAAAAATCTGGCAATTCCCCGGATCAACAGAATCAATAATAATAAAAGCAGCAGGATCACACCCAGAAAAATGAACAGAAATTTATTCGGTTTTTTCAAGATACTGACCGGATTCATTTCATCCTCTACCACTTTTCTTTGCTGGCTTTCTCCATACCAGGACGGCACATCTCCTATTCCGTTCCCGTTTGTATCCGCAAAAGACTTCATATAGCGAACGATGGCATCCCACGCTTTTACTTCTTTGCCATCCGCATCATGAATAATGGCCTCTTCTATATTCCCATATGCATTTCCCCTGGCATCTTTGGGCACTACCGTTAGGATCCCATAGGAAATGCTTGTTGCAACCCCCAGCATCTGCCCGGTATAAAGATCTGTCACCACATGGTACAGCCTGTCATCCTGTATTTCAATACGTGTACCATCCAGATCCGTAAGATAACAATCGGTTACCTTATTCAGCAAAAAACGGTGAGGGTTAAATGTAAAATGAAGACCACTGTTGTATAAACGGGCAGAATTCATAAAATCAGACACTGTTGCGTCCATCTCGGCTACCGTCTTCAGCTCTTTTCCGGTAAGATATACGCTGACCAGCGGATATCCTGCCTGCCCGTCCAGACCCACGCCCAGGGAAAACGAATGGAAAACATCTTCGATCGTCAGATTTCCTTTTGCATACGTTTCACGAACCGTACCGCTTGGGCAGACCGCAGCATCCACCTGCTGGTAATCCGTCCCCTCCAGCCGGTTCACCGTGTAGCGCCATGCGTCTGCGATCAGGTTTCCAAGATTCCCTTCTTCGTGCTTGTCTGCAAGATCCTGCACACTGCAGAAATCCACAGAATTCTCTGCAATGACATCGTCCCTCCGGCAATCATAATTCTTCAGATATTTTTCGTCTACATCCTTCATGAAATCATCTATGATCTTCTGGATATCACGATCTGCCGGAATGCTCTCCTCCACCATAGTCAGTTCATATTCCTGAATCTCCCATCGCCCGTTTTCTTTCTGCACATAGGAGAAAGAACCCAGATACTTTCCATACTCTCCTGCAGATACAATGGAGGTATCCCCATGCACGACAGGCTTCTCCAGTATGGTGTGCGTATGACCACTTAGAATCAGGTCCAGCTCCGGAATCGCTTTTGCCAAAAGCTCATCTTCCGACTTATCCGCTTCTTCGCTGGTGCCGGAATGCGACAGGCATACGATCATGTCCGGATCTTCTTCCTTTTTCACCTTCTGCACCGTTTCCTTAACCGCCTCAATGGGATCCCGGAATTTCAGAACACAGGTAGGTGCACAGGACAGGGCATCCTTGCCGAACACACCCAGCAGGGCGATCTTCACGCCGTCCTTTTCCAAAATCTGATAATCCTTCACTCCGTACGCATCAAAAGCTTCCCGCAGTTTTTGCTGTTCCTGTGTAAGGCCTTCTGCTTCCATTGTTTTCCAGTCCACGTTGCAGAGCACCATCTCCGGAAGAGGATCGTTGCTGTTCTTCGCTGCGGTCAAAGCATCTGCCAGGCCTTCACTTCGATAATCAAACTCATGATTTCCCAGGGTTGTTGCATCAAATCCCATTTCGCCCAGCAGCCGAAGCTCTGCACAGTCCACAGCGTAGATCGTCTGCACTAATGTGCCCATGGAAAAATCGCCGCCATCGATCAGCAGTGTTGAAGCACTCTTCTGACGAATCTCATCGATCAATGTCTTCATCCTGGCAAACCCGCCGATGTCTCTGGATTCTCCATCGATCACTGTAGAATAGCTGTCGAGATGCGAGTGCGTATCATGAACAAAAATCACCTTTAGTTCATGACCGTTATCCGCAGCTCCTGCTGTTACCGGCCAAAGTAAAACCAATACACAAATCATCCACCATTTGATTATCTTCTTCATTATTATACAGTCCTTCATATTGTGTTACGACAAACACATGTGTTGTCGTTATAAGAAACGATAAGGACAGTATAACATAAGATCCGGTCTGTTTCCAATCCCCATATTGATTACTGAAAAAAATCCCCGCACAGGAACGATTGCTTCGTGTTCCTGTGCAGGGACTATATTTCAATCTAATTCTTCTTCAAAGCTGCACGGATAAATCCGGTAAATAATGGATGAGGGCGGTTCGGTCTGCTCTTGAATTCCGGATGATACTGCACTCCTACATAGAAATCGCGGTCTGTCAGTTCAATGGTTTCCACCAGCTGCTGATCCGGTGACATACCGGATAAGGTAAGCCCTTTCTCCCGCAGCAGATCACGATATTCATTATTGAATTCATAACGATGCCGATGTCTCTCCGCAATCTGTTTTTTCTGATAGCAGCGCATCATAGTCGTACCCTCCGCAATAACGCAGGGGTAAGCACCCAGCCGCAGAGTACCGCCTTTGGCGATCTCATCGCTTTGTCCCGGCATAAAATCAATTACCTTATGCCGGCAATTCTCGTTGAATTCGCCGGAATCTGCATCCGCAAGACCTGCCGCATATCTTGCATATTCAATAACTGCCACCTGCATTCCCAGACAGATTCCGAAGAGGGGCAGCCTGTTTTCTCTTGCGTAACGCACCGACTGGATCATTCCTTCAATTCCTCTGTTGCCAAAGCCTCCCGGCACGATGATTCCATCCAGGCCGGAAAGCATCTCTGACCGGTTCTCTTCGGTAATCTGCTCCGAGTCGATCCAGTGAATATGCACATCTGTCTTCAAATGATAGCCTGCGTGACGCAGAGCTTCGGCCACAGAGAGGTACGCATCATGGAGTGTCACGTATTTGCCGACAAGGCCTATCTCAACAGTAAACTTCCGATTACGGATGTTGTCAACCAGCTGATTCCATTCACGCAGGTCAATTACGGGTTTATTGATCCCCAGCTCCCTGCATACCACGGTGGAAAAATCAGCTTCTTCCAGCATAAGGGGCGCCTCATACAGATTCGGCAGCGTCCTGTTTTCAATGACACAATCCTTTTTCACATTACAGAACATGGAAATTTTGTCAAAAATGGACTTTTCCAAAGGACGATCACAGCGAAGCACAATAATGTTCGGGTTAATTCCCATTCCCTGCAGTTCTTTCACCGAATGCTGGGTGGGTTTTGACTTGTGCTCATCGGATCCGCTCAGGAAAGGAACCAGCGTCACGTGAATAAACAGGCTGTTTTCCCTTCCAACCTCCAGAGAGATCTGACGAACCGCCTCCAGAAACGGCTGAGATTCAATGTCTCCTATGGTGCCTCCAATCTCCGTGATGACAACATCCGCATCCGTTTTTTTCCCTACACGATACACAAATTCCTTGATTTCATTCGTAACATGCGGAATAACCTGGACCGTTGAGCCCAGGTATTCCCCTCTTCTTTCCTTATTTAATACGTTCCAATACACTTTCCCTGTGGTAAGGTTGGAAAACTTGTTCAGGTCCTCATCGATAAACCTCTCATAATGTCCCAGATCAAGATCCGTTTCCGCTCCGTCTTCCGTCACATAAACCTCCCCGTGCTGGTATGGACTCATTGTACCCGGATCCACATTGATATAAGGATCTAATTTTTGTGCCGCAACCTTAAGCCCTCTGGCTTTCAAAAGCCTTCCCAAAGAAGCAGCTGTAATACCTTTTCCCAGACCGGAGACCACCCCGCCTGTCACAAAAATATACTTTGTCATATCATTCCCCACTTGCTCCATAGTTTGCTAACACCCTTGCAGAAGGATCATTTACGTTACATCCTTCCCATTCTTTGTTCGGCATCCAGAAATCCACTACCATTTCCGCCTGCCCCGGATAATACTCTTCAAAGATCTCTCTGTACAGCAGCGATTCTTTCGTAAAAGGAACCGCAAAAGTATACTTTCGGCATTTCTCCGCAAACTCCTCGTCGGTATAGCAGGAATCTGCGAACTCCTTCAGATCATCCACCATAGAATGACCGACTGCATCGGAAAAAGCAGCTTTTTCTCTCCACAGAATCTCTTCCGGGAGACAACCGTCCTTCTCAAAAGCATGACGAAGAAGGTATTTCCCCTTGTTGTACTTGTTCAGCTTCATTTCCGGATCAATCGCCATTACATATTTCACAAAATCCAGATCCCCAAAAGGTACACGGGCTTCCAGAGAATTCACGGATATACAACGGTCCGCACGAAGGACATCATACATATGGATCTCATGGATACGCTTCTGTGCCTCCTTTTGAAATGCCTCTGCATCCGGTGCAAAGTCGGTATACTTGTAACCGAATAATTCATCCGAAATCTCTCCGGTCAGAATTACCCGGACATCGGTGTTCTTGTGAATCGCCTCACACACCAGGTACATTCCCATGCTTGCACGAATCGTTGTAATATCGTAGGTCCCCAGATAATAAATAACTTTGCGCAGGGAAGAAAGTACAATATCCCGGTCAATGATCACTTCCGTATGATCACTGTGGATGTAATCCGCCACCTGTTTTGCATATTTCAGATCAATGGCATCCTTTTCCATCCCAATGGCAAAGGTTCGGATGGGCTGTACGCTTTTCCTCGCTGCAACAGCACAGACCAGGGAACTGTCCAATCCTCCGGACAGCAGGAACCCAACCTTTGCATCTGCGATCAGACGTTTCTCGATTCCGGATACAAGCTTATCATGAATATTCCTGCAGACCGTTTCCAGATCATCTGTTAATACCCCTTCCACCTTCGTAATATCGCAATAGCAGATAAACGCTCCATTCTGATAGTAATGTCCCGGAGGAAACGGCATGATCTTACGGGTAAGTTTTACCAGATTCTTCGGTTCACTGGCAAACACAATGGCACCCTTTTCATCATAGCCGTAATACAAAGGTCTGATTCCGATAGGATCTCTGGCCGCGAGGAATTCGCCTTTTTCTCCATCGTATAAAATCAATGCATATTCCGCATCCAGCATCCCGAACATGTCGGTTCCATATTTTTCATAGAGAGGAAGCAGAATCTCGCAATCAGAATCACTTTGAAAAACATATTCCTGCTCCAATTCCTTTCGGAGTTTTTCGAATCCATAGATCTCTCCGTTGCATACAATTGCATTTTTCCCCAGAGAAAACGGCTGCATACCCTCTGGATGCAGTCCCATGATCGCCAGACGATGAAATCCTAAAAGCCCCTTTCCTGTATCTAAGATTCTGCTATCGTCCGGGCCTCTGGAAATTGTCTCACAAAATCCTGTCTTGAATAATTCCAAATCGGCATCACTGCTGCAATAACCCATAATCGAACACATATCTATAACCTCTCTGTTAGTTTTCCATTGTTATTTCACGCTGAACAGCAAATCTCCATAGGTGGGGAAAGGCCAGTATTTCTTCGCCGTGATTACCTCGGCTTCGTCACACGGGGTGCGAAGAGCCGTCATTTTCACCAGTACATCGTCCTTCATAGCCATAGCCTCTTCTCCCACATCCGTTATCCGCTCTGCCTGCGCCACTGCTGTTTCCAAAGCGAGAGCCCCCTCTACAATCTGATCCACCAGATCCGCAAGCTTCTCTACATGTGTAACCTCATATTTCGTGGAAATACACTGGGATAATTCTTTTTTGGCTACTGCAATCTGTGCCAGTTCACCGATATAGGATTCAATCGCCGGAACAATCTGCTCTCTTGCCATGGTTACCATGGTATTTGCTTCAATATGAATACTCTTGCAATAATTCTCCAGCATGATTTCATAACGTGATCTTAATTCTGCTTCTGTGAAAATCTTATGTGCCAGCAGCATATCCACGTTTTTCTGATCCAGGAGATGCGGCATACAATCTGCAGTTGTTTTATAATTCAGAAGCCCTCTTACTTCAGTTGCTTCCTTAACCCACGCATCATCATAACCATTTCCGTTAAAAATAATGTGTTTATGATCTTTTATGGTTTTCTTGATCATCTCATGAAGGGCGGTCTCAAAGTCCTCTGCTCCCTCTAGACGGTCTGCGTATATCTTCAGCGATTCTGCCACAGCTGCATTCAGCATGATATTCGTACATGCAATACTATTGGAAGAACCAAGACTGCGGAATTCGAATTTATTTCCGGTAAATGCAAATGGAGATGTACGGTTACGGTCTGTGGTATCTTTTGTGAATCTCGGAAGAACATTCACCCCTAATTTCATCTGGGTCTTTTCCACTGCATCGTATGGGGTATCATTTTCAATTGCTTCCAGGATCGCAGTTAGTTCATCCCCAAGGAAAATGGAAACAATCGCTGGCGGTGCCTCATTTGCACCGAGTCTGTGATCATTTCCGGCGGTAGCAACGGCAATACGAAGCAGATCCTGGTAATCGTCCACTGCCTTAATAACTGCACAAAGAACCAGCAGGAACTGTGCATTTTCATAAGGCGTTTCCCCCGGAGAGAGCAGATTTATGCCGGTATCCGTAGAAATAGACCAGTTATTGTGCTTGCCGCTTCCGTTCACACCCTCAAAAGGTTTCTCATGAAGCAGACACACCAGACCATGCTTCTGCGCAACCTTCTGCATGATCTCCATGGTCAGCTGATTGTGATCCGTAGCAATGTTTGTGGTTGCATAGATAGGAGCCAGTTCATGCTGGGCCGGTGCCACTTCATTATGCTCTGTCTTGGCCAGAATTCCCAGCTTCCAGAGTTCATCATTCAATTCTTCCATATAAGCAGCAACCCTTGGCTTGATCACACCAAAGTAATGGTCATCCATTTCCTGTCCCTTAGGTGGTTTTGCTCCAAAAAGTGTCCTTCCGGTATAAATCAGATCCTTTCTCTGATCATACATCTCTTTTGTGATCAGAAAGTATTCCTGTTCCGGACCAACCGAGCTTCTGACACATTTCACATTGTTATTTCCAAACAGCTTCACAATTCGAAGAGCCTGCTTATTCAAGGCCTGCATAGAGCGAAGAAGAGGTGTTTTCTTATCCAGTGCCTCTCCGCCATAAGAGCAGAATGCGGTTGGAATGCACAGTGTTTTTCCTTTAATGAATGCATAAGACGTTGGATCCCATGCCGTGTATCCTCTTGCCTCAAAAGTTGCACGAAGTCCGCCGGATGGAAACGAAGAAGCATCCGGTTCACCTTTGATCAGCTCTTTTCCGGAAAACTCCATGATGACGCCACCATCCGGTGAAGGGGTAATAAAGCTGTCATGCTTTTCTGCGGTAATACCGGTCAAGGGCTGAAACCAATGTGTATAATGCGTTGCACCATTTTCCAAAGCCCAGTCCTTCATAGCATTTGCCACCGCATTGGCTACGCCCTGATCCAGCTTTGCTCCTTCATCTATCGTTCTCTTAAGGGAGTTGTATACCTTTTCTGATAAGACAGCCTTCATAACTCTGTCATCAAACACTTTGCATCCAAAATAATCCGATACCTTCTTCATAATCTTTCCTCCTCAATTCAAATCAAAAAAGGCAAAAGCGCCATCGCAGGTTTCGCACCCTGCCTGACGCCTTTGCCTTTATGCGGTGCATTTTACTCTTGTCGTACTTTTTTGTCAATACCTCATTTTCAAAAAGTAATTGCGGATCGACCGCGGACCGTTTCGCTGCAATACAGCCTTCACGATCCCGCATTTCAAAATTATGTATTGACAAAACAGACAATTTGGTCTAGATTATGCTCATGAATAAAACGAACGTTGCTGACAAAGGCGTCTGAAGTAAGTAATGGAGAAAGTCTCCATTCCCTGCTTCCGGCGCCTTTTCTTTATACAGAAAGGAGCTACAGATGAATGCAGCATCTTCTTCCGGATCCGGTTTATATCGCCCGGAATTCGAACATGACAACTGCGGTATCGGCGCAGTCGTGAATATTAAAGGAAGAAAAACAAGAGAAACGGTAGAAAACGCACTGCGAATCGTTGAGAACCTGGAACATCGTGCCGGGAAAGATGCCGAAGGAAAAACCGGTGATGGTGTCGGAATCCTGCTGCAGATCTCTCATAGTTTTTTCCGGAAAGAATGCAGCAAAATCGGCATTCCGCTGGGCGAGGAACGTTCTTACGGAATTGCCCAGATTTTCTTTCCCCAGCAGGAGATCCGCCGCGCCCAGGCCAAAAAAATGTTTGAGATCATTCTGGAAAAGGAAGGTCTCCCGCTCCTTGGGTGGCGCGAGGTTCCGGTCATTCCCGGGGTTCTTGGCCATAAAGCGGCAGACTGTATGCCTTACATCATGCAGGCCTTCATTCAAAAGCCTTCCGGTATCGAGAAAGGACTTGCATTTGACCGACGGCTTTATATTGCACGTCGGGAATTTGAGCAAAGCAATGACAACACTTATGTTGTCTCCATGAGCAGCCGTACCATCGTATATAAAGGCATGTTCCTGGTGGGACAGCTACGCACCTTTTTCCAGGATCTTCAAAGTCCTGATTATGACTCTGCAATTGCAATGGTTCACTCCCGTTTCAGCACCAATACAAATCCCAGCTGGGAAAGAGCCCATCCAAACCGCTTCATTGTGCATAACGGCGAGATCAATACCATCCGCGGCAATGCAGATAAAATGCTTGCCCGGGAAGAAAACATGGAATCTCCCTATCTGAAGGATTCCCTCCACAAAGTCCTTCCGGTGGTCAATCGGAACGGATCTGATTCTGCAATGTTGGACAACACACTGGAGTTTCTGGTAATGAGCGGCATGGAGCTTCCTCTGGCAACCATGATCTGTATTCCGGAACCATGGTCAAACAACAATACCATTTCGCAGGAAGAACGGGACTTCTACCAGTATTATGCCACCATGATGGAGCCCTGGGATGGTCCTGCTTCTATCGTATTCAGTGATGGGGATGTTATGGGTGCCGTGCTAGACCGCAATGGTTTGCGTCCATCCCGTTACTATGTTACTTCCGACGGATACCTGATCCTTTCCTCCGAAGTTGGCGTGCTTCCAATTCCGGAAGAAAAAATCATCTTAAAAGAAAGACTTCATCCGGGAAAAATGCTTCTGGTGGATACCGTAAAAGGCGAAGTGATCGATGATACCCGCCTGAAAGAAAGCTACGCACACAAACATCCATTTGGAGAATGGCTGGATCGCAATCTTGTTCAGCTGAAGGATCTTCGCATTCCAAATGAAAGAATCGAAGAGTACTCCGAGGAAGAACTTGCACGGCTGCAGAAAGCCTTTGGTTATACCTATGAACAGTATCGGACCTCTATTTTGAATATGGCTCTGAACGGCTCTGAAAGTATCAGTGCCATGGGAGTGGATACACCGCTGGCTGTTCTTTCCCGTCAGAACCGTCCATTGTTCGATTACTTTAAACAGCTTTTCGCCCAGGTTACCAATCCCCCTATCGATGCGATCCGTGAGAAGATCGTAACCGGAACCAGTGTATACGTGGGAAGGGATGGAAATCTCTTAAAAGCACAGCCGCAGAACTGTCAGGTTTTGAAAATCCACAATCCGATCCTGACCAACACAGATCTCCTGAAAATCAAGAATATTAAGACGCCCGGATTCCGTACCGCAGTCGTTTCCACTCTTTATTATAAGAGCACAAAGCTGGAGCGGGCCATTGACCGCCTCTTTGTGGAGGTGGATAAAGCCTTTCGGGAAGGGGCTAACATACTGATCCTCTCCGACCGGGGCGTAGATGAGAATCATATGCCGATTCCATCTTTGCTGGCTGTATCGGCTGTACATCAGCATCTTGTCAAGACAAAGAAACGCACCTCACTGGCGATTATTCTGGAAACAGGCGAACCAAGAGAAGTACATCATTTTGCCACCCTTTTAGGTTATGGAGCCAGTGCCATTAACCCATATCTGGCACAGGAAACCATACGGGAGCTGATCCAGACCCATATGTTGGACAAGGATTATTACGCTGCTGTGGACGACTATAATAACGCCGTGATCAGCGGCATCGTAAAAATTGCATCAAAAATGGGAATCTCGACCATTCAGTCCTATCAGGGTTCTCAGATTTTTGAGGCTATCGGCATCTCGGATAAAGTCATCGAGAAATACTTTACCGGTACCGTCAGCCGTGTAGGCGGCATCACACTGGAAGATATTGAAAATACGGTAGAAACCCTGCACTCGGAGGCTTTTGATCCATTGGGTCTCTCGACAGACCTTACACTGGACAGCGTCGGAGCCCATAAAAGCCGCAGTCAGGGAGAAGAGCACCGCTACAACCCTGCAACCATTCACCTTCTGCAGCAGTCCACCTGGACCGGAAGCTATGATTTATTTAAAGAATACACTGCAAAAGTGGACGCCGAGGGTCACGGAAATCTCCGGGGCTTACTGGATTTCAAATACGCCGATACGCCCCTTTCATTAGACGAAGTGGAGAGTGTTGAAGACATTGTAAAACGATTTAAGACCGGAGCCATGTCCTATGGTTCCATCTCTCAGGAAGCACATGAAACCCTGGCAATTGCCATGAATCACCTTCACGGCAAATCCAACAGCGGCGAAGGCGGTGAAAGCGATGAACGCATCGACTCTGCCGGAACCGGCCAGGATCGCTGCTCTGCCATCAAGCAGGTGGCCAGCGGACGGTTTGGCGTTACCAGCAGCTACCTTGTTTCCGCAAGAGAAATTCAGATTAAAATGGCCCAGGGGGCAAAACCGGGAGAAGGCGGTCATCTTCCTGCCTCAAAGGTATATCCGTGGATTGCCAAAACAAGACATTCCACACCAGGTGTCAGCCTGATCTCTCCGCCTCCGCACCACGATATTTACTCCATCGAAGACCTGGCACAGTTGATCTATGACCTGAAAAATGCAAATAAATATGCAGATATTTCCGTAAAACTGGTTTCCGAAGCAGGTGTTGGTACCATTGCTGCCGGTGTTGCAAAGGCAGGAGCACAGGTTGTCCTGATCTCCGGATATGACGGCGGAACCGGTGCTGCTCCGAAAAGCTCCATTCACAATGCCGGTCTCCCCTGGGAGCTTGGCCTTGCCGAAACCCACCAGACCTTATTAAGGAATGGGTTACGAAACCGTGTTCGTATCGAAACGGACGGAAAACTGATGAGCGGCCGCGACGTTGCCATCGCTGCTTTATTAGGTGCAGAAGAATTCGGATTTGCCACAGCCCCCCTTGTTACCATGGGCTGTGTCATGATGCGCGTCTGCAACCTGGATACCTGCCCGGTGGGTGTCGCAACCCAGAATCCGGAACTTCGCAAACGCTTCAAGGGAAAACCGGAATATGTAGAAAACTTTATGCGGTTTATTGCACAGGAGCTGCGGGAATACATGGCACTCCTGGGAATTCACTCCGTGGATGAAATGGTGGGAAGAACCAATCTTCTGGTGGTCAACCGGAATGTCTCCCAGCCACACCAGGGAAAGATCGACTTAACCTCTATATTAGAGAATCCGTACGCCGTATCCGGGGAAAAAGTAACCTTTGACCCAAAAGCCGCCTATAACTTCGAACTGGAGAAAACACTGGACGAAAAAGTTCTGATCAAAAAATGCAGAAAAGCAATTCAGATCGGTCAGAAAATGAAGCTGGAGCTTGAAGTCACCAATACGGATCGTACCTTCGGTACCAATCTCGGTTCTGAAATCACAAGGCTTCATAAAACAGGCCTTCCGGAGGATACCATTACACTTTGCTGTAAAGGTGCCGGCGGGCAAAGCTTTGGGGCCTTTATACCAAAAGGTCTTACCATCGAGTTGACCGGTGACAGCAATGACTATTTCGGAAAAGGTCTTTCCGGAGGAAAGCTTATCGTAAAGGCTCCGGAAAACGCAGCGTACAAACCGGAAGAGAATATCATTATTGGCAATGTTGCATTGTACGGCGCCACCAGCGGAACCGCATTTATTAACGGTGTGGCCGGGGAACGTTTCGCCGTTCGCAATTCCGGTGCATATGCCGTTGTGGAAGGAGTCGGAGAACACGGCTGTGAGTATATGACCGGAGGACGTGTTGTTGTCCTGGGAAGAACAGGCAAAAACTTTGCTGCGGGAATGAGCGGCGGAATTGCATATGTACTGGATATTGACAATGTTCTATATCGCAACATCAACAAGTCCATGATCTCTATAGAAGAAGCAGACAACAATAATGACCGGAAAGAGCTTTTTGACCTCATTAAGACCCATACCGAGGCCACCGGTTCTGCTCTCGGTGCAAAGATTCTGTCTGATTTTGACAGCTACCTGCCGCACTTTAAGAAACTGATTCCTTATGAATACAAAAAGGCCATCGCTTTGGGTACTAGTCAGGAAGATACAGATAAAAGAGGTGAATAATCATGGGAAAACCAACTGGATTTATCGATTATCAGAGGGAAACCGCTCAGGTTCTCCCTCCAAAGGAAAGAATCAGAAACTTCAAAGAGTTTCGTATTCCACTGTCACAGGAAAAGCAAAAGCTTCAAGGTGCCAGATGCATGTCATGCGGTGTTCCCTTCTGCCAATCCGGTTCCACGCTGGGTGGGATGACTTCCGGCTGTCCGCTTCATAATCTTGTTCCGGAAACCAACGATCTGGTCTATCACGGCAATTGGAAACAGGCTTATGCCAGACTCAGCAAAACCCACAGCTTTCCGGAATTTACCTGCCGTGTGTGCCCGGCCTTATGTGAAGCTGCATGTACCTGCAATCTTTACGATGAACCGGTAGCTACAAAGGAAAATGAAAAAGCAATTATCGAAACCGCTTTTTTCTCCGGCTGGGTTACGCCACAGCCACCGAAAGTGCGAACCGGAAAATCCATCGCCATCGTTGGAAGCGGGCCCTCCGGGCTGGCAGCAGCCCAGCTTCTGAACCGAAGAGGGCATGATGTAACGATATACGAAAGAAGCGACCGGCTGGGCGGTCTTTTGCGATATGGTATTCCGAATATGAAACTGGAGAAGTCCGTAATTGATCGACGGCTGGCCATCCTGGAAGCAGAAGGTATAAAATTCATCACCAATGCAAATATTGGAAAGGATATCCCGGCAGAAGACCTGAAGAACCGATATGACCGTATTCTGCTCTGCTGCGGTGCTTCCAATCCCAGGGATATCAAAGTCCCCGGAAGAGAATCAGAGGGAATCTTCTTTGCCGTAGATTTCCTTGGAATGGTGACAAAGAGACTGCTGGATTCTGATTTTGAAAAGCTGCCGGACGAAATGGTAAGAAAGAAGCATGTGATCGTAATCGGCGGCGGAGACACCGGAAATGACTGTGTCGGCACTTCGATTCGTCTGGGAGCCGCCTCTGTCACACAGTTAGAAATGATGCCCTGCCCCCCGGCAGAACGGACCGCTTCCAATCCCTGGCCGCAATGGCCCCGGGTTCTGAAAACAGACTACGGTCAGGAAGAAGCCATTGCTGTATTTGGACAGGATCCCCGAATCTATCAGACAACAGTAAAGGAATTCCTCGCAGATCAGAACGGACACGTGAAAGAAGCTGTTCTTGTCAAACTGCAAAGTGCCAAGGATGAAAATACCGGCCGTATGAATATGGTTCCCGTGGAAGGAAGCGAACAGACCATTCCGGCAGACCTGGTCCTGATTGCAGCCGGTTTCCTTGGAAGTCAGAAATATGTCACGGAAGCATTCGGTGTTGCCACCGATGCCCGAAGCAATGTAGCGACCCCGGACAATCCCTACGAAACCTCCATACCCGGAGTCTTTGCAGCCGGTGATATGCGCCGCGGACAATCCCTGGTGGTATGGGCGATTCAGGAAGGCAGAGAAGCTGCCAAAGCAGTTGACCAATCCCTGATGGGATACACTTATTTATAATTGACGCTAATCTTATTTTTGTATAAATCCTCATCAGGAAAGGAGCACCTCCCACTTCTGGATTCAGTGGGCAGATGCTCCTTTCTGCTTCATACGCCGCTGCATATCCTGATGCGCTGCGTTTTCATATTTATCTTCCAGTGGTTCCAATTCCAGGTTCGGATACTTATAGCGCAGTGCCGTCCGCAAAATACGATCCGCAAGAAGAGGATTTTTCGGCAAAACCGGTCCATGACTGTATGTGGCAAATACATTTTTGTACCTTGCCCCCTCCGTCTGGTCTTTTCCATTATTCCCATAGCCTGCCAGTATTTTCCCCATAGGCCGGACCCCTTCTCCCAGATAGGTTCGTCCGGAATGGTTTTCAAAACCAACGATGGTCATACCGCCATCCTGCTCATCCATCCGGTACATATAATTCCCGATCATACGTTTCCTGCCTCCTATCGTATAAAGGTCTACTGCACCGATAAAATCACATTGGTGTCCATCCCAGGTCTTATAATAATTTCCCAGCATCTGATATCCTCCGCAGATTGCCAGAAAAGTCTTCTCCTCTTCCACAGCGTTCCGAATCTGCTGTGCTTTTCCTTTGGCAAGATCCTGCAGCAAAACTTCCTGTTCGAAGTCCTGGCCTCCGCCAATAAAAAACAGATCATAGTCATTTACATTTAAGGGGTCCCCTACCGAGACCCCTGTTACATTCGCTTGAATTCCTCGCCACTGCAGCCTTCTCTGCATGCAGAGGATATTACCCCGGTCCCCATACAGATTCAGGACATCCGGATACAAATGGCATATTCTCAATTCATACATAATCGATTACTCCTCTTTTGGAAATCCCTATTCCCAAAACTCCTTAAAACCATACTTGCTGCTGAATTTCTCTCGTATATCCAGCATCGCCGTATATGTCGGCATCAGATATACCGGCATCTTCTGCGCAATCATCTCCTGGATCACCGTATCATAATCCGGTATGACCCGAATCTTCTCCATTGGAATTCCGGCATACTGAAAGCGCATAGCCATCTCATTTGCGCGGATGCCAGTGGTCCAGACACCGGTCAACCGTTCGGAAATATCTGCCAGCTTCTCAAAGTCCACATCCCAGATCCAGGAAATGTCGGTTCCATCCGCGTCCCGGTCATTCAATGCGGCGACAAACAATGCCGGCTCTGTAAGATTGCTGAGAAAGTTCAGAACCTGATTGCATCCCGCCGGATTCTTGATCAATATCATGCGAATATCAGTACCTTGCACCGTGAATTTCTCCATTCGTCCAAAGCCGCATTCAAACTGATTCAACGAATCGATCAGAAGTGCATCCTTCATATGCAGCACTTTTCCGACTGCCACAGCCGCAATTGCATTGTAAATGTTATAACCGCCGGGCAGATTGATAAAGGTCTCATAGGATTTTCCATCCACGGAAATCTCAACCTGTGATCCATCCGGTGTATACTTCAGAACACGTTTTACCGTTATGGAAGTATCCGGTCTGTGATAACCGCAATGAGGACAGCGAAAACCGCCCAGATGTCCGAAGGTCCTGTAATCATACTCATATTCGGTCTTGCATTTGATGCAGTATGGTGCATCCGATACTTCCTGCACTTTGTTCTTGTAGATCTCACATTCTACGCCATAGAAACGCACCGGGTTTGGAATCTGTTCCTGTAAGGATACGCTTAACGAACAATCTGCATTCAGGCATACCACCGCATTTACGGAATTTTGGATCCCTTCCAGAATGAAATTCAGAGTATGGGTAACTTCTCCATACCGATCCAGCTGGTCACGGAAAATATTTGTTACCACGATGCACTTTGCATCCACATATTTACTGACGGTCCGAAAGGCAGCTTCGTCACACTCGATCAAAGCATATCTGCATTTGCTTTTCCCGTTAATTCCTGCGTGCATTGCAAACTCTGCGGTGATACCGCTTAACATATTCGCTCCGGATTTATTGGCAAAATAGTTCCAATTTGCATTTATCAGGCTTTTTTCAATCATTCTGGAAGTGGTGGTTTTTCCATTGGTTCCGGTGACAATGATAGTAGTTACATTCTTTGCCAGAACTCCAAGAAGATCCGGCTGGATCGCCAATGCCACTCTGCCTGGTACATTGGTTCCGCCTTTTCCCAGAATACGCAGGATAAAACGCGTCAGCTTGCACGCACTGACTGCACATACTGTCTTAAGTCCCATAATCCTTCTTACTCCACTGTTACACTCTTGGCAAGATTTCTGGGTTTATCCACATCAAGACCTCTCGCAACACTGACATAATACCCCAGCAGCTGCAGCGGGATCACTGCCAGAGATGCCGCAAAATGCTCGTCTGTCTTCGGAATATAAACCGTAAAATCTACCGTATCTTCAATGCTATAATTTCCATATGAGGTCAGTCCCAACAGATAACCTCCACGGCTCTTCACTTCCACCATGTTGCTGACCATTTTCTCAAAGAGGTCTCCTTGTGTCAGAACATTGATCATTAAGGTCCCCTGTTCCACCAGTGAGATCGTTCCATGCTTCAGCTCACCGGCAGCATACGCCTCACTGTGGATGTAACTGATCTCTTTCATCTTCAGACTGCCTTCCAGACCAATGGCGTAGTCCAGGCCTCTGCCCAGGAAAAAGATATCCTTTGATGCAGCAAATTTCGATGCAAACCACTGAAGACGTTCCTTATCGTCCAGGATTCGTTCGATTTTGCCCGGCAAAGCTTCCATTTCTCCAATCAGAGAGTGGTATTTCTCTTCTGTGATCTGCCCGCGGACCTTTGCCATTTGCATTGCAAGACAGTATATGTTAATAAGCTGCGCAGAATATGCTTTTGTGGTAGCCACCGCAATTTCCGGACCCGCCAGCGTGTAGTATACAAAATCGGCCTCTCTTGCTATGGAGCTTCCCACTACATTTACGATGGCCAACGTCTTGATGCCCTGGGCTTTTGCTTCCCGCATCGCCGCCAGAGAATCCGCCGTTTCTCCGGACTGGCTGATGATGATTACCAGATCCTGCGGATGCAGAATGGGTTTGCGATAACGGAATTCCGAAGCGAGTTCAACACGAACCGGGATCCGGGCCAGATCCTCGATTACATACTGTGCCACCATCCCCACATGATAAGCAGAGCCGCAGCCAATCAGCTGAATCTGATGAATGTTCTGGATCTCTTCATCACTCATACCTACTTCCGAAAGATTCAGTTCCCCATCCTTGCATACCGACGCGATGGTATCCCTCACTGCCTTTGGCTGCTCATGGATCTCCTTCATCATGAAATGTTCGAATCCGCCTTTTTCTGCAGATTCTGCATCCCACTGGATCTGAACCATTTCTTTTTCAATCTCGTCACCATCGATGTTGAAAAATGAGATCTCTCCCTCTTTCAGCTGCGCCATTTCCATATTGCCCATGTAATATACATTACGGGTATATCTCAAAATAGCCGGAACATCCGACGCTATAAATGCTTCGTTATTCTCTACGCCAAGGATCATTGGGCTGTCTTTTCTGGCTACAAAGATCTGTCCCGGAAAATCCTTGAACATCACTGCCAATGCATAGGAGCCGCGGATACGGACCATGGTTTTGGCAATGGCATCGATGGGTCCCATTTTATATTTTTTATAGTAATAATCTACGTATTTGATCAGGGCTTCCGTATCCGTCTGCGTCTGAAACTGATATCCTTTTCGGGTCAGCTTCTCTTTGATTTCCTGATAAGATTCGATGATCCCATTGTGAACGCCCACAACATTCATATCATCACTGCAATGAGGATGCGCATTGTTCTCAGATGGTTCCCCATGGGTAGCCCATCTGGTATGCCCGATTCCACAGGTACCAATGACAGCGTTCCCCTCATTGGTTTTCTCCGCCAGATTTTTCAGCCTGCCTTTTGTCTTTACCACCACCGGTGCGCTGTCTCCATCACGAACTGCAATACCGGCGGAATCATATCCTCTGTATTCAAGCTTTGCCAGTCCGTCCAGAAGAATCGGGGCTGCATTTTTGCTTCCGCAATATCCTACTATTCCACACATTTTCTATTCTCCTCTTAACTACCTTTCTTAGATTCTTAAAAAAAAGACACTTCGAGCCTCATCTTCTCAAAGCGCCTTTGCTTTCCTGTTATAGATAATTACTTTTTGCTGATATACAAAATGATTATTGCATATTTTTCAGGTTTTCGCAACCAAAATCATTCCTCATAAGTGAGGATTCATATCCCGGCTGTCTCTTACAACGCTTTTGCTGCCCGCCTTAATTGCAATCAGACATCGGCTTCCTTGTTGCTTTCCAGTCATGCGGACATTATTATATCGGCTTTCGGTTGCTCAGGAGGCAGACCGTCTCCACATGAACGGTTTCGCAAAACTGATCAATACAGCAGGCGCGTACCACCCTGTATCCGGCTGCCTGAAAGCTTTCCAGATCTCTTGCAAGGCTGGTGGCTTTGCAGGAAATGTATACGATGTTTTCCACGCCATAAGCCAGGATCTTCGGCAGAGCTTTGGGATGGATACCATCCCGGGGAGGATCCAGAATGATCACATCCGGTTTCTCTGTTACTTCATCCAGCACCTTTAGCACATCGCCGGCGATGAAGCGGCAATTGGCAAGACCGTTTAATTCTGCATTTGCTTTTGCTGCTTCCACAGCCTCCTCCACAATTTCCACGCCGATGACCTCTTTTGCAACGGGTGCAGCCAGCTGGGCAATCGTGCCGGTACCGCTATACAGATCAAACACCTCCAGATCTCTGGTATCTCCCAGATAATCCCGAACGGTGGAATACAGCACCTCCGCCGCCAATGTATTGGGCTGAAAAAAAGAAAAGGTACTGACCTTGAAGCGCAGCCCCAGCAATGTTTCATAAAAATGGTCCTGCCCATACAGGATTCTTGTTTCGTCACTTTTTACCACATCCGACAAAGAATCATTGAGCAGGTGCAGGATTCCGACGATCTGCCCCTGCAATTTAAGGGCCAGCAATGCCTCCTTCAGAGGTTGCAGATCGTGTTCTTCCTGGGAGGTCGTCACCAGATGCACCAGCAGATCGCCATTGGTAACACTTCTGCGCAATAGCAGATGGCGTAAGTAACCCACATGCTGCAATTTTCTGTGATAAGATACATTTCGTTCCTGAAAGAACGTCAGAACGCAGGTCAGGATCTTCGTCATATCTTCGTGAACCAGCTTACAATCCGAAGCTGTCAAAACATCATAGGTGCTTCCTTTTTTGTGAAGTCCCAGGGACAAGGGACCGTCTTTGTATGCATCCCCAAAAGAGAATTCCATTTTATTCCGGTAGGCAAATTCAATGGGACTTCCCTTAATTCCATCCCACAAAGGCACTGTATGACCGGACACTTGCTGCCCCGCCTGTCCGCATTGTGAACCGGATCCTGCTGCAGTCTGTTTTCCATCCGTAATCCTCTTGCTGCAGTCTGCAAATCCATAGCCCATGGCTGTCTCCAGCAAATTACGCACCTGGGTCTCTTTCATTTTCAGCTGCGCTTCGTAGGACATGGTCTGATACATGCAGCCGCCGCATGCCGGAAAAATACTGCATACAGGATCACGCGTCTCCAGGGGGGATTTTTCCAGCACCTCCAAAAGCCGACCTTCCGCTTTACCGGAACGTTTCTTCTGGATCATAAAACGGATCCGCTGCCCGGGAATCCCGTTTTTCACTATCACCTTGTGATCATCGATTCTTACGATTCCTTTGTTGGGATACTCTATGGCCTGGATGATCCCTTCGTATATTTCACCTTTCTTCATATATCCTCCAAGAAAATAGCTCCGGCGATCTCCGGAGCTAATCTCTATCTTCCTAAATATTAATCTAAATACTAATCTGAATATTATTCTTCCTCTGCAGGTATTTCTGCTGCTTCCTCAGCTTCTTCTTTTTCTTCCTTTGCTTCTTCATCTTCGAAATAATCGTCGAAATCATCGTCAAAATCGTCTTCGAAGTCTTCCAGATAATCCGGTGTAAAGAAACGATAAACTGCAAATGCGATTCCTACGACAGCTGCAACGGCACCAATGATCGCCAGTGCCAGAATTATCGTATCCTTCTGTTTGTCTTCTTCTCTCTTGGTTACTGCTGCAATAAGATCTTCAATTTTAATATTCATTTTGATTACCATCCTCTCCTGGATCTGTCAGATATCGTTGTTTCTGACCCTCCTAAACTGGCATTATTATACCACGAATGCAAACAGAATTCCACATCCTTTTCCAGAATTTACAATTTCTTTAGTTTTGCAAAGCCGGCAAACATTTTCTTTACTCCGGTTTTATCAAAGTCCACAGTCACCTCATAATCACGACCGCCTTCTACAATATTCTTCACGATTCCCACACCGAATTTAATATGTCTTACCGTATCGCCCACTCCATAATCCAGGGAATCTGCCTTGGTCACCTGGAAATCTCTGGGTTTGAACACCCCCGGGGGACCACTTGGGGAATACGCGTTGTTTCTCTGTGCTGCGCCTGCGCTTCCGGTCTGAAATGCCATTTTCATCTGACTGAGTGCATCTCCGGAACCAAATGCATTCATCTGAGGCCGCTTCTTTTGTATCTGGTGTCCCAGGTCCACATATTCCCTTGGAATCTCCCGGACGAATCTGGAAACTCTGTTGTATTGTACCTCGCCACGGGTCATTCGCTGCTGTGCTGCGGTCAGAGTCAGTTCCTGCCTGGCTCTGGTAATTCCTACATAACAAAGTCTGCGCTCCTCTTCCATTTCCGTGGGATCCTCGGAAGATATGGTTAAATACCCGGGGAAAATCCCATCTTCCATTCCGACCAGATATACCGTCGGGAATTCCAGCCCCTTGGCACTGTGGATCGTCATCAAAAGGACATAATCCTGATCCGGATCTACGGTATCGATGTCCGCAACCAAAGCGATCTCTTCCAGAAATCCTTCCAATGTAGCCGGTTTTCCTTCTGCTTCCATTGCCTCCTGATAAGAAACGGTCTTCGAGATCAATTCATCGATATTTTCAATACGCGCCCTGGCCTCCTCCGTATTCTCCTGCCGGAGCTCCTCCACATACCCGGTCATTTCAATGACCTCCTCCAACAGCTCTTTCACTGTCATGTACGCGGCCTTACTCTTTAACATCTGAATAAACGTAACGAATCCATCCAGCTTTGACAGACCTCTTCCCAGGCCCGGAATCTCTTCCGCCACGCGCAGGGCATCGTAAAAGCTGATATCCATATATTCCGCATAATCCTGTACCTTTCCGATGGTCGTTGCTCCGATTCCTCTTTTTGGTACATTGATGATTCTGCGGACAGCAATATCATCTCTGGCATTTTCTATGGTTTTCAGGTAACAAAGCAGATCCTTTACTTCTTTTCTCGCATAAAAGTTGATGCCTCCAACGATTTTATACGGAATATTCGCCAGCAGAAATTTTTCCTCAAATAACCGGGACTGGGCGTTGGTCCGATAAAGGATCGCGCTGTCACCATACGAACGGCGTCCTTCTCTTTTTGCTTTGCTGATCTCTCCGGCCACATACTCCGCTTCCTCAAATCCATTCAGAAACTGGCGGAAATTCACCTTTGCGCCCTCATCGTTCTCCGTCCACAACGTCTTCGCTTTACGCTCTACATTATTGGCGATCACGTGATTTGCTGCATTCAGAATGTTCCGGGTGGAACGGTAATTCTGTTCCAGACGAATAACTTTTGCCCCCGGAAAAACCCGTTCAAACCCAAGAATATTCCCGATATTGGCTCCCCGGAACCGGTAAATGGACTGATCATCATCCCCCACAACACACAGGTTTTCGTAACGGGAAGCCAGAAGGCTGACCAGCTTAAACTGTGCCGAATTGGTATCCTGATATTCGTCTACCATGATATACCGGAAGCGTTCCTGATAGGATTCTAATACATCTTCACAGCTTTGCAGCAGCTCCACCGTTTTCATGATCAGATCATCAAAATCCAATGCATTATTTTTCCGCAGAGAGGTCTGATATTCCCGGTAAACCTCTGCAATCTTTTTCAGGCGAAAATCTCCGATTGCCTTTCGTTCCATCTCATCGGGCGTAATCAGCTCGTCCTTTGCATGTGAGATCTGAGACAGAAGATAGCGTTCCTTATACTGTTTCGTATCGATATCCAGTCTTTTGCAAATATCCTTGATCAGGGTTTTCTGATCATCGGTATCATAGATCGTAAAACTGGTATCGTATCCAATACGATCAATATGACGGCGGAGAATTCTGACACAGGCGGAATGAAAGGTAGAAACCCATACGCTTTCCGCCCCGAATCCCACAAGCCTGTCTACCCGGTCCCGCATCTCCTGTGCCGCTTTGTTGGTGAAGGTAATGGCCAGGATATTCCACGGATTCACCTGTTTTTCATCCATCAGATAAGCGATTCTGTGGGTCAGGACACGGGTTTTACCGGATCCTGCCCCGGCCAGGATCAATAACGGTCCTTCCGTATGAAATACCGCTTCTCTTTGCGGCGGATTTAATGTATCGTATATACTCATTTCGAATAAACCTCCAAAATCTATTCCAGGCACATCATGACAGCAATCCCTTTCCGCAAAAGAATCGATGGCATAATCTGTGCTTGCTCAATCCATACACGTTTAAGGAATTAAAAGTGCTTACGGATTGTTTCGCTGCTATGCAGCTCTCACAATTCTGTAATCATACATGTAACTAATAGTCTAACACAGGAACATATATTCGACAAGCAAAACTAAGGAAAGCATTTACAAGTAGTTTTAATAACTATATAATGAATAGAACAGGGGGGACTAAAATGAACGATAATTCCAAAGAATATGTAAAAAGTATACTGGACAGTCTGTCAAAGCTGGACCATATAAAGCCGGAAGATTTTCCCAACATCGACCTTTACATGGATCAGGTTACAACATTTATGGACACACAGCTGGCATCCTCCAAACGATATCCGGAGGATAAGATCCTGACGAAAACCATGATCAACAATTATGCCAAAAACAAGCTTCTCCCACCGCCGGATAAAAAAAGATATTCGAAAGAGCATCTCCTGATGCTGATCTTCATCTATTATTTCAAGAATATCTTATCCATCAGTGATATCCAGACACTGATGACACCTATTACGGAAAAATACTTTCAGTCAGAGTCTGATCACGATCTGACCTACATATATGAGGAGGTCTTCCATATGGAGAAAAGCAGCATCTTTGCCCTCCAGAAAGACGTGCTGAAATCTTACCAGACCAGCGAAGACACTTTTCCGGACGCCGACCCGGAAGAACGGGAATTCCTTCACAGGTTCTCTTTTATCTGCCGTCTTGCCTTCGATGTGTATGCCAGGAAAATGATCATCGAGTCACTCATTGATGATCTTGCGAAGGATCAGACGAAAAAGGATCCGCCGGCCGATAAAAAAAACAAAAAAAAATAAAAGGGGTATTGCTTATGCAATATCCCTTATTCTTCGCCCTCTATGTTCATACGTGCAAACACCATCTCGTATCCATCGTTCCCGTAATTCAATGAGCGGTTCACGCGGCTGATGGTTGCCGTGGATGCACCTGTCTTCTCGGATATATCCAGATATGTCTTCTTCTCCGTCAGCATCTTAGCCACTTCAAACCTTTGTGAAATAGAAAGAAGTTCATTGACCGTACATACATCTTCAAAAAAAGTATAGCACTCCTCTTTATTCTGCAGACTCAAGATCGCTTCAAATAAATGATCTACTGCCTCTGTTCTGATCTTTTTCGTCATACCCCTCTCCTTTAACCCCCCTGCTGGTTGAACTGATAGATATGATTATATTAACACTTTAACATCCTGTTATCAAGGGAATTTTGTCGTAATCATTTGCTTTTTTGCCGGAGATTCGTTATACTGACTACAAACATTCAGGAGGTATTCTATGGGTAATCTGTTCAATATGGATAATAAATTCTTTTCGACAATGGGACGGGTGGGCGACCTGATGCTGTTGAATCTGATCTGCCTTGTCTGCTGTCTGCCCATCATAACAATAGGAGCTTCTCTGACCTCTCTGTATTACGTAACCATGAAAATGGTGCGGGACGAAGAGTCTTACCTTATTAAAAGCTTCTTTAAATCCTTCAAAGACAACTTCAAACAGTCTGCGATCATCAACCTGATCATTCTCGTGGCCGGTGGTATCCTGTTTCTTGATTTCCAGATCATCAGCCAGCTTCCGGGGTTCGCCGGAAAAGCTCTTTTTGTTTTCTTTTCCATGATCGCAATCTTCCTGTTCATGGAATATCTTTATGTATACCCGGTTCTTGCAAAATTCTATAATACGGTTGCCGGAACCATGAAGGTTGCATTACTGATGTCCATCCGGCACCTTCCCCAGACCGGATTAATGCTGGTGATCAGTGCTGTTCCGCTGGCTTTTTTCTTCATTCCCGATGCAAAGATCCAGTCGCTGTTTCTGATGGTTCTGTTCTTGTTCGGAGGAGCTTCGATTGCATATATCAACTCCATTTTCTTTGTGAAAATATTCGACAAGTATATACCGGAAAATACATCTGCAGATATCCCGGAGCACATTCCGGGTGCATCACTTCCCGATTCGGGAATTACACCGACTGCGGCTGTGAAGGATGACGCCGCCGATGACGCTCTGAACGGTTCACAAGAGGAAGGTTCGAATGCGTAAATGGAACGAAAAGCCATATCACTCTCTTGACTTTATGCTAAAGGAACGATTTGGTGAAAAGGTTTATAAGGTGACATTAAATGGCGGAATGTCCTGCCCAAACCGGGATGGAACCCTTGGACACAATGGATGTATATTCTGCAGTGCCGGAGGAAGCGGCGATTTCGCGGCAGATCCGGCGCTTTCCATTTCCCGGCAGATTGATAGCCAGATCGAAATACTGCAGACAAAACGACCGATTCAGAAGTTTATTGCTTATTTCCAGGCATATACCAACACCTATGCCCCTACTGATTATCTCGCACAAATATTCACGGAAGCTATCCGTCATCCCAAGATCGCAGGTCTTTCCATTGGTACGAGACCGGACTGTCTTCCAGAAGAAACCTTAAACCTGCTGGAACGTCTGAACCGGATGAAACCTGTCTGGATCGAACTGGGTTTGCAGACCATGCACGAAGATACTGCTTCTTATATCCGTCGCGGTTATTCGCTGTCCTGTTTCGAGAATTCTCTCCAGCAGCTGAGAAGCCGTGGCATCGAGGTCATTGTTCATACCATTCTGGGACTTCCGGGAGAAACCAAAGAACAGATCCTGCAAACGATAGATTACCTGAATCGCTGCGATATACAGGGGATCAAGCTTCAGCTTCTTCATGTCCTGGAAGGAACAGACCTGGCAGAGGATTATAGAGCCGGAAAATTTGCTGTTTTATCCAGAGAAGAGTATCTTGAACTTCTCGAGGAATGTCTGGAACACCTGTCTCCGGATATCACCATACATCGTCTCACCGGAGATGGCCCCAGGGATCTGCTGCTGGCACCATTATGGGCATCCAGAAAAAGGGAGGTCCTGAACATGCTGCATCACCAGATGAAAAAGCATGACAGCTATCAGGGAAAACAATACAGGAGGTAATTCATGGCTGCTCCATTTACTACATATAAACTCATCGTGCTTTACATACTTTCCCGCACGACCCGTGCGCTATCCAATTCACAGCTTTCCGAGTTCATCCTGGAACATGAATACACAAATTATTTCAACTTTCAGCAGGCTGTGTCAGAGCTGGTGGAGGCAAATCTGATCCAAAAGCAAACCATGATCAACACATCTTACTACCAGCTGACGGATGCCGGCCGGAACACCCTTTCTTTTTTTGAAAAAGAGCTCTCACCGGAAATTCGCCGTGAAGCTCTGGAGTATCTGAAGCTTAACAGCGTCGCTTTAGAGGAGTCTGTTCTCACTCCCGCAGATTACTTCCAAAATCCACAAGGGTACCATATGGTCCGGTGTCAGATCATGGAGGGTAACTCTTCCTTGCTGGACATCACACTTGCTGCTCCCGGGGAAGAAGCAGCGAAAGCCATCTGCCTGAACTGGCCGGAGAAGGCACAGACCATTTACGAAAAAATAATGGAGGAGTTATTATAACTCCTTTTAATCTCTTATTTCATTCTTATCCCGAATCCTCTGCATATGCTCTTTCATCTGCTTCTCATACCCAAGCTCCCCCGGCTCATAAAACCTCGCACCAGCAATTTCTGCAGGGAGATACTGTTGCTCCACATAGTGGTTCGGATAATCATGTGCATATTTGTATCCGATTCCGTGCCCCAGTTTTGAATGCCCTCCGTAATGTGCGTCCTGCAGATGATTCGGTATAGTGGTTCTGGTCTGTTTAACGCTTTCCATTGCTGCCGAGATCGCATTCACTGCCGCATTGCTTTTTGGGGCACACGCCATGTAGGTAACCGCCTGCGCCAGAATGATCTGGGACTCCGGCATCCCTACCCTTTCCACCGCCTGCGCCGCCGCCACCGCCACCTGCAGCGCCTGCGGATCTGCATTTCCAATATCTTCGGAAGCCAGGATCATAATCCTTCTTGCGATGAATTTAATGTCCTCTCCCGCATACAGCATTTTGGCAAGATAGTACACTGCCGCATCCGGGTCAGAGCCACGCATACTTTTGATAAATGCGGAAATGATATCGTAATGATTATCTCCTTTTTTGTCATAGCGTATCACCCGTTTCTGGATACATTCGGACATTACGTCCAAAGTAAGATGCAAAACACCATCCTGTGAACGAGGGGTCGTCAGAACCGCCAGTTCAATGGCATTTAATGCGCTTCTTGCATCTCCGCCTGCCAGATCTGCCAGAAACTCCAACGCATCCTCTTCGATCACAGCGTGATAGCTTCCCATTCCTTTTCGGGTATCTTTGAGGGCTCTTAGTATCAATTCCCGAATCTCATGGTTCTCCAGAGGATATAATTCGAATATGATCGAACGGGACAGCAGAGCACCGTTCACTTCAAAATATGGATTTTCTGTTGTGGCCCCGATGAGAATGATGGTTCCGTCCTCTACGAACGGCAGAAGATAATCCTGCTGCCCCTTGTTAAATCGGTGAATCTCATCGATAAACAAAATGGTTTTCTTCCCATACATACCGAGACTTTGCTGTGCCTGCTTTGCAACCTCTTCCATGTCCTTTTTTCCGGCCACTGTTGCATTTATCTGGGTAAAATCGGCACTGGTGGTATTGGCGATCACCTTTGCCAGGGTCGTCTTCCCTGTCCCCGGAGGTCCATAGAAAATAACGGAAGTCAGTTTATCCGCCTTGATTGCGCGATACAGTAATTTATCCTTTCCTACGATATGCTTCTGTCCTACCACCTCTTCCAGGGTTGAAGGCCGCAATCGGGAAGCCAAAGGAGATTCTTTATCTAACGTCTGTGTCTTTGCATACTCAAATAAATCCATCGTAATGCTCCTGTATCCATATCCATATATTTATCAAAACACCCCGGTTGTTTCCAACCGAGGTGTATCCCGTAACAGCTTACTTGTTTTTCATAATTTCCATCTGCGCGATGATCATATCGACACACTTCTCATAACCGAGTTTTCCACTGTTCAGGCACAGGTCGTAATTAGTTGCGTCCATCCAGTCCCCGCCTGCAAAACGACGGTAATACTCCATCTTACGCTTGTCATCCTTTATCAGGAATTTCTCGATATCATCCCGGGATCCTGCAACCTTTCCCTCGGATCTCTTTACCCGGAAATCCCACGGTGCATGAACAAACACGCGAAGCGTATCGGGTCTGTCCTTAAAGATGTAGTTGACGCATCTTCCGACAATAATTGCAGGAGTCTTATCTGCAATGTCTTTTACCACCTTCGCCTGGTAATTAAAGATATTCTCGTCGGAAATGAAGTCTTTTCTGTCCGGTGGAATAAGTTCTCCCTTGTAGAGCCCGGTTTTGCTGCCTCCAAACAAAGAGCTTTTCACACGTTCTCCGCCTTCCACTTTGCCAAATAGATCAACCGCAATTCCGCTTTCATCAGATGCCATTCGGATAATCTCTTTGTCGTAAAATGGTACTCCCAGCTTCTCCGCCAGCATCTCGCCGATGGTATGGCCCCCACTGCCATACTGTCTTGCAATTGTAATTACAAAATTACCCATATATAACACCTCCTACATTATACTCTAATCCTTCTACACCTCTATTATACCACTATTCTCCCAAATATGCTTTCTGAACTGCTTCATTATGCAATAAATCGGAAGCTTTTCCTTCCAGCGTTACAGAACCGGTCTCAAGGACATATGCCCGGTCTGCTATGGACAATGCCTTCTTCGCATTCTGTTCCACCAGCAGCACAGTTGTACCTTCTGCACTGACTTCTTTGATGATCTCGAAAATCTCATTCACGAAGATCGGCGAAAGCCCCATCGACGGTTCATCCATCAGAATAATACCGGGACGGCTCATCAAAGCACGTCCCATTGCCAGCATCTGCTGTTCTCCTCCGGACAGCGTACCGGCTGTCTGATTCTTTCGTTCTTCCAACCGCGGGAAATGTTTGTACACCTGTTCAATTGTTTTATCAATTTCACTTTTATCACTTCTTGTATAAGCACCCATTTTCAGATTCTGCAATACCGTCATATTGGCAAATACACGTCTTCCTTCCGGAACATGTGCCATCCCCATACCGACGATCTTATGGGCCGGAATCCTGGAAATATCGGTACCATCGAATATCACCTGGCCTGTTTTTGCCCGCAGCAGACCTGTAATGGTATGAAGCGTTGTCGTCTTACCGGCACCATTGGCGCCGATCAGAGCAACGACCTCCCCTTTTTTTACTTCGAAGGAAACGCCCTTTAAGGCCTGAATCATTCCATAATAAACCTGAATATCTTTTACTTCCAGTAATGCCATTCTCTTTCCTCCTATTCACCCAGATATGCCTTGATAACTTCCGGATTATGAAGTACTTCCGACGTTTCTCCCTCCGCAAGAACATGGCCGAAGTTCAACACTGTCAGCTCTTCGCAGATTCCGGATACCAGTTTCATATCGTGTTCGATCAGAAGAATTGTCATATCAAAATGATCTCTGACAAAACGGATCGTCTCCATCAGTTCCATTGTTTCATTGGGATTCATGCCTGCTGCCGGCTCGTCCAGAAGCAGAAGCTTCGGTCTGGTAGCCAGGGCCCGGGCGATCTCCAGCTTGCGCTGTTTTCCGTAGGGAAGATTGGAAGCCAGGGTTGCTGCCTCCTGGTCCAGATCAAACACTTTCAGCAATTCGATTGCCTCTTCGTCCATCTGCTTCTCGATCTTATGATACTTCGGAAGGCGCAGAATACCGGCCAAAAGGCTATATTTATAATGCTCGTGAAGGCCGGCCTTTACATTATCCAACACTGTCAGTTTGCCGAAAAGGCGGATATTCTGGAAAGTACGGGCAACACCGGCCTTATTGATATCAATCGTTTTCAGACCTGTGATATCCTTTCCATCCAGAGTAATCTTACCTTCATCCGGTTTATACACACCCGTCAGAAGGTTGAAAATCGTAGTCTTACCAGCGCCATTCGGGCCGATCAGGCCGTAAAGCTGTCCTTTTTCAATGGAGACATGGAAATCATCCACCGCATGCAGACCGCCAAAAGAAATATTCAAATTGGTTACGTCAAGCATTGCCATCTTTTACGCCTCCTCTTTCTTTTTCCTGAAAAGCTTAGCCGTCAGGCGTTCCCGCATTTCAAGCGCTTTTGGTGACCAGTTGACAAGCATCATAACGATCAGAACGATCGCATAAATCAGCATACGATAATCCGACAGGAATCGAAGCATCTCCGGCAGAGCCGTCAGAATGACAGCCGCAATAATCGAGCCACGGATATTTCCAATACCGCCAAGTACTACAAATACCAATACCAGAATAGAAGTATTGAAGTTGAACTTGGAAGCCTGCAGACCGGACAGATTGTGCGAGTAAAGTGCTCCGCCTGCTCCAGCCAGTGCTGCAGAAACCGTAAAGGCCATCAATTTATATTTGGTAATATTCAACCCTATGGACTCAGCCGCGATCCGATTGTCGCGGATAGCCATAATGGCACGTCCATCCCTGGAATTGATCAGATTCAATACAATGAACAATGTGATCAGCAACAGAATAATACCGGACAGGAAAGTCGAGCTTTTCGTAATGCCGGTAATTCCCTGCGGACCTGAAATCAATACTTTTCCGGAAAGGACATCCATATTCAGGTCAAACTCACTCATGGTAGATACGTGGAATCCTTTATCATCGATACCAATATAGAACAGATTCAGAATATTCTTGATGATCTCGCCGAAAGCCAGTGTTACGATTGCCAGGTAGTCTCCCCGCAGGCGCAAAACAGGCACGCCGATCAGGAAGCCTAACAAAGCCGCTACTGCCGCCCCAACGATGATTGCCAGTGCAAAGCGAAGCGGTACTATGGTAATACTGTCACTGGTAAGCTTTGTAAAAAAAGCACTGGAAAAAGCACCGGCGCACATGAACCCTGCATGGCCAAGGCTCAGTTCTCCGGAGATTCCCACTACCAGATTCAAAGAAACCGCCAGAATGGAGTACACGCACAGAGATACCAGCAGACCGGAAAGCAGACTGGAAAGGTTTCCTGTACTCTTCATCGTCTGCAGGACAGCAAATCCGGCAATGACGATTGCATAAGTGATCAGATTGCTTTTTAATGTTTTTTTCTTCATATTTTCCACCATCATAATCACCTACACTTTCTCCTGAATCTTCTTTCCGAACAAGCCTGTCGGTTTCACCAGAAGGACAATGATCAGAACAGCAAACACTATGGCATCTGACATCTGAGAAGAAATATAGGCTTTTCCCAGAATCTCGATCACACCAAGAAGAAGACCACCGATCATGGCTCCGGGAATCGAGCCGATCCCTCCAAATACGGCTGCTGTGAAGGCTTTAATACCCGGCATGGAACCTGTATAAGGGGATAATGTCGGATAAGCAGAGCAGAGCAGAACACCCGCAATCGCTGCAAGTCCGGAACCAATTGCAAAAGTAAGTGCAATGGTACCGTTCACATTAATACCCATGAGCTGTGCTGCACCTTTGTCCTCAGAGACTGCCAGCATGGCCTGTCCCGGTTTTGTTTTATTGATAAAAGTTGTCAGAACGATCATGATCACAATACAGCAGATGACTGTCACAATCGACGTGGACGTAATAACCAGAGATCCATCAAATAATTTCATATTTGGCAATGTTACTACAGACTGGAAGCTTTTCGGTGCAGAACCAAAAATAAGCAGCACAACATTCTGCAGAAAATAGCTGACACCAATGGCTGTAATCAGCACTGCAAGGGAAGAAGCTGCCTCCAGAAGCGGACGATATGCGATTGTTTCAATCACGATCCCAAGCACTGTACATACCACAATCGACGCAAGCACAGCCACGATCGGATTAGCGCCGGCATTCATCGTTAACGTAAATGCAGCGTAACCGCCTACCATGATAACGTCACCGTGTGCGAAGTTCAGCATTTTCGCAATACCGTATACCATGGTATATCCCAAAGCGATTATGGCATATACACTGCCAAGGCTGATCCCATTTACTAAATAAGAAATAAAACTCATAAACCACCTCATGCTTTATATGTTGCATAAACCAAAAGAGGGGGCTGCGGGTGCATCCCCCTCTTTGGTTCTAATCATTTATGCGTCATTATAACTCTTTGCTTACTGTGCGTTTTCGAAAGCCACATATGCGCCATCTTTAATTACAACAGCTGTAGGAGTCTTGGCAACCTTTCCATCTGCTGTCCATGTCATAACGCCTGTAAGTCCGGAAACTTCGATCTCTGTGAAGGCTTCCTTCATAGCATCACATACTGCAGAAGCATCCATGTCTGCTGTAAGCTCTTTTGCTTCCATAGCTGCTTTCAGAGCATATACACAGTCATATCCGTCAGCTGCAAACTGATTCGGGATATCTTCGTGCTGTTCCTGGAAGGTAGTAACAAAGTTAACAGTTGCATCATCGGTTGCATCTGCTGCGAATGGTGTCAGAAGCATAACGCCTTCTGCAAGAGTTGTGTCAAAACCTTCTACGGTAAGAATTCCGTCCATACCGTCTACGCCAAACCATACCGGTGCGAATTCAGCATCAGCTGCCTGTTTCAGGATAACTGCTGCTGCATCATAATAGATTGGAAGGAATACCAGCTCTGCACCTGCATCTTTTGCTGCCTGGATCTGTGCAGAGAAGTCTGTCTTGGAGTCATCCGTAAAGGAAGTTTCCGAAACGATCTCAAAGTTCTGGTTTTCTGCTTCTGCACGGAATGTTGCATAAATACCAGCGGAGTATGCGTCTGCGCTATTATAGATTACTGCAACCTTTGTAGCATCAAGGTTATTAGCAATATACTGTGCAGATGCAGTTCCCTGTGCCGGGTCTGTAAAGCAAACCTGGAAAAGGTTGTCACCGGCTTCCAGTACCTTCTCAGAAGAAGCAGACGGTGTCAGCATAAATACGTTGTCATTTGCAGCTTCTGTAGAAACTGCGATACATGGGTTTGTTGTAACGCAGCCAACAACTGCCTGTACGCCCCAGTCTTTCAAAGTATTGTAAGCGTTTACCGATTTCTCAGCATCATGTTCATCATCCTGTGCGTTGAACTCAACCTGCATTCCATTGATACCGCCGGCTGCATTGATCTCATCAACTGCGATCTGTGCGCCCCACATAGCATGTGTACCATAAATTGCAGCTGCTCCGGTAAGTGGTCCGATTCCACCGATTTTCCATGTATCTTCTGCAAATACTGCCGTGGAAAGCATTGTCGCTGCCATTGCTGTAGCCATTGTGAGGCTGAGAGCCTTTTTCAAATTCATAATAATTTCCTCCTTCTTTTATCAGATGATGTCAAATTATAGCATTCCCAACTTTTCTATGCAAGCAAAAGTTTAGAATATTTTAATAAACGCCCGGCTTAAACCGGGCGTTTCACATCCTTTACATTGCCTGATTAAGCAATTGCTTTCTTTGCGATTTCAGCCAGTGCTGCAAATCCTTCTGCATCATTTACAGCCATCTCTGCCAGCATCTTTCTGTTGATATCGATGTTGGCAACCTTCAGTCCGTGCATCAGCTTGCTGTAGGAAAGTCCGTTCATTCTTGCTGCCGCATTGATACGGGCGATCCAAAGCTGTCTGAACTGACGTTTCTTCTGCTTACGTCCTGCATAGGAGCTTGTAAGCGCACGCATTACAGACTGTTTTGCTACTCTATACTGTTTGGAACGGGCTCCTCTGTAACCCTTTGCCAGTTTTAATACACGATTATGTTTTTTCTTAGCATTTAAGCCGCCTTTGATTCTTGCCATTTCTCATTTCCTCCTGTTCGTCTTCTCTATCTTATAAATATGGTAATGCTTTTCTCATGTTCTTTACATTTGTAGAATCAACAACAGTAGATTTTCTGAGGTTTCTTTTTCTCTTCTGGGATTTCTTTGTCAAGATGTGGCTCTTGTATGCTTTATTTCTTAATAACTTTCCTGTACCTGTCTTTTTGAAACGTTTTGCTGCTGCTCTACATGTTTTAATTTTTGGCATTGCTATTTCCTCCTTAATATGTGTCTAATTTAGCGTTTTTCGGTCAAAAACATCGTCATACTTCTGCCTTCAACCTTTGGAGCCTTCTCCACAGTTGCCACATCTGCAAGCATCTGTGCAAAATCATCCAGCACATGTTTGCTGTTTGCCATGTGCGCCATCTCTCTTCCCCTGAATCGGAGTGTAACCTTGACCCTATCCCCTTTGGAAAGGAATTTGCGGGCTGCGTTGACCTTTGTATTCAGATCGTTTGTATCAATGTTTGGAGAAAGACGAACTTCTTTTACATCGATGGTTTTTTGTTTCTTCTTAGCCTCTTTTTCTTTGCGGGCCAATTCATAACGGTATTTTCCATAATCAATAATCTTACATACCGGCGGTTTTGCCTGCGGTGCGATCTTCACCAGATCCAAACCTGCCTCCTGGGCTTTTGCCATCGCTTCCTTCGCTGATACGATTCCCATCTGTGAACCATCCGGTCCGATCAGACGAACCTCTTTGTCGCGAATCTGTTCGTTAATCATTAAATTGCTAATTGTCTTACACCTCCATACACGATAAAATACATAACCTGCTACACTCTTTAAAATGAAAAAAAGTGCGGAGCAGATCCACACTTTATTACACACATCACTGCGGCGCAGCCGCAAGTGTAACCACAGATCTTCCCAAAACATCTGCGGCACTGTGCAATATATACCCGAGTCACTTCTATGAGTGCTAAGGTGAGAGTGATCTCTGCTTTCTTTTCTTCACGTACCCGAGTATGATAACGCAAATCCCCTTGAATGTCAAGGGGATTTGGAAAATATACATATGAATCAATCCTATTACATTATCTCTTTTTCAGGAAATCAGGAATCTGGATATCCTTTTTCTGAACCGTACTTGTGGTTACCCGGGAATTAAATGGTGTCGAATTCATAGTCGGCATGGAAAAGCTCGGCATGCTCATACTTCCCATAGAAGGTGTCGGTGCAGCTGTTCTCTTGGATGAGAAAGAGGAACCGGTACTTCTTGTGAAAGGACTGTTCTGCGTATTGTCAGCGATTCCGGTGGCAATTACGGTAATTCTTGCATAATCCGCAACAGTATCATCGTACATAGCACCAAAGATAATATTTGCATCTTCGCCTGTGAGCTCCTGAACATAGCTTGCAGCTTCGTTTGCGTCCATAAGGGAAATATCACCGGAAATATTGATGATAACATGGGTAGCACCTTTGATGGTTGTCTCAAGCAGCGGTGAGGATACAGCCTGCTGTACCGCTTCCATAGCCTTAACATCCCCTCTGGCTTCCCCAATACCGATATGGGCAATTCCTTTATCCGTCATAACCGTCTGAACATCTGCAAAATCAAGATTGATCAGTGCCGGCAGGTTGATCAGGTCTGTGATTCCCTGTACCGCCTGCTGGAGTACTTCATCCGCTTTGCGAAGCGCTTCCGGCATCGTTGTACGGCGATCTACCACTTCCAGAAGCTTATCATTGGGGATTACGATCAATGTATCTACGGCCTTTTTCAGATTCTCGATTCCGACCAGGGCATTATTCATACGGGTCTTTGCCTCAAAACGGAAAGGCTTTGTAACAACACCGACGGTGAGGATTCCCAGCTCCTTTGCTGCAGCTGCAATAACAGGCGCAGCACCGGTTCCGGTTCCGCCGCCCATACCACAGGTAACAAATACCATATCTGCATCCTGAATCAGTTCCTTAACCTCTTCAATGCTCTCCTCCGCTGCTTTCGCGCCAACCTCCGGCTGTGCTCCTGCGCCAAGGCCTTTCGTAATTTTCTCTCCGATCTGAAGGATCGTCGGCGCTTTGCAAAGAGTCAACGCCTGTTTATCTGTATTCACACCGACGAATTCCACACCGCCGATTGCTTCTTCAACCATTCTGTTTACTGCATTGTTTCCGGCTCCACCTACTCCAATTACAATAATTTTTGCAGATGATTCAGCCTCATTCGTCAATACCTCTATCAATGTGCTTCCTCCCTTATCTTCTCCTAAGTCACACAATATGCATACTCAGTGTATTATAATTAATTTTCACATATAGCTACATCATATAGTTTTTTTGTCGATAACGCAACTGTTAAATCAAATTTTTTATATTTTTTTCAGTTATTTCCGAACTTTTCCGAAAACTATCCATAAGAATTATAAGCGTCATCACCGGAATCATAACTGTCATAGGAGTCATAAGAGGTATTGTCATATGGTTCCTTATTTACATTATCATAAGGCTTCTTATAATTGTCACCGTAGGAGTCCCCGTATGTATCCGAATATCCATACCCATAGCTGTAATCCCCGGATGCCAGCGTATCTTCTCCTTCTTCCGTTTCTTCCATACCTTCCGGTTTCGGACCTACGTGGTTTCCTTCTTCGTCATACTCCCCTTCTCCTGTATATTCTCCGTTTTCGTCATATCCTCCATTCCACTGGTCCGGTGAAATCTGAAGTTTTTCTTCTTCAAAGGTGATATTCTTCAGATTATCCGATACACTTTCCGCATGCAGGATACCCTTTTTCCCGGAAATCTTAGGAAGGATCGCTATCACCCTGGCCATCTTGTCTTCCAGAAATTCATCTTTTCCCAACATCACAGTGATGTCTCCGTACAGCAGGGAAATCTGTGAGTTGTCATCAAACTGAATATGATCGGGTACCAGATCATTCTTCTGAAAAATCGTAGCCAGTGCCACAGCAGTGTTCATTATTGCCTTTCCCTTAATTGGAAGCTCCTGTCCCATGATCACATAGCTCACCTGAATACCATCGAAGAATGGAACCGACATATCCCGGGATTTGGTGCCCTCAATGAAAATTCCTTCTCTGTCAAAATACACATAACTGTCCAGATAAGGAATGCATCCTACCGGACGTACCTCCTTGACGCCCACGGCTATGGTATGTCGATCGATCTGCTCCACCGAAAAACTCTCTACAAACGGAACATCTTTCGTATTCTTCTTGGAATACAGAATTGGCGCCAGCACGGAATTGGATGCCAGCGGACCGCGAAGAACCATGGATTTGATCTCCTCTTCCGTATAATGACTGCTGGCCATTACTTCGATATTGTCTACTTTAAAATATACAAAGAAGAAAATCAGGCCTGTAAGAAGCAGCACAGAGACTACGCCATAGATGGCATATTTTGTTTTTTTGTCTATTTTTATCTGTTTTCTATATTCTGATTCCCTCATACATCTCTTCTTTATCAATGATTCTTGTTAAATCTATAACGCATAGACATATTCTTTGAACATATCTCCACGCTGTTCGTAATTGTCAAACTGTCCCCAGCTTGCACATGCAGGAGATAAGAGGACTGCATCTCCGGAATCCGCCTTATCCGCACAGATCTTAACGGCTTGTGCAAGGTTCTCACACAAAATGACGTCATGAAAGCCGAGGCGCTCAGCAGATGCTTTTATATCATATTTGGTAGCCCCGATCAATACCAGATAGCGGACCTTTCCGTCAAAAGCCCGGATCCATTCATCGTAATTCGAGCCTTTGTCATATCCGCCTCCGATGAGAAGTGTCGGCCGATTCATGGCCTGAATGCCTTTGATGGCAGCATCCGGATTCGTTCCCTTTGAATCGTTGTAATATACAACCCCGTTCTTCTCTGTCACATACTCAATGCGATGCTCCACCGCAGTAAAGGCACACACAGAGGAGCGGATGCTTTCCATCGAAACCCCTGCATAATATGCCATGGCAATTCCTGCCATTACATTTTCAAAATTGTGTTTTCCCAGGAGCTTCAGATCCCCGGTTTTCACAACCGGTATTTCTTCCTGCTCTGTCCTCAGAATAATCGCATCTCCCCGGAGAAAAATCCCCTGTTCCAGTTCTCTTTCACTGGAAAAATAGACGGACTTCGGTACGCAATGCTCCCCGAAAGCTCTCAGAACTTCATCTTCATAATTCAATACGCAATAATCTTCTTCTGTCTGATTCTTTGTGATCTGTTCCTTGACCCGAATGTACTCCTCCATTGTATGATGGCGATTCAGATGATCCTCGGTAATATTCAGGATCGCACTGACCTTTGGTGCAAACTCTTCAATGGTCTCAAGCTGAAAGCTGGAGATCTCAGCGACTGTGATTGTCTCCTCTTTCATTTCCAGAGAGCGGGATGTATAGGGCGTCCCGATATTTCCCACTACATATACCGAAGGCCTGGCATCCGCCATGATTTTCCCAAGGAGTGCCGTTGTCGTTGTTTTCCCGTTTGTTCCTGTAATTGCAAGAACACTCCCCTTGCCGGTGCGATATGCCAGCTCCACTTCTCCCCACAAGGGAAGGCCTCTTTTTCGAAACTCTTCAACGATCGGGAGATCCGTAGGCACTCCGGGACTCAGAACCACAAGATCCAACGTCCGGACCACTTCCTCCGGAAGCACACCAACATATACCTCTGCCTGATAAGTGCCATTGGTTTTTGCGATAACCTCTTCTTTATTCACTTTTTGATTTCCATCATATATAACCGGAAATGCACCGACAGCACCCAGAAGATCTGCCGCACCTGTTCCACTTTTTCCGGAACCGAAAACCAGCACCTTTTTTCCTCGTAATTCCATTTATCTGCCTCCTACAATGCAAGAAGTGAAATCAGACACATCACCACGGTAATGACAGAAAACACTGTCACGATACGCGTTTCTGACCACCCGCACAATTCAAAATGATGATGGATCGGAGCCATCTTGAAAATCCGTTTCCCATGCGTCATTTTAAAATAAGACACCTGGAGAATCACGGACAATACTTCCACAAGATAAATAATACCAATGAGAATAATGAACAACGGCATGTTCATCATATAGGCCGCGCCTGCGACAAAGCCTCCCAGAGCAAGTGAACCGGTGTCTCCCATGAACACCTTCGCCGGATAAACATTGAACAGCAGAAACCCCATCAAGGCTCCGGCAACTGCGCCGGTAACCGGTTCGATCCCTGCATTTTTCATCATTGCCACGATAGTTAAGAACACTGCCACGATTTCTGTCACGCTGGAGGCCAGCCCGTCCAGTCCATCCGTAAAATTCACCCCATTGACGGTGCCGATCACTGCAAAATACAACAGCGGTATCGCAAACCAGCCCGGATCCCAGCTCATCCCGGTAAACGGTACCTTCATCATAAGCGATACGTCGGTAAATTTTAACATATAGAATACAAATATGGTTGTGAATATGATCTGCAGAAGAAACTTCTGCCATGCAAGCAAGCCGTCCGAGCGTTTCAGGACTACCTTGAGATAGTCATCCAGAAAGCCGATCAGACCAAAACCGATGGTTAAAACCAGAACCGGTACAATTTTCGGATAAGCTTTGATATAAATCAAAGAAGTCAGCAGTATGGCAGTCAGAAAAATCAGTCCCCCCATGGTTGGAGTCCCTGCTTTTTTTAAATGAGACTGCACGCCATCTACACGTTCTGTCTGTCCCATCTTCAGCTTTCTAAGAAACGGAATGATCATCGGTCCTAACAGCACACTGATCAGAAAAGCAATCATCACCGGCAATACCGGCATCATCAAATCTATACGCATAGTTTACCTCTTTCAGTCCTTTTTTATTATACGTCCTTATTCCAGCCCTGCCTCTTCGTTGGTGATCCCTTCGCTTTCCATATCGTTTCCCACGATGGGATCAGAATTGTCCTCCAGCGGACCGGGCACGCTTGTGTCGGATACCGCTTCCGGCAGCCCATCGTCTCCTCCTGTACCATCCAGGTTCGTCGACTTCACCGGCTGGCCATCATCATTAAAGATACGATTGCCGGAATCGTCTACCAGATATCCCTTTTCATCGATTCGATTGCCATCCCAGTCAATGAGATTTCCCTCTCCATCAACAAGGCGTCCATTCTCATCCACTTCGCTTCCTGCAACACTCTTAAGATGGCCGCTGAAGCCTTCCCAAAGTTCTGTTTCCGGGAGATATCCATCCGTGATCTCATCCGGCATGATATTCATGTATGGAAGCAGTTCCGATAAAATACCCTGGGCAATATACTGTGCGAATTTACTATCGGCCTGGTCAAGGGCATTGGGTTCATCTACTACAACATAAATAACGACCTGCGGATCCGGGACCGGTGCAAACCCGATGAAGGATACCAGATATTTCTTATTTCCCCGGGGAAGCTTTTCTGCCGTTCCTGTTTTACCTCCGCTGCTGTAACCGTAGATCTTCGTATATCTGGAGGTTCCTTCCTCAACGGACAACTGCATATACTTACGAATATTTGCAGATATGCCGGAAGAAATCGTCTGCTTCAAAAGCGTTGGCGAATAGGACTTGATCACACCGCCTTCGGAATCCTTGATTTTGGAAACAATATGCGGCTGATAATAATACCCGCCATTGACAACCGAGCACATGGCATTGATCTCCTGGATCATGGTACAGGTAAATCCCTGTCCAAAGGAAGAGCAGGCGAGCTCTGTCTCTCCCATGGTATCCGTTGTATGAATGATACCGGAGCCTTCATTTGGCAGATCGATACCGGTTCTGGTTCCGAAATTGAACTGTGTCTGAGATTTGATAAACTGGTCCGCTCCCATGCTGGCCGCAATCTGCATCATGCCATCATTGCAGGAATTGGCAATGACCTCTGCCAGGGTCTCAACCCCATGGGCATTGGGATAAGCCGCACATTTGACCATAGTATCACCGGCTGCGCCAAAAATCTGAAATCCATCACAATCGAACATGTCGGAAGGTAGAATCTTTCCCTTATTCAAGGCTGCTGACATTACGATGGGTTTTACTACCGATCCCGGTTCATATGCATCTGTAATGCAGAAATTATTCCACATTGCATTCAAGGCTTCCACCGTTTCTTCATCATTCATTGCCTTGATCTCTTTCTCTGAATAGAGATTAGACAAATCACGAGGCGTGTTCAGATCATATCGGTCTCCGCCATCCATCGCCAATATCTCGCCTGTGTTCGGATCCTCTACGATAACTCCCACGTTTTTGGCGCCCATTTTTTCATTGAATGCATTTACATACTTCTCTACGATCTGCTGGATACCGATATCGATGGTGGTTTCTATATTCTTTCCATTTGTAGGCTCAATAATTGTCTGTTCGATATCTGCATTGCTGTTAAAATAGCCATACTGGCGTCCATCTGCTCCTGTCAGGGTGCTGTTATAATATCCTTCTACCCCCCAGTCGGCGACGTCACGGGAAAAGGTAAATCCAATTGCATCACAAGCCGTTTCATTAAAAGGATATATGCGCAGATAGTCCTCTTCAAACCAGACGCCCTTTACATTGTTCTTCTCCTGAATCTGTTCTTTCGTAAGATTGTCTTCCTCTCCTACGGTGACATAAGCATCAAATGCTTTCTTTTCATCCATGGAAATCTGCTTCTTCAGGATCTGATACTGGCTGTTTTCTGTACTCTCCGAATCCAGCTTTGTACGGACCGTCAGTTCATCGATTCCCAAAACCTGTGTCAGCGCCCGAATCGTCGGTTCTTTGTAATCAGGATTGGAATTTACCGCCATGCAATCCAGAATGACATTATACACCTTATTGCTTGTGGCAAGAAGATTTCCGTTCCGGTCAAAAATATCGCCTCGCTTCGCAGGCAGAACACGGCTTTCAAACTTCTGCTGTGCCTGACTCAATACCTGTTTTTTGTATTTTCTTCCGCTTACAGCATTGATATACGTTAATCTCCCCAACAAACCGACTAAAGCCAGTAATACAATTACAAATAGCATTACCAGCTTTTTCTTCATAAAATAATTTAGCCTGTTATTCTTTTGTTTCGTACTGTGCTGTTTCTTACTCTTTGCTTTTCTGTTTCTTTCAGAGCTCAAAAATCTCACCTACTTTGCATCTGGCACATCCTGATACTGTCTTACATAACTGCCCACCACGGTCTGATAATCCACGGTCTGGCCTTCATCGGGAAATTTCATTCCGAGACGGCCAATCGCGATCTTCCGTATGCGGCTGATATCCACATTGGAAGTAACCTGGCTTTCGTATGCATCATTGTCCTCACGGATGCTTGTCAGCTCAGACTCCAACTGTGCAATCTGCTTCATACTGCTGGTTATTTCCGATTTCAACTGAAGATAATACACGCAAGCAAACAAAATTGCAACAGAAATCACTGACAAAAACAACACGAAGCCCTTCCCCATACTCAGTGCTTTTTCACGATTACGGCGTGCAGCTTCACTTGGTTCCCGTGACGAATTCGCATTTGCAGCGTTCCGTTGTACCGGCCTTGCAGACCTTCTTTTCTTTCCCGGAAATTCTTCAGAGTCATAATCCGGAAGCTCCTGTAATCTGCGTACAGCATTTCCTTCCATATACACACGGTTCATGTCATACTGATAACGTTCTTCATTTAGTATTCTGGCATTATTCGGATATCTCCTTGTCTGCTGTCTGTTGTTCGCCATGACCCGTCTCCCCTCTTATTCAGCTGCGCTCAAAGATTCTTAACTTAGCACTTTTTGATCTTGGATTCTCCTCCATCTCCAAAGATGAAGGCAAAATCGGTTTTTTTGTAACAACTCTCCCCTTGGACTCCTGTCCGCATACACACATCGGAAACTCCCTTGGACATGTGCAGGGATTTTCATTCTTTCGAAAAATCGTCTTAACGATGCGATCCTCAAGAGAATGAAAGGTTATGACACACAGCCGCCCTCCATCATTCAGACTGTCGATCATATCATCCAGGGAGTCTCTTAATACCTCCAGTTCCCGATTCAATTCAATGCGAATCGCCTGGAATGTCCTTTTAGCGGGATGCCCGCCGCTTACCTGCATTTTCATAGGGATGGCACGGCGTATGATCTCTGTCAGTTCGTCGGTCGTACGAATCGGCTCCTTCTGCCTTGCCATCACAATGTGCTTTGCAATGTTTTTTGCAAATTTATCTTCTCCGTAATCACGAATGATCCGGTATAATTCTTTCTCATCATAACCGTTTACGATATCCGCCGCGGTCATGGATTGTCTCTGGTCCATACGCATATCCAGCGGTGCGGATACACGATAGGTAAAACCTCTTTCTTCATTATCCAGCTGGTAAGAAGACACGCCCAGATCCAACAGAATCCCGTCAACTTTATCGATTCCGCGGTTTTTCAGCTCCTGGACCATGTAACAATAATTGCTGCGAATGATGGTGGCCCGGGTAAACTGTCCCAACCTTGCACTCGCAGCAATTATTGCATCCTGGTCTTGATCTATGCCAATAAATCTCCCCTTGGCAGAAAGCTTTTTGCACACTTCAAAAGCGTGTCCCGCGCCTCCTAAAGTTCCATCCACGTAGATTCCGTCAGGCTTTACCCGCAAGCCATCTATGGTCTCTTCCAGCAATACAGATTTATGTTTGAATTCCATATCTGTCTCCTGTTTTGGACTTCTCCCGACGTAATGCTCAGATAACGATACCCATATCCATCATGTTCTCAGCAATGCTGTCCATATCGTCATAATTGCAATTCTCGCTCCACTTATCTTTGCTCCATACTTCAATACGGTTCAGGTTACCTGCTAAAACCACATCTTTATCCAGACCCGCGAATTCCCGTAACGTCTGTGGTACGAGAATCCTCCCCTGCTTGTCGAACTCACATGAGGCGGCACCTGCTACAAAGTAACGTGAGAAGGCTCTTGCATTTTTGTTTGTAAGTGGTAATGTACGGAGCTTCTCTTCAAAGGTTTTCCATTCATCCATTGGATAAATGGACAGACAACCATCCAAACCCCTCGTAATGACAAACTCTTCCCCTAAGAGCTCCCTGAATTTTGAAGGTATGATCAAACGCCCCTTCGCGTCTATTGTATGGTTATACTCTCCCATGAACATGTTACTCACCTACTCTCTGAAGTACAATTCTCCCCTTTGTACTTCATAGTGCCACCGGGATTTTTCTGCCTTTTCTCCCACTTAATGACACTTTCCTTCACTTTCTACCACTTATGTTCACATTCTATACTAAAACACAAAAAAAAACAAGAGAAAAATAAATTAAAAAAGGAATCTGGCCGACTTACCAGATTCCTGATCTCATTCATTATTGGTTTCTTCTTGTTTTATATATCCTTCCGTTTTCTCTATGCTGTCAGACCGTTCTGTCTCTGCACGATCTTCTGCTGCATCTGCACCAGCCTCCTGTTCGGCAGCCTCCACGGTCGCTTCCGGCTCTGCATGACCTTCTGCTGCATCTGCACCAGCCTCCTGTTCGGCAGCCTCCACGGTCGCTTCCGACTCTGCATGACCTTCTGCTGCGTCTGCACCGGTCTCCTGTTCGGCAGTCTCCACGGTCGCTTCCGGCTCTGCATGGCCTTCTGCCGCATCTGCACCGGTCTCCTGCTCGACAACCTCCACGGCCGGTTCTTCCGTCTCGTTGACGGACTGTTCCATTTCAGGCACTTCGCACACCTTTGTGTCTGCCTGTTCAGAATTCTCCGGCACCGGTTCCGACTCTTTGCTGTCGTTCTGTCCCATTTCCGCATCTGCCATTGGCACTTCTCTGCCGCTGCGTTTGGCTTCCCGCTGCTCTGCTTTTCGTTTCTTCGCTTCTTTGTAGTCTTCCTCTTCCTGCAGAAGCATTTCCACTTCCATCAGCAGCTCCTGCACAGAAACCTCTCCTTCCTCTTCCATTTTTCGTTGGGTTTCATAGAAATGCTCGCGTCTTTCTTTCCGATACTTGCTGCGTTTTTTTTCCATTCGTCTTCCGGTGATCACAGCTGTACAAAACACAAAGAACAATACTGCGGAAATAAAAACACTGACCGGAATGTTCAGTTCCGGTATCCGAATCTTCTCTGCCCGAAACCAGGAAATGACGGTCTGTCCAAGCCCATATCCGGCCAGCGCAGACATCAGAACCTCTCCGCTAAACTTTTTTCTGCGAAATCTTGCTAATATAAACAAAAACAGCAGCAGACACCAGATACTCTCATACAAAAACAATGGATGTACCTGCACGCAGAAAACGTCATTCAAGGATACCAGATTCTCACGAATCAGTGCACTTACTTCCCCGCTTCTGACAGAGGACAACGGCATCTGCATTGCCAAAAGGGATTCCGTGTATTCCCCAATGATCTCTCTATTAAAGAAATATCCCCATACCCCCACCGTTCTGCCAAGCAGCAGTCCCGGTGCAATGATATCTCCAATTGCAGAGAAAGAAATACGACGGATCTGGCAGTACAGCCACGCTATGAGCATCGCACCGATAAGCGCTCCATACAGCTCCGCCCCACCTCCGCGAATATTCAGGCTTTCTGCCAGGGAATTGCGGTAAATATTCCAGTTCAGCAAAACATAACCGGCTCTGGCACCGACAA
>JABUSW010000334.1 GCA_021443885.1 Blautia sp.
ACATGCAAGAGGCAGGGTAACATTTCCGCGAAAAGCAGAAAATATACCGGTCTTCTCCTTAAGAAGCTTTTTGCAATCCTTTATCCTGTCCGTATCTACCGGAAGGTTTTTTGAAGTATACACATTTGATGACACCATGTAGATGGAATCGAATTCCAATCCGCCTATTTTTTCCATCTTTGTTTTGTTCTCAGTAAACAATTCGCATCTGCTCTGTAATTCTGATTTCATAGTATATTCTCCGTTTTATCTATAGTTTTTCAAAGTTACCTCTTTTTAGGATCTCACACCTATTCAAATATGATTGTAGTACAACTATTCACAAATTGTAAAGCTTTCGTTTGATGAGAAAATGAATTGCCTTTTCAAAGATAAAGGCATATTGACAATTAAAGTAAATAGATGTAACATAACGGCTTGAAAGGCAAAGAAGTCTTGAGGGAATGACCTTGTGGCTTCTTTGTTTTTTTTGTATGTTGGATTCTGGTAAATGAGGATGAGGATAAGGATATGAGTATCAGAGAGGAATGCGGCGTATTCGGGGTTTTTTCCGGAAAGAAAGAGCATCTGGAAACCATGGTATATTATGGCCTTTACGCCTTGCAACATCGGGGACAGGAAAGCTGTGGAATCGTAGTGAACGATTCCGGTGTATTCCATGCACATAAGGATCTGGGACTGGTCAGTGAAGTGTTTTCCAAAAAGACTTTGCAGCAGTTTCCCAAGAGCAGCATTGCCGTAGGGCATGTTCGCTATGGAACTACCGGTGCAACAAACCGAAGCAATTGTCAGCCTATGGTAGTAAATCACAAAAAAGGAAAACTGGCGCTGGCCCACAATGGGAATCTCAGCAATGCCCTGGAACTGCGGGATGAACTGGAGCTCTCCGGTGCGATCTTTCATTCTACCAGCGATACAGAGACAATAGCATATGTGATCACCAGGGAAAGGATCCGATGCGGAAGCATTGAGGTTGCGGTAAGCAATGCGATGAAACGGCTTGAAGGGGCGTATTCCCTTGTCATGATGTCCTCTCGTAAAATGATTGCAGTGCGGGATCCGAAAGGCTTTCGCCCGTTGTGCTATGGAATACGTCCGGATGGAACATACGTAGTAGCTTCCGAAAGCTGTGCATTACAGGCGGTTGGGGCAGAGTTTATCCGGGACTTGATTCCGGGTGAAATACTGGTATTTGGAAAAGAAGGAATCGTATCCAGAACAGAGCATTGCAGTATGCAGGAAAAAAAGATCTGCGTCTTTGAATACATCTATTTTGCCCGTCCGGACTCTGTGATCGACCATGTAAGCGTACACCACGCAAGACTGAAGGCGGGTAAACTCCTGGCAGAAAAATATCCGGTGACCGCAGATGTTGTAATTGGTGTCCCGGACTCCGGACTGGACGCTGCGTTAGGCTATTCCAGAGCTTCCGGAATTCCCTATGAAATCGGATTGATCAAAAACAAATACATCGGAAGAACTTTTATTTCACCGGGTCAGGATGAACGATTCGATCAGGTAAAAATCAAACTCAGCCCCGTGAAAAGTGTTCTGAAAGGGAAAAGAGTCGTTTTGATTGATGATTCCATCGTCAGAGGAACCACCAGCAAACAGCTGGTAAAGCTATTGCGGGAGGCTGGCGCACAGGAGATCCACATGCGGATATCTGCACCCCCTTTTTTACATCCTTGTTATTACGGCACAGATATTGATTCGGAGGATAACCTGATCGCATGCCATCATACCACGGAAGAGATTGCGAAAATGATAGGTGTGGATTCTTTGGGGTATCTTCCGGTGGAAGGATTAAAAGAGCTGGCGGAAACAAACGAGATCTGTTCTGCCTGCTTTGATGGAAAGTATCCGACTGCGATACCGACTGATACCAGAAAAGATCGATTTGAAGGCAAAGTGGAATGAGGAGGATACTATGCTGAAGGACTATAATCGCAAACTGATTTTGGAAGACGGAAAAGAATACTACGGATATGGCTTTGGAGATGAAGAAACGAAAATCTGTGAGGTGGTATTCAATACCTCGGTGGTTGGATATCAGGAGATATTGTCAGACCCCTCCTATACATACCAGGCTGTTGTTATGGCTTATCCATTGATCGGAAATTACGGAATGGCAGAAGAGGATTATGAAACGAAGATTCCTACCATCGGGGCAATGATCGTCCGGGATTATAATGATATGCCTTCTAATTTTCGAAGTGCGAAAACCTTGTCACAGGTGATGAAAACATATCATATACCTGGAATCTATGGACTGGATACCAGAGCTCTGGTTCGCAGGATCCGCAATAATGGATCTTGCCTGGGAATGATCACGGATATTCATACAGATACACAGAATGCAATGAAGCAGCTGAGGGAATACAGGGTTCCGAAGGACGCCGTACCACTGGTCAGCCGAAAAGAGATGCAGTTTTATCCCGTAGATAATGCGGCATTTCATGTGGTTGCAGTGGATTGCGGAATGAAGGAGAATATTGTCCGGAGCCTGAACCGGAAAGGATGTTCTGTGACAGTGGTTCCGTTTGATACGAGCAAAGAAGCAATTGAAAATCTGAGACCGGACGGAATTTTTCTTTCAAATGGTCCCGGGGATCCTATGGACGTGCAGGTAGTGGTATCGTTGATCAAGGAGTTAAAGGGAAAGTATCCCATGTTTGGAATCTGCCTTGGACATCAGATGATCTCTTTGGCGTATGGAGCGAAAACCTATAAACTAAAGTTCGGTCATCGGGGCGGCAATCATCCGGTGAAAAACCGGAAAACCGGCAAAATCGAGATCACTTCTCAGAATCACTCTTATGCAGTTGATACCGAGAGTCTTAAAGAGACAAGACTTACCGCTACGCATATTAACATTCTGGACAATACAATTGAAGGGGTGGAGTGCCTGGAGGATAAGGTATTCAGTGTGCAATACCATCCGGAAAGTGCTCCGGGACCACAGGATAGTACCTATTTATTTGACCGGTTTATCGAACTTATGAAGGAGGAGCGTCATGCCTAAGAGAACGGATATTAAGAAGATCCTTGTAATCGGTTCCGGCCCTATCGTCATAGGGCAGGCGGCGGAGTTTGATTATGCAGGAACACAGGCGTGCCTGGCTCTGAAAGAGGAAGGCTATGAGGTGCTCCTTTGTAATTCCAATCCGGCAACGATCATGACAGATATATCCATTGCGGATAAAGTGTATATGGAACCCTTGACTCTGGAATATATCGCAAAAGTGATCCGAAAAGAACGTCCGGATGCGCTTCTGCCGGGTATCGGCGGACAGACAGGACTGAATCTTGCCATGCAGCTGGAGAAAAAAGGGGTTCTCAGAGAGTGTCGGACACAGCTGTTGGGAACCAAAAGTGAAAGCATAGAGCGGGCAGAAGACAGAGAACGGTTTAAAGAGCTATGCGAGGAACTGGGAGAACCGGTGCTGCCTTCTATGATTGCCGAAAGTCTGGAGGAAGGCATGAAAGCCGCACAGAAGATCGGGTATCCGGTGGTCTTAAGACCTGCTTTTACATTGGGTGGAACCGGCGGCGGTTTTGCAGACAATGAAGAGGAACTGACCGCATTGCTCAAAAATGGTCTTTCCCTGTCTCCGGTCCACCAGGTTCTGATCGAAAAAAGCATCAAGGGCTTTAAGGAAATAGAATATGAAGTGATCCGGGATGCAAATGATACTGCGATCACGGTCTGTAATATGGAAAACCTGGATCCGGTGGGAATCCATACGGGGGATTCCATTGTAGTTTGCCCATCCCAGACACTGACCAATAAAGAGTACCATATGCTGCGAGACAGTGCCTTGAAGATCATTCGTGCGCTGAAGGTGGAAGGGGGCTGCAATGTACAGTTTGCATTGGACCCGAAATCTTTTCAGTATTATCTCATCGAAGTGAATCCCAGGGTATCCCGCTCATCGGCACTGGCTTCCAAGGCCAGTGGTTATCCCATTGCAAGGGTATCGGCGAAAATCAGTATCGGCATGCACCTGGAAGAGATCATGCTGGCAAATACACCGGCTTCCTTTGAGCCGGCACTGGATTACGTGGTAACGAAAATGCCCCGGTTTCCTTTTGACAAGTTTATTGATGCCAACCAGAAGCTTGGCACACAGATGAAAGCTACCGGTGAGGTCATGAGCGTTGGCCGTACTTTTGAAGAAAGTCTGTTAAAGGCGATCCGCTCTCTGGAAGTGGGACTTACGCATCTTTATGCACCCAGATTTGCTTCCATGACTGAAATGCAGCTGAAGGATTATATCCGAATCGGGACAGATGATCGTATCTACGCTATCGCAGCACTTCTGCGAATCGGTATTTTGCCGGAAGAGATCGCATACATTACTGGTATTGATCGTTTCTTCCTGGATAAATTTGTGAACATCATCCGGGAAGAAGAACGTCTGGAACAGGCAGGTCTGCAGCCGGAAGAATTTTATCGGGCGAAAAGAATGGGATTTTCAGATTCCTTTATTTCATATCTGCTGCAGATGAAAGAGGAAGAGGTTTATCTGTATCGTAAAGAAAATGGTATATTTCCGGTATATAAAATGATCGATACCTGCGCTTCGGAATTTGAAAGCTATGTACCGTATTTTTACGCAACCTATGAAGAAGAAAATGAATCTATCGTATCGGAGAAGCAAAAGATCATCGTTCTGGGTTCCGGCCCTATCCGGATCGGCCAGGGGGTGGAGTTTGACTATTCCACGGTTCATGCGGTAAAAACCATCAAGGAGTCCGGTTTTGAGGCCATTATTATCAACAACAATCCCGAGACGGTGTCAACCGATTATACGACCTCTGACAAACTGTATTTCGAACCACTTTGCGTAGAAGATGTCATGAACATCATAGAGTTAGAGAAACCAATGGGGGTGATCGCAACTTTGGGCGGTCAGACGGCCATCAATCTTGCAGAGCCGCTGGCGAAACGAGGCGTTAAACTCATAGGCACCGGTGTGGAAGCAATTGACCGTGCGGAAAACCGCGATTCCTTCGAGGTTTTGCTTGAAAAACTGGGAATTCCGGAGCCGGAAGGACTGGCGGTCACCAATATTGAGGATGGTGTAAAAGCTGCCGAAGAAATCGGATATCCGGTTCTTGTACGCCCAAGCTTTGTGCTGGGTGGTAGAGCAATGCAGATCGTGGCAAAAGAGGAACACCTGCGCCATTATCTGAAAAATGCCGTAGAGATCGATGAAGATAAACCGGTTCTTGTGGATCATTATATCTGCGGAAAAGAACTGGAAGTGGATGCCGTTTGCGATGGAGAGGACGTTTTTGTTCCGGGAATCATGGAGCTTGTAGAACGAACCGGTATTCATTCCGGAGATTCCATGAGTGTCTATCCGACTTATAGTGTTTCGGATCGGGTGAAACGTACGATACTGGACTATACAAAACGGCTTGGGCTTGGAATCGGAATTGTTGGACTGTTTAATATTCAGTTTATTGTGGACAATGAGGAGAACGTATATATTATTGAGGTAAACCCAAGATCCTCAAGAACGGTTCCGTTTCTGTCGAAGGCCACAGGGTACAGTCTGGCCGATATTGCCACCAGAGTCATTCTTGGATATTCGCTTCAGAGCCAGGGAATCACAGAGATTTACCCGGAAGAAAAGAAAAGGTGGTATGTGAAAGCACCGGCATTTTCGTTCTCCAAATTAAATGGAATGGATGCGTATCTGTCTCCGGAGATGAAATCGACGGGAGAAGCCATCGGATACGATGACAAACTCCATCGGGCAATGTACAAGGCCTTGATTGCTACCGGCATCAAGCTGCAGAATTATGGAACCATCGTTGTGACCCTGGCTGACGAAGATAAGGATGAGGCATTGGATCTGATCCGGAGATTCTACGATATCGGTTTTAACATTGAAGCAACGGTCGGAACCGGAGAGTATCTCAAAAGTCATGGGATCCGTACCCGCATCCTGGGAAAACCCAGCGAAGGCAGCGATGAAGTGTTGGATTCGATTCGGGCTGGCTATGTCAGCTATATTATCAATACAAGGGCGATTCTTTCCGGAATTCATTATGGAGACGGGGTTGCGATCCGGCGTGTCGCAAGTGAAAATAATGTGACGACATTTACATCACTGGATACGGTACGTGTGCTGCTGCGGGTACTGGAAGAGATGACCATCGGCGTGTCTACCATTGATTCCTGATGACAGGTTAAAAATTAAGAAAACAGATAACATTTTTAAGAATCTGTTTGCTTTTAAAGCTGTGAATCATTATAATAAAAGAAAAACGAATTAAGGAGACACGAATATGAAAATTGGAGTTTGTTCTAATGTACGTGGCGATCTGCCCTGGCGTGAGGCACTGGAATACTTTGCAGCAAAAGGTATTCAGATGGTAGAAGTTGGTGTTGGCGGCTATCCTGGAAATGATCATTGCAATGCAGATGTTCTTTTGAATGATGAAGCTGCTTATGCAGAATGGAAAAAAGCACTGGATGACACCGGCATTCAGGTTTCCGGTTTCTCCTGCCATGCGAATCCGGTTCATCCAAACAAAGAATTTGCGGCAGAGTCCGATAAGGCAATGCGTGATGCTGTTTTGATGGCTGAAAAGTACGGGATTGCTAATATCGAATGTTTCTCCGGATGCCCGGGTGACTGTGAGACATCCAAATACCCGAACTGGGTAACATGTCCATGGCCAAACGATTTTGGTGAGATTCTTGAGTATCAGTGGAATGAGGTTCTGATTCCATACTGGAAGGGATTTGTAGAATTTGCAAAGGCTCATGGCGTTACAAAGATCGGTCTTGAAATGCACCCCGGATTCTGCGTATACAGCACACAGACTCTGTTAAGACTGCGTGAGGCAGTTGGTCCGGAAATCGGTTGTAACTTTGACCCGTCTCATCTGTTGTGGCAGGGAATGGATCCGGTAACCGTGATCCGTGCTCTTGGCGACGCAATTTTCCATTGCCATGCAAAGGATGTCAGAATTGATGCAAATAACACAAATCTGAATGGTGTTCTGGATACTAAGTCATACGCAGATGAGATCAACAGATCCTGGATCTTCCGTTCCTGTGGATACGGCAATGATTCACTGTACTGGAATGATATTGCTTCCAACCTGAGAATGATTGGCTATGATTATGTAATGTGTATCGAACACGAAGATTCTCTCATGAGTCTGGACGAGGGGCTTGAGAAAGCAGTTGCCTGCATGAAAGACTGCGTCATCAAAGAGCCGAAGCTGACAAACGCTCGCTGGATCTGATTCTATTGTAACAAAGGAAATCTGTCGGAAGGATCATACAGGTTTTCAAAAAGAGAGTAGGGAAGTATTTCCATACATATAAAAGGCTGTCTGATGATTCAGGCAGCCTTTTCTTTGAAACTGTAATCATGCATTCTTTTTCCAGGCACCGCTGAGATAGTAGACGCCGCCGATAAAGAACGGCATAAATCCTGCCAGAGCATCTCCCAGCCAGAAACCTTGCGGCCCCATATGGAAAGCCCATCCCAGAAGATATGCAATGCCGATTCTGGCAATCAGTCCATCCAGAAGTGCAACGGCGAGGTTCAGCCTGGAATTACCGGATCCATTAATGATACCGAAACCAAAGCACCGGGAGGCAGCTCCCAGGAAGCTTAAGATCGATGGCAGTATGATCATGGCGGCTCCGGTCACAACTTCCTGATCAGAGGTGAACAGGCTGAATATGGCATTGGGAAATACCATTAAAATGACAGAGAATACAATGGCAAGTACAAAGGATGCGGAAAAACTCCAGGCCAGGATCTTTGGGATACGGTTATACTTTCTGGCACCGAGGTTCTGACCCACCATGGAAGCGGCAGCCGTAGTGATGGACACGGACATGATGCCCACCATCATATTCAGCTTGCTGAGAATTCCTGCAATGGCGGAGTATACAACGCCAAAAGAATTCACCCATGCTGCTACCACGGTTTGTGAAATGGTGACAGCAGCAGATTGAAGAGCCATTGGAATGCCCAGAGCGAAGAGTCTTTTAACCATTTTTTTGTCCGGAATAAAGCTTTCCGGCTTGAAGTCAAAGCCAAAGCTCTGACGATTTCTGTATAGATAAATAAGGGCATAAACAAAGCTGAAGCCCTGTCCGATCACGGTGGCCCATGCAGCACCGGCGACTTCCATGCCCAGGTAACCTACAAACAGAATATCCAGTACCATGTTGATGATGGCTGCGATGGCAACGAACATAAATGGACGTTTGGAATCTCCCATACCGCGCATGATGGCACTGACGATGTTGTATCCGTAGATAAAAAACAGACCGACGATACAGATCACCATATAATCCATGGTATATTTATAAGCCTCACCAGGTGTATTGACCAGTTCCAGTACTTTGTCCCGCAACAAAAAACAGACAAGAGATACGACCAGAGACATGCTGAGCAGTAATGTAAACATGGTTCCGATGGTTTTCCGGACAGACTCTTTGTCCTGCTCACCAATTTCTCTGGCAATAATAACCTGTCCTGCGGAGGAAAACCCCATCGCCAGAAATGTCAGAATATGCAGAATGTTTCCGCCTGTCGATACAGCGGACATACCATTGCCGCCGATCACCTGCCCTACAACGATCATATCTACGATGTTGTAGACCGCCTGTAATGCGTTTGAAACAAACAAAGGGGCTGCAAAGGCCAGCAGAAGTCCTGGGACGCTTCCTGTTGTAAGATCCTTCGCCATCGATTTGTTTTTCGCTTGTTGCTGATTGTTCATTTGATATTCCCTCTACATTCGTATATTTGATTTTTAAAAAGCGTGCAAAGCGGTAGAAACTGTTATTGACACTTTGGATATTATAGCAAAGTATGTAAAAAAGAGAAACATAGAAAAGCGATTTCTTTTGATCGTTTTATTGAAAAACAGAAAGGAACCGGTATATGAATTATTCGCAGATCACAGACTGGTGTCACGAAATTATGAAAACCCGGAAGAACGAGGGCGGATTATATGTAGATGCCACTATGGGAAAAGGAAATGATACAGAGTTTCTGTGCAGACTTGCCGGAGAAAAGGGAAAGGTGCTGGCTTTTGATATTCAGATGGAGGCCATCGAACACACCAGAGCAAGGCTTGGAAATGCGCTGCTGGCGGATCGGGCGGAACTGATCCTGGACGGGCATGAGAATATGGATCGTTATCTGGAGAAAGAAACTGCAGATATTATCTGTTTTAATTTCGGCTATCTTCCCGGAGGAGACCACAATGTTTCCACAAAACCGGAAACCAGTATCATTGCCATAACGAAAGCTCTGGAAATACTGAAACCTGATGGAATGCTGAGTCTGTGTATTTACAGTGGAGGAGACAGTGGTTTTGCAGAAAAAGATGCCGTTTTGGATTACCTGAAGAAACTGTCTTCCAAAGAATATGTTGTGATCCGGAATGACTATTATAATCGCCCGCATCATCCGCCGATTCCGGTTTTTGTGTTTAAGAAGTAAAATAACAGCCTTCGGTGGATGGCGGAGTTGTGCCCGGAAAGGCAGCAAAGTTTTGCGTATTTCGTCTGCGAACCCGCTTCGGGATGCAGCTTAAATGTCTTCGTAAATCTTCCGGAAATCTCTGGGAGAACAACCCTTCATCAGCTTGAACATTCGGGTGAAGGCAATGGGGGTTGAGAATCCGGACTGAATCGCAACCTGTGTCACAGAGATTCTGGGATCAGATAAAAGGGTTTCGGCGTGAGAGATTCTTTTCTGGCTTACATATTTGTAGAAGGAAACACTGGTTACTTCTTTGAAGAGCCGCGAAAAATGGAATTTGCTGAAATTGGCCATGTCTGCAATCTGATCCAGTGTCAGATTCTCTGTAAAATGGGCATTGATGTATTCACAGCATTGCAGGATCTTATCCACATTCTGGTAATAGATCTGCTGGTTGGAGGTGGAATCCATCAGCTTCTGATTCATGTAGAAACGGCCGATCGTCGCAATCATGTCCAACAATGCTGAATAAATGGTGGTTTCGGAAAACATCTGACCATTGTTGTATTCCTCCACCAGTCTGGTAAACTTCGACGCCAGTTCATTGTGGAAAGACGAATGGTTTCGTGCATTGGAAACGAAGCAGTCGCCGGTCAGAGAAAGAATAGTATTCATATCTTTCATATCCTTCAGCAATGAAAGCTCTGCCTGAAAAATTATGCGGCGGCCGGTAGGAGGGGCGATCAGTTCATGGGTAGTGCCCGGCCAGATAAACAAAAGATCTTTTGGGGTCAGTTTGTACCGGGTGTTGTTGATGATTACCTCGTAACTGTTCTCCAAAGGATAGATGATCTCCATGGAACTGTGCCAGTGCATAGGATAACAATCTGTTTCAACGTTGTCGTACAGCTTGATCCGGTCATATTTCGTATAGTTTACGATTTCGTGCTGTCCATTCAAATTCTCAATCATTTCAACACCCTTATCTGCATGAAAATAGTCTTTACAAAATCTATAATAAACGTGAAAAATAAAATTGTAAATAATTGCGGAAAATATTGTGAGTTTTGCACAATAAAATTAATGCTATCAGAGCATTAGGCTTGAAAAGCCTAGTTAATTATACGAATGTCATATGTGAAAAATGACAAAACTATCGAATAATCACAATCTTATTTCTGGAAATCACGGGATATGATAGCAATAATTTTATATTAAATACTGCTTCTCTCTGCTATATTAAAATTATCAAAAAACACGTATAAAAATTATTTTATGCAGGAGGAAACAAATATGAAGAAAAGAGTTATCGCTACAGCTCTCGGTGTTGTTATGGCAGCATCCATGATGTCTACAGCAGCTTTTGCTGGAGACGCAATCAAGATCATGTCTTTCACAGACGAGGTTCCGAACATGTTGAAATACTATGTAGAGAACCATCCGGATTGCGGAATTGAATTAGCAGATCCGGTTATCGTAGCTACAACAGATGGCGCTTACCAGCCGGCTCTTGACCAGGCACTTATGGCAGGCGGCGAAGATGCTCCGGATATCTACTGTGCAGAAGCAGCTTTCGTTCTGAAATATACACAGGGTGATGCATCCGCATTGGCAGGTGCTTATGAAGATATGGGCATTGATGTAGCTGCAGCTGTAGAAGAAGCAGGAATCGCACCATATACTGTTGATATCGGTACAAGAGCAGATGACGGCAAACTGGTAGCTCTTGGATATCAGTCTACAGGTGGAGCATTTATTTATCGTCGTTCCATCGCTCAGGATGCTTTCGGAACAGATGATCCTGCAGAAATCGCTGAAATCATCGGCGCTGGAAGCGGCAACTGGGATAAATTCTGGGAAGCAGCTGAAACATTGAAGGGCAAAGGATATGGAATCGTTTCCGGTGATGGAGACATCTGGCACGCAGTTGAGAACAGCTCCGAAACAGGCTGGATCGTAGATGGCAAATTGAACATTGATCCTAAGAGAGAAGAGTTCATGGACATCTCCCTGAAACTGAAAGAAAATGATTATTATAACGATACACAGGACTGGCAGGATGCATGGTTCGCAGATATGGCAGGCGTTGGCCCGAAACAGGTATTTGGTTTCTTTGGACCGGCTTGGCTGATCAACTATACATTAGGTGATAACTGCGGCGATACAGCAGGTGACTGGGCAGTATGTGCTTCTCCGGTTGGTTTCTTCTGGGGCGGAACATGGGTAATGGTTAACAAAGACAGCGTTGAGAAACCTGGTGTAAAAGAGTTAGTAGAATGGATCACATTGGATGCTTCTGAAGATGGTCTTCAGTATGCATGGGCAAACGGTCTTATGAACGAAGCCGGAACAAAAGATTCTGTTGCATCAAATGCAGTTCTTGAGATCTCCGATGGAACTATGGACTTCCTTGGCGGACAGAACATGTTCGATGCATTCATTCCGGCAAATGAATATGCAAACGGCAAGAACCTTACACAGTATGATGAAACAATCAACCAGTACTGGAGAGATGCAGTTCGTCAGTACACAAGCGGCGAAAAAGATAAAGAAACAGCTATCGCAGACTTCAAACAGAACGTAGCAGATAACCTTGATGTTATCGTAGAATAATCTTACGGAAGCAGTTATGATGGCGATACCCGCCGGGGAATAGACAGTGATTACGGAAGTGGGGCGGTTGGCAACAACGCCCCGCTTTTCTGCATGCTGAAGTTGTATTGCAATTTGTGTATCTCTGGCGGTCAAAGAGTATAGAAAGCTCTTTGCTTTACCGTTTTATGATAGGAGAAAAGAAAGTGGAAAAAAGAAAAAAAGTATCATATGCGAAATATGGATATATCTTCAGTTTGCCTTTTGTTGTGGCATTCCTTCTTTTTACGCTTTATCCGGTAGTGTACACAGTAGTGATCGGATTTACTGATTTGAAGGGATTTGGAAAGACTACATGGAATATCCAGCCGGATCTGTTTATCAACTTCAAACAGATCTTGAGCAATGCGTCTTTTAAGACTGCATTGTCAAATACCGTGATCATGTGGATCGCCAACTTTATTCCGCAGATCCTGCTTGCTTTATTGCTGGCAGCCTGGTTTACCAACAGATCCAGAAAGATCAAAGGACAGGGATTCTTTAAGGTTGTATTCTATATGCCTAACATTATTACAGCTGCAACCGTAGCGGTTTTGTTCGGCGCATTGTTCGGATACCCGATGGGTCCGATGAACAGTCTTCTGCAAAGCATCGGTCTGGCTAAGGAACCGGTGTTCTTCTTCCAGAGCAAGGCAATTGCAAAGGGGGTTGTAGCATTTATTCAGTTCTGGCAGTGGTATGGATATACCATGATCATTCTGATTTCCGGTATCCTGGGTATCAGTCCGGAGATTTATGAAGCTGCAGATATTGATGGTGCCACCAACATTCAGAAATTTTTCTTTGTCACAATACCGAACCTTAGAACGGTATTGATCTATATGCTTGTCACTTCCCTGATCGGTGGACTGCAGATGTTTGATATCCCGTTGAATCTGGTTGCAAATTCCGGCCCGGATAACGGTACTCTTACAACCAGTGTATTTATTTACAATCAGGCCTTCAAGGGCAGCTATATGTACAATCGTGCGGCAGCGGCCAGCATGATCATGTTCATTATTATCAGTATTCTTTCAGCCTTTGTATTCGTTCTTATGCAGGATAAGAGCGAAGTAAAAGAGAAGAAAGAAATCAAGAAAGCCCAGAAGGCGATGAAGAAAGGAGGAAGAGCATAATGAAGTCTGGTTCTAAGAAATTCGACGGATTTAAAATAGTCATTTATGTTGTTCTGATCCTCCTGGCAATCTTAAGCTTACTGCCCTTTGTGATCATGATCGTCAATGCCACCAGGAGTACGGTTGAGATCCAGCAGCATGCGATTTCTCTGATTCCTTCCAAATACCTTATGAGCAACCTGAAGGTATTGACCGGTAAGAGCTTTAATCCCATCAGAGGTTTCCTGAACTCGATTATCATCTCAGGTGGTGCTACCGTTTGTGCCGTGTATTTCTCGACGCTGACAGCATATGCGCTGGTTGCTTATAACTGGAAATTAAGACAGCCTTTCTTTACATTCATCATGGCTGTCCTGATGATTCCGACACAGTGTGTCAGCATCGGTTTCTACCAGTTTATGTATCAGATCCATATGACAAATAATTTCCTTGCATTGATTCTTCCATCAATCGCGGCTCCTTCCATGGTGTTCTTTATGAGACAGTTTATGATCCCGGCGCTGCCCCTTGACATCGTGAATTCCGCCCGTGTAGATGGCTGTAAGGAATTTAAGACATTCAACTCCATTGTCCTTCCGATCATGAAGCCGGCGATTGCTACACAGGCGATCTTCTCATTTGTAAATACCTGGAACCAGTTGTTCCTGCCGTTGATCCTCTTGACTGACCAGAAAAAATATACGATGCCGATCATGGTATCTCTCTTAAGAGGTGATATTTACAAAACAGAATTTGGCAGCATTTATTTAGGACTGACACTGACAGTACTTCCGCTCTTTATCGTATATTTCGCTCTGTCGCGTTATATTATTGAGGGTGTTGCTCTCGGTGGTGTAAAAGGATGATGAAAAGATGAATCTGTTCAGTATGGACAATCTCTTCTTTCGTACCATGAGTAAGATCACAGATCTTGTATGGCTGAATATTCTGACATTGTTGGGATGCCTGCCGGTAATTACCGGCGGCGCATCCCTTACTGCAATGTATAGTGTATTGCTGCGAATGGTTCGGGATGAAGAAGGAAGTGTTACGCGGAATTTCATTCGGGGTTTCCGTGAGAATTTTAAAAATGCCACAAAGGTATGGATCGTTGCTTTATTGGCAGCGCTTTTCTTTTTTATGGATTTCAATATTTTGCGGCAGGGAGTTTTGGATGGTTATGAAACCTTATATAAGGTGAGTATTGCGGCGATCACGATTCTGATCGTGCTGCTTCTGATGATACTGCAATATACATTCCCCCTTCTGGCCCGCTATGACCGTGATCTGAAGGGGACATTGCGAAATGCAGTAATCATAATGGTTGCTCGTGTTCCCCGTACGGTAAGCATGCTGATTATCTGGCTGTTTCCTGTTGCATTGATGATTTTATCGAACTATTTTCTGTGGTTCTGGTTCCTGTACGGACTTGCATTCCCGGGATATTTCTGTTCTATGGTATTGAGAACCGTGTTTGAAAAATTCGAAGAGCCATGATATATGGATCATACCGTGAAAGAAATGATACGATATTATCCGTGAACAGAAATAAGTCTGAAAAATCCATGTTTAATAATTTGACATGCAACTTTTGATTAAGGTATAATACTTTATATCGTATTCAGAATGATCGGTTTTGGTGCATGTCTGTTTTTTCAGTGCATACAACCGACTGCTTTGCGAACGGTATACCAGGAAAGTGAGGAACAGACAGATGGCATTTGAACAGGAAGAACAGATCAGAATTGTTCAGGAAACGGTGGCAGGGAAAGAAATCACCTTTGCGCATGTAATGGGTGGACCGGATCCTATTGTATATCAGAAGCTTGGCTTGAATCCGCAGGTGGATTATCGCTCATCTGCAATCGGAATTATGAATATGACACCACCGGAGTCTGCTGTGATTGCATCGGATATTGCAGTGAAGAGCGGGAATGTGTATCTGGGGTTTGCAGATCGCTTCACGGGAACCTTGATCATTACCGGGGAGATTTCGGATGTAATGTCTGCCCTGACGGAAATTGTGAATTATTTCCGTGATGAGATGGGATATGTGACCTGTAAGATTACCAAGAGATAGGTGTGATACTATGAGTCAGATGACGAAAGAAGAACTTCTGGAAAGGATGTTTCGAGATGACTTCGAGAACCTGAAGGGGAAACGGCTTCGTATGACCCGTGTACGAGTTCCGGGCAAAGAGGTGTGTCTGGCGCAGATCATCACGCCTTCGGATCCGTGTATATATCAGAATCTGGGGTTGCACATAGGCGTACACGAAGGAGAAGATCATACCGGAGAAACCATAGGGATGATTCGCTTTACCCCGTGGGAAGCCGTGGTTGCTGCAGCTGATATTGCTATGAAGGCGGCTGATGTACAGGTGGGATTTATGGATCGTTTCTGCGGTTCGCTGATTCTTCTGGGTGGCCTTACGCAGGTGCAGACAGCGGTGGAAGAGGTCGTTCGATACTTTGGGGAAGAACTGGGGTTTCGAACCTGTAAGGTACATAAAAGTTAAAGGATAGAATGCATGAAGAAACTGTTTTTGATGGGAAGAAGTGAAGCCGGTAAAACTTCATTGACCCAGGCACTTAAAGGAGAAGAGCTTCATTACATTAAAACGCAGTATACAAACACCAATGACGATACCATTGATTCGCCCGGGGAATATGCGGAATCGAAAAGGTTCAGTGTAGGGCTTGCCTGTTTTTCCTTTGAGGCAGACGTAGTGGCCATTGTGCAGGCGGCCGATGAACCCTTCAGCCTGTTTGGGGCCAGTCTCCATTCCTTTATTTTACGACCATTGATCGGGGTGATCACAAAGACGGATTCGCCTTATGCAAATGTGGAAATGGTAAAGCTCTGGATGGAAAATGCCGGATGCGAACGTATCTTTCTCGTGAATAACGTAACAAGGGAAGGGATACAGGAATTGATGGAATATCTGGAAGAGGATTTTCCAAAATTGACTATGGAGCAGGCAAAATTCAAACAAAGTCTGGGATTAAGTGAATGGGATCCGTTGCCGGAAGGCGTGGAATATCCAATATAAAAAGCCAGCTGTGAAACAAACTGTTTACAGCTGACTTTTTTATTGTCATTGAAAGATCCGGAATACCGGAATTATGCGGATCATTGTTCTGCATGCAATGTGGCTGCAGACCATTTTAGAGTTCTCTTACTTCGCATGCTCAAGAGTGAGTGTAATTGTAGGAAGGTCACACACTTCAGTTGGACCATAGTACTGAATTGCACCCGGATAAGTAAAGCATGTTTCTTCAGCCCATTTTGCTCTGTTTGCTTCAAAATACTTAAATGGTGCGCCATCAAGCTCTACAAGGGCTTTCTTGATAACCGGTTTATCTTCCCCATGTCTTCTCTCGATGTTCATCATCTTAGTGATCGGCATACCGCCTGCCACCCATTCAGAAGCCGGTGCGGAAAGATTGGATACTTTGGAAAGATATCCGTTATAGCCATACTGGATCAGCATAAATGCGTTGTATCCAAGTGAGTAGCAGTAGTCGGAGTCAAAGTTGGATGGGAACGCACATCTTCCTTCGTATCCGAAGAAATGATGAAGCGTTGCATATCTTTCAGCATATCCTCTTTCAGCCAGTTTTGCACCAACCATTTCGGAAAACAGCTTCTCGGACTCGATCAGGGATACCTGTACGTTGCCGTGCGGATCTCTTTCCAGGAACAGCTGCTGCTGAATCGCCGTAGGAAGGATTGCAAATACCTTCATGGAAGCTTCCGTAAGACCATCTTTAATGAATGCATATTTTTCTTTCCAGGAAGCAAGGGAATTGAATTCATCTGCTTTGCTGCCGGCCAGAAGCTCATTGATTTCTGCAATCAGAACAGAGAATTCAGGAACAAATTCTACAACACCTTCCGGGATTACAACGACACCAAAGTGCATACCTTTTTCAGCTCTGGTGATAACAGAATCTGCAATCTGATCTGCAATCTGAGAAAGAGACATTTTCTTAGCAGCTACTTCTTCCGAAATCAGACAGATGTTTGGCTGTGTCTGGAGTGCGCATTCCAAAGCCACATGGGAAGCGGAACGTCCCATTACTTTAATGAAATGCCAGTATTTTTTTGCAGAATTGCAGTCCCTTTCGACGTTTCCGATCAATTCGCTGTATGTTTTTGTGGCAGTATCAAAACCAAAAGAGATTTCGATATCCTCATTCTTAAGGTCACCATCGATGGTCTTCGGGCAGCCGATAACCTGTACACCCGTGTTGTTTGCTGCCATGTATTCCGCAAGGACACCGGCGTTCGTGTTGGAATCATCACCACCAATGATCACAATAGCGGTAATACCATGTTTCTTGCATACTTCTGCGGCAATGGCAAACTGTTCCGGTGTCTCCAGTTTGGTTCTTCCGGAACCGATAATATCGAAACCGCCTGTATTTCTGAATTTATTGATATATGCATCATCAAAAATAAGATAATCATCATCAAGAAGTCCGCTGGGACCGCCCTTGAAACCATAAAGCTCATTATCTTTATTGGTGGCTTTTAATGCATCATAAAGACCACACACAACGTTATGCCCGCCAGGAGCCTGTCCGCCGGAAAGAATAACACCAACCACCTGTTTCTTTGCGGCAGAAGTGTTCGCACCCTTTACAAATGTGATTTCCTTCTTGCCATAGGTATTTGGAAACAAAGCTTTAATCTGCTCCTGATCTGCAACACTCTGTGTCTCCTCGCCCTCCTTCACACTGATCTCGGCAATGCCATGTCTCAGCATACCAGGAAGCTTCGGAGCATAATCATATCTGGATTTCTGAAGTACTGATAATTCCATAACAACTCTCCTTTATATACTCATAAATGTTTAAATTATTTAATCAGAGATACTATAATGCATTTATTCGCTTTTGTAAATACACGAATCTCACCTTTTATACAGTCGAATATGCCATCCCAATGCGTCAAAATAACGAAATTGTGCAAATACACGTCGTTTTAAGTTATAATTCAACCATTATGAAATGCATAAAAGAAACTTGTGTACAATCTCCAAAGTGATTTGGAACACACAGAATACGGCACACAGCTCGTACAGGTATATACAGCTATTTCTCAGGTTGTTTTAGGTACACAGCGCATAGCCCCGGCAGGTATGTGTCAGCAACCCTCTGAGACCGCCGGCACTTAATGAATTCAAGCTTCGCGCAGAATGAATTTAGTGCCGCTGCGAGACGAAGGGAGCGAGAGCGAGTTGCAGAACATACCTGCCGGGGCTATGCGCGTCCGTCCGTCAGGCAACGCATCATTTCTCCTTTTGCTAGACAATCAATGCTTTGATGTGTTAAAATGTTACGTAATATTAAACAGGAGAGGGACATCAAAATGATAGAAACAATTACAAAAATAAACGGTGCCATCAACAGTGTCGTTTGGGGACCCGTCATGCTGGCTCTGTTGGTAGGAACCGGTATATATCTGAGCATCCGTGTAGGCTTCATTCAGATCACAAAACTCGGTGAAATCTTACGCTGCACACTTGGCGGAATCCGGGATCCGGAAGCCCATAAGAAAGATGAGTTTGGAATCTCTCCCTTCCAGGCGGTTATGACAGCACTGGCATCTACCGTAGGCACCGGCAACATCACAGGTGTAGCAACGGCCATCGCCCTTGGCGGTCCGGGCGCTGTGTTCTGGATGTGGGTCAGCGCCTTGTTCGGAATGGTAACAAAATTTTCTGAGGTTGTTCTGGCCGTTCACTTCCGCGAAAAAAACGCTATCGGGGAAAACGTCGGCGGTCCGATGTACTATATTGAAAAAGGTCTTGGACCAAAGTTCAGATGGCTTTCCGTATTGTTTGCTGTGTTTGCAATGTTTGCTTCCTTTGGTATTGGCAACATGACACAGGCAAATGCAATCGCAGTTGCATTGTCTTCCACCATCGGAATCGATCCTAAGATCACAGGTGCTGTCATTATCGTGATCGCTACAGTTGTATTGTTAGGCGGAATCAAGAGTATCGCAAGAGTTACTTCGACATTGGTTCCCATCATGGGAATTGCATACGTTGGATTTGGCATTGCTGCACTGGTCGCATATGCAGGACAGATTCCCCATGCATTTGCAGTCATTTTCCAGGGTGCATTGAATCCTTCATCGATTGGGGGCGGTGTTGCCGGATATACGATTGCAAATGCTGTTCGTTATGGATTTGCAAGAGGTATTTTCTCAAATGAAGCGGGTCTGGGAAGTGCACCCATCGCCCATGCAGCTGCAAACACGGACAGTCCGGTAAAACAGGGCTTCTGGGGTGCCTTTGAGGTATTCTTTGATACCTTTATCATTTGTACCTTCACAGCCCTGGTAGTCGTTTGTTCCGGGCTTTATGACAGTGGTTTGATGGGGGCAGACTTAACCATTACCGCCTTTGGAAATGCCATTGGAGGGATCGGTACCTTTGGTGTAACAATGGGAACCGTCCTCTTTGCATTGTCTACGATCCTTGGATGGTCTTACTATGGAGAAAAAGGCATTGAATATCTCTTTCGTAATACAGGAATCACAAAACAGGTATCCTTTGGCTATCGTGTAGTATTTGTATTGCTGACATACGTAGGTTCCATAGGAAGCCTTACACTTGTGTGGGATATTGCAGATACATTAAATGGTCTCATGGCAATTCCGAATCTGATCGGTCTGCTGGGATTAAGCGGAATAGCCATCCGGCTGACCAGGGAGTATTTTAGTGCTGCAAAAAGGCAGAAATAGATTAATTTTAGTGTTTTAGGATGATCGATCTTGAGAAATCATACAAAATTTAAGCTGAGAAATCATGAAGAGTTGGAGGCTTTGCTGGAAGGAAAGGACCACTTGTTTGTCATTGCCTGCAGCAGGTGCTTTGAGATATTTGAATCTTTTGAACATCCTGACAGGGATACCTTTCTGAAGTTTGCCTGTGGTCAGGGGAAAAACATTACAGGACTGTTGCAGCAGGATTTTCTGTGCAACCGGATACAGACGAGTCGGAAACTTCCGGTTCAGATTCCGCAGGATACGGAAAACCTTGTTGTAATCGCCTGTGGACTTGGCGTTCAGACAGTTGCGGTTCTGGCTGATATTCCGGTTATTGCCGCATGTAATACACTGCCCGACAGAGGTCACCACGGTATGGCATTGACGGAAAAGAAATGCGGTGCCTGTGCACAATGCTATCTGAATGTGACCGGAGGGATCTGCCCGGTGGTGGATTGTGCTAAGGGATTGCTGAACGGGCAGTGCGGCGGTGCAAAAGAAGGAAAGTGTGAAGTAAATCCGGATCGGAACTGTGCATGGAATCAGATACAGCAGCGTCTTGCGCAGCAAGGCCGACTGGAAGAATTCATTCAACAGCCGGTGCAAGTGCGGGATTATTCAAAAGTTAATCATAAAGTGATTCAGGATTATGTAAGATCTATTCGTGAAAGCCGGCTGGAAGGATATTACGGAGGGGTACACCCGTCAGAAAAGAAAGAACGTACTGCACAGCTTCCCTTGAAGCGTTTTCCCGCCTCTGATATCATCACCATTCCGGTGTCCATGCATATGGGCGCCCCGGCGATTCCCGTCGTCTCGGTGGGAGATTACGTGATGGTGGGACAGAAAATCGCAAAGGCTGATGGCAGAATCAGCGCAAATGTGCATTCCAGCGTCAGCGGCACGGTGCTTGCGGTGGAACCGCGTCCTCATGTAACAATGGGCGAATGCATCTCTATCGTCATTAAGAATGACAGAAAAGAACGGCTGCATGAGTCTGTACGGCCCAACAGACCCTTGGAGGAGCTGGATCGGGAGGAAATGATTGCTATTGTCAGAGAGGCCGGAATTGTTGGTATGGGAGGTGCAGGATTCCCTACACATGTGAAGCTGGATCCCGGGATGCCCATCGATACAGTACTGTTGAATGGGTGTGAATGCGAACCGGGACTGACGGCAGACCATAGACTGCTGTTAGAGTATACAGACGATGTGCTCTTTGGGTTAAATGCCATTATTAAGACGGTAAATGCGAAAAAGGGCGTTATTGTAATTGAGGATAACAAGCAGGATGCCATCGAAATTCTCAGAGAAAAGACAGCAGATCAGGCCCATATCGAAATCGTAACAGCACGAACCAAATACCCGCAGGGAGCGGAGAAGATGATGATCCGGAGGGCAACCGGAAGGACTGTGCCAAGAGGCGGAATTCCGGCGGATGTGGGATGCATTGTAGATAATGTCAGCACCGGCAAAGCAATAGCAGATGCGATCCGGAACGGTATGCCGCTGATTGAAAGAATCGTTACGATTACCGGGGATCGTATTCCGAACCCTGGCAATTTTATTACAAAAATAGGAACGAATATTCAGGAAATGGTGGATGCCTGCGGTGGGATAACCGGGGAGGATGTTACGATAAAGGCCGGAGGCCCCATGATGGGATACGAGGTGAACGGCAGTGATTTTCCGGTGAAAAAAGTTACAAATGGCTGGATCGCTGCAGACACGAATCATGCGATTCCCTGCGAATGTATAAAATGTGGCCGTTGTGTGGATGTTTGTCCTATGGAGCTGCAGCCGCTTTATTTTGTTCAGCTTGGCGGTAGACAGGATTACCAGGGGATGCTGAAACGAAACATTATGGATTGCGTGGAGTGCAGATGCTGTGACTATATTTGCTCTTCCCGACTTCCCATTGTTTCCATGATCAAAATGGGAAAATCTGCAATAAAGGGGATGAAGCAGTAAAATGTTAATAACAGAATTAAAACCGATGGAACAGATTCTCTCTTTGATTGCGCAAGATAAGATTTTCCTTTTGCAGTGCCATGGATGTAAGGAAATCCATTTTCCGGAGGATGCTGTTAAAGCTTTTGCAGAGAAACTGATTGAGGAAGATATGGTAACAGGACTTTCTACAATGGAGTATATCTGTAACCCGGAGAACAGCCGTTTATGCCTGGAGTACCACAGGGATTCGATTAGGAATGCAGATGCGATCCTTGTGTTTGCATGTGGTGTCGGGGTGCAGACCATAGCAGAAATATTTCCGGAAAAAAGAGTATATGCCGGATGCGATACTTTTGCGCTTCCCGGATTTCAGGGGGTGACTCCTTTGGAATATGGCTGTGACCGATGTGGAACGTGCTATCTGAATCTTACCGGTGGAATCTGTCCGGTCACTGCTTGCGCAAAGGGGCTGCTGAATGGACAATGCGGCGGATCCAAGAACGGAAAGTGTGAGGTGGATCCGGACATGGACTGCGCATGGGAACGAATTACCCGAAGACTGAAAATGCTTGGGAGATCGGAACTTATGCAGGGACCGGCTTTGATTCGGGACTTTGCTTTCAGTAATAAGGAAATGGAATAATTGAAATTATGAGAATTACAGAATTGTTTGATCGTGGTGAATTTGTGACGACTGCTGAAGTAGGACCGCCCAAAGGGTTCCACGTGGAAAAAATCTTAGGGGATGCCAAAGCGTATTTTCATGGCGTTGCAGCCGTGAACGTGACGGATAATCAGTCTTCTGTGATGCGCCTTGGATCTCTTGCCACCAGCGTGGCATTAAAGGAAAACGGTATTACACCAATCTTTCAGATGACATGCCGGGACAGAAATCGAATCGCGATCCAATCCGATATTTTAAGTGCAGCAATGTTCGGTATTGAAAATGTACTCTGTTTAACGGGGGATCATACGACCATGGGAGATCATCCACAGGCAAAGCCGGTGTATGATCTGGATTCCGTTTCTCTGCTGCATGCAGTGAAGATGATGGAATCCGGAGTGGATATGGCCGGAAATTCTCTGATTGGAGAACCACCGTGCTTTGCAAAGGGGGCCGTTGTATCTCCCTGCAGTGATTCTTACGAAGCCCAGCTTGCGAAAATGGAGCGAAAGGCTTTTGCAGGGGCAGACTTTTTTCAGACGCAGGCAGTGTACGATGCGGAACGTTTTATACGGTTTATGGAGATTGCAAAGAAGTTTGGAAAACCGGTACAGATGGGCATTGTAATTCCGAAAAGTGCTGCAATGGCCAGATATATGAACCGGAGTATTCCCGGAATTCATGTGCCGGACAGTATGATCGCAGAACTGGAAGCCGATGTTCCAAGGGCGAAAGCCGGAATTACGGGTATTGAGATCGTTACCCGTATTATTAAGGAGTGCAGACCATATTGTCAGGGCGTGCATATTATGGCACTGGGATGGGAGGCAAAGGTTCCGGAAGTGCTGAAACGTGCGAATTTATAGATATGGACAGCTATAAACGAAATTAAAGAAACTAATAAAATCAATAAGAGCAATGAACGCCGTCGGAATTGGCGGAAGTATACAAAAGTCTAAATATCGCAGGAGGATATTATCATGCAGGCATTGGGAATGATTGAAACAAAAGGATATGTTGCATTTGTTGAAGCGGCAGACGTGATGGCGAAAACTGCTGCTGTGAAAATAATTTCCATGGAGAGGATTGGCTCCTCTCTGCTGACCATTATGGTAACCGGAGACGTGGGTGCTGTAGAGGCAGCAGTTGCGGCTGGCTGTGAAAAATGCAAAGAATATGGCGACCTGATCGCCTATAAAGTAATTCCAAATCCACACAAAGCGCTGGAAGAAGTTCTTCCTTCCATGGCGAATTACTTTGATCCTGAGGAGGAATTCAATGAAGAATAAAATGGTAAATAATGTGCCGGAAACAGACGGGGAATGTCAGGAGCCTCTGAAAGACGAGGGATGGCATTGCGATACGTATTGCCGTAAGATCCGCCATATTACCTGTGAAGGAAAAGCGGGAGTCCGGGAGGGGGCAGAAAAACAATGTCCGTATCTGGATGAGATGCTCTATTAGTTTGATTCGTATGAAGAAAAAAAAGAAGAAGAGAAAGAACACAAGAAAGAGAAGAATCATCGTTCTTCGGATCAAGATCATCGCATTTTTTATCGCAGTGATTTCCGGAATTGTGGCTTTTTGGCAAAGAGATGCGCTGAGTTCCATATGGAACAGGCTGCGCAGTGGAGAACCTTTGTTTCATGTGGAAGTCGAAGTATCACCGACACCGGCTCCGTTACCGAAGGAACCAGAGCCGGAAAAAGAACCGGTTTCAGAGGATGTTGTTCCGGATCTTGAGGAGGAAAACATTTACACCTTCATGCAAGGCCCTGTAGCGTGGAATACAAAAGCGGACTGGTCCGGGGAATGGTGTGAATTCAATATGGAGGGCGGCAATTTCAGTGTATTTGGATGTGGCTTGTGTGCTCTTGCAAGCATATATGGAACCATGACACCATATGAATGCTCTCCGGTAGATATGTATTATTATGCGCAGCTTGTTACGGATTATGCTCCCAGCGAAGGCTATGGCGCCATAGACTGGCCGTTTTTGAAACAGACCCTGGAATCTGCAGGCATTGCCAATGAGGTTTTCGACAAAGATGATAGCTTCGAGGATTTTTGTCAGGCAATGGAAAGTGCAGTGGGAGCCATCGTGCTGGTATCCAGTGCGAATGATGCTTCTTACTGGAAGGATACAGAGGGGCACTACGTAACGATCTGGTCTTACGATGCGGAGACGGGAAATGTCCTGCTTTCGGATTCCGGAGATCCGGAGCACAACCGGCAATGGATTCCTCTGTCTTATGTTTATAGTGCGTTGAAAACTTCCGGAGAACATCAGTATCTGCTGATATACTCCTATAATGAAGAGAAGAACAGCTGGAAGTATTCCGGAATCAATGAAGAATGGAATGCGCCGGATTATTATCACGAAAAATAAGAGAAGATGCAGCGAATGTCAGCATGTGAACAAACGTAGCATCTTCTTTTGTTATATAGAATACAGTTCGGTTTTGCCAGCTGTTTATTCCCAGAAGTCTTTCGTACCGGTGGCCTGGCTTAAGACACCGCGCAATTCCATCATGGCAGTGTAATTCGGAAGCAGAAAAGCAGGAAGCTGATCGGCCTTCAGCTTGTCAAGAAGGTCCTTGTAATTCGCGATCATAACCAGTTTATCCTCTCCGGCGCCAGCTTTCTTCAGCCGTTTTAAGAGTTCCTGTGCACATTCACCGCCAACATAAAGCTTCTGAAGATGCGGATCAGCACAAAGCTTCTCGTAATCCGTATCGTTTATCCAGGAAATGTCGTGCCCGTCTCCGGTCTGGTTGTTCAGGCAGAGAACTGCATTGAAATCTTCCGCAAAGCTCGTTACATAGGAGAAGGCCTGATTGCATCCGGCCGGATTTTTCACGAGAATCATCTGAAGCCGATTGCCGTCCAGATCAAAGGTTTCCATACGCCCGAAGGAAGAACGGACACTGGACAGGGAATCCATTGCTTTCTTCAGATCTAAGTCCATAGCTTTGGCTGCAGCAACGGCTGCTGCGGCATTGTACACGTTGTAGACGGCGGGAAGAGAGATCTGAATACGCTGTGATTTTCCGTTTGTCTGCATCTGAACCGTGCTTCCAGATGCAGAGATCTTTTCAATGGATGTAACCGCAACGTCCGGAGACATTCTCTTATGACCGCAGTTCGGGCAGGAAAAACCACCCAGATGTGCATAAATGTGGTAATCATATGTATAATCGGAACCGCATTTCGGACACTTTCCTGCATCGCTTAAATCAATGTTACCCTGTACGCCTACAGATTTCTCAAGTCCATACCAGATGACCTTGTTGGGAGTGTCTAACGCCAGGGATGCAGACAATGGATCTTCTGCGTTCAGTACAAGGGTAGACTGCGGACTGCGTGTAACCGCGGTGCGGATCTCTTTTAACGTGTTTTGCACGCCGCCATACCGGTCCACCTGGTCGCTGAAAAGATTTGTAACAACGATCGCCCTGGGAGTGATATACTGGACAAGCAGCTTCAGGGCGGCTTCGTCACACTCCAGAACCGCATAAGGATATTTGGGTTTTCCCGTCAGGGTTGCGTTACAGATCAGATCCGCGGCGATTCCATGTAGCATATTTGCTCCGGATCGGTCATGTAGACAATGACAACCGGCAGCAGACAGGGCATGCTCGATCATATTGCAGCTTGTTGTTTTGCCATTGGTGCCGGTGACAACGACGATTTTCATTCCATCGGACACCGCAGACAGGATTCTTTTGGAAATCTTCATGGCTGCGATACCCGGTATCGCAGTTCCGCCTCGTCCGGTTTTTCTTAAGAAAAAGCGCGTGATCTTACATGCGGCGACAGATATGACTCTGATCACAATGTTTGGTTTTTGCATAAAATCCTCCTTTTAAAGTGAAACAACTTTCACAGAATTTCATTGTAGCACCAGAGAATCGAATTGAAAAGGGAATCGTTGCAAGAATTTCTGTGAATGATGGTATAGACGGGGATTTCGAATACGTATATAATAATCGTGTTATGATTTGATTGATTTTGATTGGTGGTGAAAGACAGTGAATATTCAATATATCGCAGGACCGGCCATAGGAGCCCTCATCGGACTGATTACAAACGGGATCGCCATCCGAATGCTGTTTCGTCCGTTATATCCCGTGAAGATAGGTGGCTTTCAGCTTCCTTTTACGCCGGGGCTGATCCCAAAGGAACGACCAAGAATCGCGAAAGCGATCGGGAAGGTGATCGGTGATGAACTGCTGGACACGGAGACCTTACAGAAAGCCCTGGCATCCGATAATCTGAAGCAGGCTTTTTCTCTTAAGGTAGATTCTGTCATTGAGATGCTGGGAAAAGAAGATGGAACGCTGGCGGATTTGTTAGAGCGAAAAGGATATCTGGAGACGATTGACAGCGGTGCAGATTATATCGGTGACGGGGTTTCGAATTATATTGCCGAGCGTGTTGTGGAACAGAATCTCGGGGAAGAGATTCTGGAATACGCTTTTGCGGAGATCATGGGAAACCTTAATCCTATGGCGGCTATGGTTGCAGAACCGGCAGTCCGAAAATCCATGCCGGTGATCGCAATGAAGCTGGATGAAGTCATTCTGCAGAAGAGCCCGGAACTTTTGAAATCCTATGTCGATAAGGAGTATCATAAATGGAGAGATATGCCCATGTCAGAAGCAGGTGTATTTCTCTGGCAGAGAAAGGAACAGATCAAGGATAAGATATGGGAGTTCTATCTTAAGATACTGGAGGAAAAGGCGGAGAGCTTTATCAGCCGTCTGGATGTATCCGGTATCGTAGAGGAAAAAATCAATGAATTCGACGTTTCGTTTCTGGAGAAACTAATCATGGAAATTGCAAGAAAAGAGCTGAATGCGCTGGTCTGGATCGGGGGAGCTCTTGGGATGCTGATCGGGTTTGTGAATGTGCTATTTTAGTAATAAACTGCCTTTTTTTGCGGAAAGTTTATTAAAAATAGACAAAAAAATACTTGCGATTGCAGGAGCGAATAGGATATAGTTAAACTGATTAAAAATTTTTCATGGAGAGGGACAGACTATGGTAAAACAGGATATTTTAAATGGCAGTACAGCGCTTGGTATTGAATTTGGCTCGACACGAATCAAAGCGGTATTGGTAGATTCCTCAAATGCTCCCATTGCATCAGGAAGTTACGAATGGGAAAACCGTCTGGAGAATGGAATCTGGACATATACACTGGATGATATCTGGACCGGATTGCAGGGCGCATATGCTGATATGGCGGCAGATGTTAAGAAACAGTACGACGTCACATTGGAGACCATCGGTGCCATTGGTTTTTCTGCTATGATGCACGGTTATATGGTATTCAACAATGATGGTGAATTAATGGTTCCGTTCAGAACCTGGAGAAATACCATCACAGGAGAAGCTTCCGAGAAGCTGTTTAAGGAGTTTAATTATAATATCCCCCAGAGATGGAGCGTATCGCATCTCTATCAGTGTATTTTGAATGGGGATGAGCACGTTAAGGACATTGATTATCTGGCAACTTTGGCTGCTTACATTCACTGGCAGCTCACGGGGGAGAAGGTACTTGGTGTTGGCGATGCTTCCGGTATGTTCCCCATTGATCCTAAGACAAAAGACTACGATGCAGCTATGATTGCAAAATTCGATGAACTGATCGCGGATAAAGGATATTCCTGGAGAATCAAAGATATTCTTCCGAAGGTTCTGGTAGCAGGGGAAAGTGCCGGCGTGTTGACAGAGGAAGGTGCAAAACGCCTTGATGTCAGCGGGAATCTGAAGGCCGGTATTCCGGTATGCCCTCCGGAAGGTGATGCAGGAACCGGTATGACGGCTACTAATTCTGTAAAACAGAGAACCGGCAACGTTTCTGCAGGTACCTCCATCTTTCTGATGGCGGTTCTGGAAAAGGAACTCTCCAAAGCATATCCGGAGCTGGATATGGTTACCACACCGGACGGAAGCCTTGTTGCCATGGTACACTGCAACAACTGTACTTCTGATCTGAATGCATGGGTAGGTATTTTCCGTGAATTTATGGAATCCATGGGTATGGAAGTGGATATGAATAAGCTTTATGGTACTTTGTACAATAAAGCACTGGAAGGCGACAAGGATTGCGGCGGTCTGATGTCCTATTGTTATTTCTCGGGAGAGCACATTACAGGATTTGACGAGGGACGGCCATTATTTGTTCGTAAACCGGACAGCAAGTTTAATCTGGCAAACTTTATGCGGGCGCATCTGTATTCCTGCATGGCTTCCTTAAAGATTGGAATGGATATTCTGTCCAAGCAGGAAAATGTTACATTGGATGAATTGATGGGTCATGGCGGATTGTTCAAGACAAAAGGGGTTGGACAAAGCTTTATGGCAGCAGCCATGAATACCCCGGTTACGGTTATGGAAACTGCAGGAGAAGGCGGTGCATGGGGAATTGCACTTCTTGCTTCTTACATGAAGAACAAGGCTGAGGGAGAAACCCTGGATGTATATCTCTCGGAGAAGGTATTTGCAGGACAGGCCGGAAGCACATTGGCTCCGGAGGCAGCGGACATTGAAGGTTTTGAGAAGTTCATGGATACATTTAAGGCAGCGCTTCCGGTTGAGCGAGCTGCTGTTGAGACGATGTGACAAATCGCAGGAGGAAATGATATGTTAGAAGAACTGAAGAAAAGAGTATATGAAGCCAATATGCTTCTTCCAAAATATGATCTGGTTACATTTACCTGGGGAAATGTAAGCGAGATCGATCGCGAGACAGGATACTTTGCCATCAAACCAAGTGGTGTTGACTACGATGAATTGAAACCGGAAGACATGGTAATTGTTGATCTGAATGGCAATAAGATCGAAGGGAAATACAATCCTTCCTCCGATACTGCTACACATGTAGAACTGTATAAGGCATTTCCGAATATCGGCGGTGTTGTACATACACATTCACCTTGGGCAACCAGCTGGGCCCAGGCCGGCAGAGCAATTCCCTGTTATGGAACCACTCATGCAGATTATATCTACGGAGAAGTTCCCTGTGCACGCTGCCTGACCGAAGAAGAACTGAAGGATTATGAGAAAAACACCGGTGTGCTGATCGCAGAAATGTTCAAGGACAAAGATTATGAAGCGGTTCCTGCAGTATTATGCAAAAATCATGGGCCATTCACCTGGGGTAAAGACGGACACGAAGCAGTTCATAATGCAGTTGTTCTGGAACAGGTAGCAATGATGGCAGCTCGCTGTGAAAATCTGAACCCGCAGGTACAGCCTGCACCCCAGGAGCTTCAGGATAAGCATTACTATCGGAAACATGGTGCCAACGCTTATTACGGACAGGGTAAATAAATGATCAAGGTTTTTTTGGTGGAAGATGAAGTCGTTATGCGTAATGGCATAAAGAATAATATTCCGTGGGAAAAAGAAGGATTTGAGTTTGTAGGAGAGGCCAGCGACGGAGAGCTGGCCTATCCGCTTATTAAGAGGGAAAAACCGGATATTCTGATCACGGATATCAAGATGCCTTTTATGGATGGATTGGAGCTTAGCCGCTTGGTAAAGAAGGAACTGCCGCAGATCAAAATTCTGATTCTCAGCGGCTATAATGAGTTTGAATATGCCCAGTCCGCCATCAACATCGGGGTGACCGATTATCTGCTGAAACCGATTGGGTCGGCAAAGCTTCTGGAAGCGGTAAAGAGAATTGCGGAAATCATCGAGGTTGAACGGGAACAGGAACGTATTCTGGAAAGATATCAGAAGGAGATTTCAGATGTTCGAAGAATGAGAGGAACTGCGGGGGAGGAAATCGATGTTCGGGATCTGCATTCCAAAAAATCGGAGCAGGAGCAGGTGGAGAAATTCCTGAAGAACGGTACTATAGAGGAGATTTCTGATTTTGTGGAGAAGTACTTTGCCCGCGTAGGGGAGAAGAATTACCAGTCTCTTTTGTTCAGACAGTATATTGTGATGGATCTTTTTGTTGTAGTGACTGACTTTCTGCAGAATCTGGGAATTGAAAATGAAGAGCTTCCGGAGGATGTCCGGGATATCGGGACAACTCTGACGCAGATTGCCGCTCTGCAGGAGATGAAATGCTGGCTGAAGCATCTTTTTACAGAGGCAATGCGTCTGAGAGACTGTCGTTCCATGAAGCGCTATGACGCTCTGCTGGAGGAAGCAAAAGCATTTATCCAGCAGAACTACCAAAAGGATGAGATGTCTCTACAGACGGTTGCTGCACAGGTGAATGTGAGTCCCAGTTATTTCAGTGCTATTTTCAGTGCGGAGACAGGTCAGACTTTTATCGAATATCTTACTTCTGTGCGACTGGAGAAAGCCAAGGAGCTTTTGATGTGTTCTTCCCTGCGAACTTCAGAAATCGGATATGAGGTTGGTTATAAAGATTCACATTATTTCAGCTATATTTTTAAGAAGGTGGTTGGATGCAGCCCGAAAGAGTATAAAAACCGCCGGAAAGAGCAGGATCTATGAGGGGGAAGAATACATCCCTGGAGAGTCGTCTGCATTTGCTGATGATGGTATGCTTTCTGCCGCTGGCTTGTATTGCCATCTATCTTCTGGTCATGACTTACCAGGTTTCGGCCAGATACGATGCTATTGTAGAGAATATCACGAAAGCCAATGAGTATAATACACACCTGAAGGAAGAGGTGGATTATACCATGTATGTCGTTGTTGTGAACTCTGAGAGAGCTGCGGAGATCGTTGATGTGGATGCTCCCCGCAACCTGATCAAAGGTGCAAGAGAAACCTTTACGGGTATTCTGGGTAAGACAGAAGAGGAAAACGGAAGAAATAAGCTGAACATCATACTGAAATGCCTGAATTCGCTGGAGAAAGGTGTAGAAGAAATTGAAAGGGATGCAGGTGTCAGCGGAATGTATGATACCAATCTGGAACATCTGGATCTGAATATCCGGATATTAACGGAACTGGTACAGGAAAGCATTCAGGAATACATTTATTATGCTGCGACCAATCTGGAACTGCTCAGGGACAGGGTTGGAAAAGACGTGAAAAATGCCATGCTGATCAGCTCTTTGCTATGTATCACGACTTTTGCGATTGCTTTTGTCATTAGTCGGAGAATGCAATCCAGCATGACAAAGGGAATACGTGAACTTCGTATGGTAACCAGAAAGGCCGGTCAGGGTGATTTTTCCGTAAGAGCACATACAGATGACAATTACGAGGATCTGCAGGAACTGGAAGAGGGATTTAACCACATGGTGGAGCGGATCGGTAATCTGGTGGAGGATATTAAGACGGAGCAGGTCAATCAGCGGCTGACGGAACAGAGGCTGCTTCAGGCGCAGATCAACCCTCATTTTCTATACAATACATTGGATGCCATTATCTGGCAGGCTGAGGCAGGGGAGAAGGAACAGGTCGTAACCATGGTAACGGCTTTGTCCGATTTCTTTCGGACGACCCTGAGCAAAGGGCGTGATTACATCAGTGTCAGAGAGGAAGAATCCCATATACGAAGCTATCTGCAGATACAACGATTCCGTTATCAGGACATTCTGGAATATGAGATCCGTATACCGGAAGAGATGTATCAGTACCAGATTCTGAAGCTTACACTGCAGCCTCTCGTTGAAAATGCATTATATCACGGAATCAAGAACAAGCGGGGGATGGGATATATTGAAGTGTCCGGCCGCATGAATGGAATGAATATGGAATTTCACGTGAAGGACAACGGTATGGGTATGACCGAAGAACGCCTGTCGCAGGTTCGCAAAGAAATGTATCAGGAAAGAGAAGAGAATATCGAGCCTTCCGTATTTGGTCTTTTTAACGTGGTTGAAAGGATCCGCCTGAATTACGGACTGCGTTTCGGAGTGGAGATCGTTTCCGTGTTTGGAGAGGGAACGGATGTGATCGTACAGATTCCTGCGAAAAAAATCGAAACTTTTTCCAAAGAAAATCAACTTTTTCAGAAGCAATGAGAAAGATAGTAAAAAAAATATACTTCTTGCAAAAGGATGTCGGTATCCTTTTTGGACAGATTCGGGTATGATTTTACCATGGTCGGCAGTGCCGGCAACGTAAAAAACAAAACAGGAGGTTTCTACAATGAACAAAAAAATCGCATTAGGTCTTGCAGCTGCAACAACAATGGCAATGGCTATGTCCGCAAACGTTTTCGCAGAAGACGTTATCACAATAGGTTTTGCACAGGTTGGTCATGAATCTGACTGGAGAACAGCTTCTACAAAATCCTGCCAGGACGTTTTCTCCGCAGAGAATGGATATGATCTTCAGTTCGTAGACTGTGACAATGATTCCGCAGCTCAGCTGGAAGCAGTTCGTGGATTTATTGAGCAGGATGTTGACTACATCATCATCGACCCCATCGTTTCCACAGGTTGGGATCAGGTTCTTACAGAGTGTGAAGATGCTGGTATTCCGGTTATCATCATTGACCGTACCATCGATGACTCTGACAAATATGTATCATGGGTAGGCTCCAACTTCAAGACAGAAGGTCTTGCAGCTGGTGAATGGCTGAAAGCATACGCAGCAGAAAAAGGCATCACAGAGATCAACGCTCTCGTAATCGAAGGCTCCAAAGGTTCATCCGCACAGATCGGACGTACAGACGGTTTCAAAGAGATCGCTGACGCAGAAGGCTGGACGATCCTTGATTCCCAGGATGGTGACTTTACACAGGCCGGCGGCCAGGAAGTTATGGAATCCTATTGCAAATCCTATGAAGGACAGTTTAACGTAGTTGTTTGCCAGAATGATAATGAAGCATTCGGTGCTATGGATGCTATGAAAGCAGCAGGCGTTTCCTATGGTATCAATGGTGATGTGATTCTTATCTCTTTCGACGCTTGTACAGCAGGTCTTGAATATGTAATCACAGGCGATATCAATGGTGATTTCGAGTGCAACCCGCTTGCAGCTCCGACTGTAGAAGAAGTTATCAAACAGCTTGAAGCTGGCGAAACACCTGAAAAAGAAGTATTCATGCCGGAACACTGGTATGTAGCAGAAGATATCCTTGCTTCTATCACAGTTGGCGGAGAAGAGCAGGAACTGACAGTTGTAACACAGGAAATCATCGACGCTCAGTACTAAAATCAGTACAAATGTAAGGGAAGACTAACTAGCATTCCTGGGGAGGCCCACTATCCGGGTCTCCCTTTTTAAATGCGATAAAGGAGGAACAATATGGACAATAACGTTGTATTGACCATGCGCGGTATTACCATGACATTCCCGGGTGTAAAGGCTTTGGATAATGTGGATTTCACTCTTCGTAAGGGCGAGATTCATGCATTAATGGGCGAGAACGGTGCAGGTAAATCCACGCTGATCAAATGCCTTACCGGTATTAATGCCTTTGAGGCCGGCGAGATCCATGTAGAGGGAATTGAGGGACCGGTTGTAAATCATTCTACTCTGGACGCACAGAAAAAGGGAATTTCCACTGTGTATCAGGAGGTGAATCTTTGTCCAAATCTAAGCGTGGCAGAGAATCTGTTTATCGGCCGCGAGCCGAAAACACGAATTGGAACCATCGATCGGAAAACGATGGTGAAAAAAGCTCAGAAAATCGTAGATGATCTGGACATGGATGTGGATGTGACACAGAATCTGGAAGAGTATTCACTGGCTTTGCAGCAAATGATCGCCATTGCCCGTGCCGTGGATATGGATTCCAAGGTTTTGATTCTCGACGAACCGACATCATCATTGGATGACAATGAAGTAGAAAAGCTGTTTGGACTGATGCGGCGCCTGAAAGGACAGGGGGTTGGAATTGTCTTTGTTACGCATTTCCTGGAACAGGTATATGCAGTTTGCGACCGTATTACCGTGCTTCGAAATGGGCAGCTGGTAGGAGAGTATCCTATTGCAGAGCTTCCCCGCGTAAAGCTGGTTGCAGCCATGATGGGGAAAGATTTTGATGATCTTGCAGCGATCAAATCCGAAGGATCACAGGATTTCTCCGGTGCAGAGCTTCTGATCGATGCAAAGGGCCTCAGCCACAAAGGAACCATCAAACCATTCGATCTGGAGATACATAAAGGAGAAGTCGTTGGTCTTACCGGACTTCTTGGTTCCGGACGAAGCGAGCTTGCCCGGGTAATTTACGGCGCAGATAAGAATCAGACCGGTACCTTGAAGGTGAACGGGCAGACAGCGAAGATCAATGCGCCGATTGATGCAATGAATCTTGGCATGGGCTTACTTCCGGATGACAGAAAAGCAGAAGGAATCATTGCAGACCTGTCTGTACGTGAGAATATTATTCTGGCATTGCAGGCAAAACGCGGCATGTTCAAGCTGCTGCCAATGAGCAAACAGATCGAGATCGCAGACAAGTACATTGAGCTTTTACAGGTTAAGACAGCCAGCAGAGAGTCTCTGATCGGACAGCTGTCCGGTGGGAATCAGCAGAAGGTCATTCTTGGACGCTGGCTTGCGACGAATCCGGAATTTCTGATTCTGGATGAGCCAACCCGTGGAATCGATGTCGGGACCAAGACAGAGATTCAGAAGCTGGTTCTTCAGCTGGCAGGAGAAGGCAAAGGCATCATCTTTATTTCATCAGAGATCGAAGAGATGCTTCGTACCTGCTCGAAGATGGCAGTTCTTCGCGATGGACAGAAAGTCGGAGAGATCACAGAGGAGCTGTCACAGGAATCTGTTATGAAAGCTATCGCAGGAGGTGACCAGTAATGAGTACATGGAAAAAACTCACCAGCAAACAGCTGTTTCTGCCGATTTTCTGCATGATTCTGGTTATGGCAGTGAACGTTGTTTATGATGTAGCAAACGGAAATTTTGCATTTAGCTTTTTCTCGATTTCCGTGAAAAATGGTGTATTGTTCGGCCGTTTGATCGACGTGCTGAATCGAGGCAGTGAAATTGCGATCCTGGCAATCGGTATGACATTGGTTGTATCTGCTTCTGCAGGTACTGACATTTCCGTAGGTTCTGTAATGGCGCTGGCAGCTTCCTTCTGCTGTATGATTCTGGCAGGATTTGGTGTTTCGTCTGCCAATGAGCTGGCGGCACCCCTTATCGTAGGTGTGCTGGCTGGTATCCTTCTTGGCTGTTTATGCGGTGCGTTTAATGGTTTTCTGGTATCGTACCTGAATGTACAGCCTATGGTGGCGACTCTGATCCTGTATTCGGCAGCCAGAGCTATCGGGCTTTTGCTTTGCAATAACCTGATCGTATATATTCGTGACGATTCATATAAGTTCTTCGGAGGATACCTGGGCTTTATTCCGACCCCGATCGTGATTGCGGCGATCTGTATCGCAATTATGTCCATTTTACTGAAAAAGACGGCATTGGGGCTTTATATCCAGAGCGTTGGTATCAACAAAAAAGCATCCCGTATTGCAGGATTGAATTCCGAGAGGATCATTTTCGTATGTTATATTGTCTGCGGCCTTTGCGCAGGTATTGCCGGAATTGTCAATTCCAGCCGTATCTATTCGGCAGACTCAAACAACATCGGATTATCTTATGAGCTGGATGCGATTCTGTCGGTGGCGCTTGGCGGGAACAGTCTTGGAGGCGGTAAATTCAGTCTTGCAGGTTCCATCATCGGCGCATATACCATTCAGGCTATCACGACAACGTTGTACGCAGTTGGTGTATCTTCCGACCAGGCACCGGTATTCAAGGCTATCATCGTAATCATCATCGTTGCGATCCAGGCTCCGCCGGTAAAAGCATACTGGAAAAAGAGAAATGCCCAGAAAGCACTTGCAAAAGGAGGTATCGCATAATGAAAAAGAAAATTAACAGTAATACCTTGCTTCTGCTGATCACCATTGGTTTATTTGTTGTTATGTATGCTGCAGGATGTATTGTATACGGCTCGAAAGGATTCTCTCATTTACAGACATTTTTGAATATTCTGATCAACAATTCAGGTCTTCTTTGTGTTACCTGCGGAATGACTTGTGTTATGCTGACAGCCGGAATTGACATTTCCGTAGGTTCTTTGATCGCTTTGGATTGTATGATCCTTGCGGCGGGGATGGAACGATGGGGATGGAACCCGCTGGCACTGGTGGTCATGGTTCTGGTAATTGGCGTTGTTTTCGGACTGGTACAGGGCTTCTGTATCGGTTATCTGCAGATTCAGCCCTTTATCGTATCTATGGCAGGTATGTTCTTTGCCCGCGGTATGACAGCTGTGATCTGTACCGATCAGGTATCGGTAAGTAACGAAGCTTTTCGGAATATTGCAAATATCAAGATCGAAATGCCTTTTAACATCGGAGCTTATACAAATCGAAAAGGGGTTTTGCAGGTTCCTTACGTACGTGTTCATGTTGTGATAGCACTGCTTGTTCTGCTGGTGATCTTCTTCATGCTGCGCTATACGAAATTCGGCAGAAGTCTCTATGCAGTAGGCGGAAACGAGCAGTCCGCTATTATGATGGGACTTGATGTTAAGAAGACAAAACTGAAAGCGTATGTTTTATCTTCTTTCCTTTGTTCCATTGGAGGAATCTGTTATTGCATGAATACCATGGCTGGTGCAGTTCAGCAGGCTACAGGACTGGAGATGGACGCAATTTCATCTGCAGTTATCGGCGGAACATTGCTGACCGGAGGTGTCGGAAACGTAATCGGCTCCTTCTTTGGTGTATTGATCAATGGTACGATCTCCACGTTAGTTAAAACCAATGGAAAACTTCTGAGCTCCTGGTCCAGCATTGCGGTAGCAGCACTGTTGTGCTTCTTTATTGTACTGCAAAGTGTATTTGCGAAGATTAAGGACAGTAAGAAATGAAACACCGTAATTCAATTGTTCTGATGGTCAGTCTTTTGCTTGCCGGTATGTGTATTACTGCAGGAAATGCTGCCGGAGCATCATTGTCTGATGATAGAACAGATAATGACTCCGGAGACGGGCTGGTGATGGTCGGTGTATCACAGGTTGGCTCTGAATCCGACTGGCGGATCGCAATGACACAATCCATTAAATCTGCTTTTACCACAGATGAGGGCTTTTATCTGATTTTTCAGGACGCACAACAGAAGCAGGAAAACCAGATCAAAGCCATGCGGAACTTTATCCTGCAGGAAGTGGATTACATTGTGCTGGATCCGATTGTAGAGACAGGCTGGGATGCAATTCTGCAGGAGGCAAAGGACACCGGAATCCCGGTTATTATTGTGGACCGTATGGTTGATGCGGATCCGCAGCTTTATACCTGCTGGATCGGTTCCGACTTTGAGAAAGAGGGACGAGATGCAGCAGAATGGCTTGCGGCTTACCTGGGTACAGAAGGACGGGGAGAAGAGGAGATCCATCTTGTGACTTTGCAGGGAACGCTTGGCTCTTCTGCTCAGATCGGCAGAACAAAAGGGTTTTCGGAGGTCCTGGATGAGCATGAGAACTGGAAGATGCTTGCCAGAGAGGATGGAGACTTCACACAGGCAAAAGGCCAGGAGGCCATGGAAAAGCTGTTGGAACGTTATGATGATATTGACGTTCTGATCAGCGAAAACGATAATATGACATTCGGGGCAATTGATGCGATTCAGAAGGCTGGCAAAACCTGCGGACCGAATGGGGATATGATCGTGATTTCCTTTGACGCTGTGGAGGCTGCACTGGATGCCATGATCGATGGCGAGATCAATGCGGATTTTGAGTGCAATCCGCTGCAGGGACCACAGCTCCTGGAGACGATCCGTAATCTGGAGAAGGGCATGACAGTTGATAAGATACAGCATGTGGATGAGACTTATTTTGACGCCACAATGAACCTGCCGGAACTGAAGGCAGAACGGAAATATTAATGATTACAGTGTCAGAACACATTTTCCACGATGTGCTTGCACATGAGTGGGAGAATGTGTTATTGACACCCGAGCCATTAATTACAGAAAAAGAAAACAAGCAGTACCTTCGGTATGTTTCCGGAGATGCTGCTTGTTTTTTCTGTTTCTTAATATCTGCTATGTTCGAATTTCGGTTCGCAGGTGAGTTCGACACCAAGCTTACGGAAGCTTAAGATATCAACATCCGACAACATAACGGATGTATGCACCTGACATCCCCTTAAGTTTGGAATCTGCTCTAATGCCTTCTTTGCGTCCGGATCTTCGGACGCACTGATAGATAATGCAATTAATGTTTCGTCGATATGAAGACGAGGATTCTTGCTTCCAAGGTATTGCGTCTTCAGACCCTGGATTGGACGCAGGGCATCCGGAGAGATGAGGTGCTTCTGCTCATCAATACCGCCAGCCAGAGATTTCAATGCATTTAGAATCAAGGCAGAAGATGCTCCCAGAAGATCTGTGGTCTTGCCGCAGACGATCCTGCCATCTGGCAGCTCCATAGCAGCGGCGGGGGCGCCGGTTTCTTCTTCACGGCTCAGACTGGCCGGAACGACCTTGCGATCGGTAAGGTTTGAATGAGCCTGCTGGAGAAGCAGTTCGATCTTAAACACTTCGTCTTCTTTAGCAGTTCCACTGAGCAGATTGCTCATACTTTTATAATAACGGCGGATGATTTCCTGCTTTGATGCCTCCTGACATACCTGATCATCCACAATACAATTACCGGCCATGTTTACACCCATGTCTGTGGGGGATTTGTAAGGACATTCCCCAATTATTTTTTCAAACATGACCTGAAGAACCGGGAAGATTTCCACATCACGGTTGTAATTGACTGTGGTTACACCGTATGCATCCAGATGGAAGGGGTCGATCATGTTAATATCGTTCAGATCAGCTGTAGCCGCTTCATATGCCAGATTCACGGGATGCTTTAAAGGGATGTTCCAAATGGGGAAGGTTTCATATTTTGCATAACCGGCACAGATGCCTCTTTTGTATTCGTGATACAACTGGGAAAGGCAAGTGGCCATTTTTCCGCTGCCCGGTCCCGGAGCAGTAATGACTACCAGAGGACGGGTGGTTTCGATATATTCGTTTTTGCCATAGCCTTCATCACTGACAATGGCGGAGACATTGCTGGGATATCCCGGAATTACATAATGAGTGTATACTTTAATTCCTCTCTTTTCCAGGCGCTTTTTGAAATTATCTGCGGCATCCTGTCCGGAATACTGCGTAATACATACGCTGCCTACATATAGGTTTCTGGAAGTGAATTCCCGAATGAGACGAAGTACATCCATATCATATGTTATGCCAAGATCTCCGCGTACTTTATTCTTATCAATATCAGCGGCACTGATCACGATGACGATCTCGGCCTGATCCGAAAGCTGCATCAGCATCCGAAGCTTGCTGTCCGGCTCAAAACCGGGAAGAACCCGGGATGCATGATAATCATCAAATAGTTTTCCGCCAAATTCCAGATACAATTTGTTGCCAAATTTTCCGATGCGTTCTTTGATATGTTCGGACTGCATACGGAGATATTTCTCATTATCGAAACCTGTTTTCATATCTGTTCTCCTTGCTTCAAAAAATCGATACTCCATTATACTACATCCAAAAGAAAATTCAAAGTATTTTCACAATCCCAGGTTGATTTATTTTTGAAAAATCTTTATAATGAATAGGATTGATTAAAACGGGAGGATTATAATGAGTAATCAGAATGATAAAGACCCTAATGGAAAAAGACCAGATAAGAAAGACTCCGGACCAAACGGACCAAATAAAAAAAATCAGCAGACGCTCTTTGCGTTGTTGATCTGCCTGCTGGTCACATTGGTCTGCTTCAGCTTTTTTACTAATATGCTGAAGGACAATTCCAGTGAGATCACATATGACAAGTTTATCGATATGGTAGAAAAGGACCAGATCCTGGAGGTTACGCTGAAGGCAGACACTCTGGAGATCGTTCCAAAGAAACAGATTACGCAGTTCCGTGACACAGTCTATTACACAAATCAGATGGAAGATGAGACTGCATTGACAGCAAGACTTGCGGACACGAAGATCAAATTCCATTCGGAAAAACCGGACGCAATGTCCGAGTTTATTTCCATGATCCTTAGCGTTCTCCTTCCGACATTGCTTCTGTTTGGGCTTCTGATGCTGTTTATGCGTCGTATGGGAAAAAGCGGCGGCATGATGGGAGTAGGAAAAAGCAAGGCAAAGGCTTATATTCAGAAGGAGACCGGTATCACGTTCCAGGATGTGGCAGGACAGGATGAAGCAAAGGAATCCCTGGAAGAAGTTGTAGACTTTTTGCACAATCCGGCGAAATACACTATGATCGGTGCAAAGCTGCCGAAGGGTGCACTGCTTGTAGGACCTCCGGGAACCGGTAAGACACTTTTGGCGAAGGCTGTGGCAGGTGAAGCGCATGTTCCGTTCTTTTCATTGTCCGGTTCTGAATTTGTTGAAATGTTTGTGGGTGTGGGCGCTTCCCGAGTAAGAGATCTGTTTGAAGAAGCAAAGAAAAATGCGCCTTGTATTGTGTTTATCGATGAGATCGATGCAATCGGCAAGAGCCGTGATTCACGCTACGGCGGCGGAAATGATGAGCGTGAGCAGACATTGAATCAGCTTCTGGCAGAGATGGATGGTTTTGACACTTCCAAGGGACTTCTGATTCTGGCTGCCACAAACAGACCGGAAGTTCTTGATCCTGCACTGCTTCGCCCGGGCCGTTTTGACAGACGTGTCATTGTAGATCGTCCGGATCTGAAGGGGCGAGTAGATATTCTGAAGGTTCATGCAAAGAATGTAAAACTGGATGAAACGGTAGATTTTGATGAAATCGCTTTGGCAACCTCCGGAGCCGTTGGCTCTGATCTTGCAAATATGATCAATGAGGCTGCGATTCTTGCTGTTAAGAACGGAAGAAATGCAATCTCCCAGAAGGATCTCTTTGAGTCGGTTGAGGTTGTTCTGGTCGGTAAGGAAAAGAAAGATCGTATCATGAGCATTCAGGAGCGCCGCATTGTTTCTTATCATGAAGTGGGACACGCTCTGGTAAGTGCTTTGCAAAAAGATGCTGAGCCGGTTCAGAAGATCACCATCGTGCCCCGTACTATGGGAGCCCTTGGATATGTTATGCATGTTCCGGAAGAAGAGAAGTATCTGAATACCCAGAAGGAACTGGAAGCGATGCTGGTAGGATACCTTGGCGGAAGAGCAGCCGAAGAGATCGTATTTGATACCGTCACAACCGGTGCCGCAAATGATATTGAACAGGCAACAAAGGTTGCCCGTGCAATGATCACGCAGTATGGTATGTCTAAGAAGTTCGGGCTTATGGGACTTGCAACCCAGGAGAATAAGTACCTGACAGGGAATATGGTATTGAATTGCGGTGATGACACGGCGACAGAAATCGACCACGAAGTGATGATCCTCCTGCATGATTCCTATGAAGAAGCAAAACGTTTGCTTTCCGAGAACCGTATGGCATTGGATAAAATTGCAGAATACCTGATCAAGAAGGAAACCATTACCGGCAAAGAATTTATGAAGATTTTCCGGGCTGTCAAGAAAGGAATGGAGATTCCGGAGGATATTAATGAGTTACCGGATCCGGAAGACAAGAATAAGCCGGCAGGTAAGACAGAAGCAACATCCGAAGAGATTTCTGAAACTCCTGCAGCAACAGCAATGGAGGGCATCGCTGAAACACCTGTAGAAGCGGCAGCGGAGGGCATCGTTGAAGCATCTGTCGAAACTGTTGCGGAAGGAATTGATGAAATACATGCGGAAGCAGTTTCAGAAGGTAAGGAAGAAGCTTCGGGAAAAACAGAATCGAATGCAGAGTAAGATCTAAGACGGGAATGGATATAATCCGAACAGAAAAATATGTTTCAAATAGAAGAAGAATTAAAGAAACTACCTGGAAAACCTGGCGTATATATTATGCATGGGGAAAAGGATGAAATCATATACGTAGGAAAAGCCGTCAGCCTGAAAAACCGTGTACGTCAATACTTTCAAAGCAGTCGTAATAAGGGTGTAAAAATTGAACAGATGGTGACCCACATTTCCCGGTTCGAGTACATTATTACGGATTCGGAGCTGGAGGCGTTGGTGCTGGAATGCAATCTGATCAAGGAACATCGTCCGAAATACAACACAATGCTGAAGGATGACAAGACGTATCCTTTTATCAAGGTGACTGTCAATGAACCATATCCTCGTATCTTGTTTTCGCGCAGGATGAAGAAGGATAAGTCGAAGTATTTTGGACCTTACACCAGTGCAGGTGCGGTTAAGGATGTTATCGAGCTTACCAGGAAACTGTATCAGATACGTTCCTGTAATCGTATTCTGCCAAAGGATATCGGAAAAGAACGTCCATGCCTGTATCACCATATGGGACAATGTGCCGCACCTTGTCAGGGATGGATCTCGCAAGAAGAATATCGAGAACATATCGATGGATTACTGCGTTTCCTGAACGGTGATTTTCAGGGGACGGTTGAGGACCTGACGAAGAAAATGATGGCAGCCTCTGAAGCAATGAATTTTGAGGAGGCTGCTTCTTTGCGGGATCTGATACAAAGTGTAAAGCGGATTGGAGAACGACAGAAAATCACCGGATACCACCAGGAAGATAAGGATATCATCGCTGCTGCCATGGATGAGAGCGAAGATCTGCGGGAACAGGATGCTGTTGTGCAGGTCTTTTTTGTGCGGGATGGACGACTGATCGGAAGAGAACATTTTTTTCTGCATGTAGCAAAAGGGGACACAAAGGGACAGGTGATTTCCAGTTTTTTAAAGCAATACTATGCTGGAACCCCCTATATTCCGAAAGAGTTGATGGTACAAAGTGAAATAGAAGATGCAGAAGTAATCGAAGAATGGCTGTCCGCAAGGCGTGGCCAAAAGGTATATATTCGGGTGCCTAAGAAAGGTACAAAGGAAAAACTGATGGAGCTTGCATTTGAGAATGCAAGAATGGTGCTTACGAAGGATCGGGAAAGAATCAAACGAGAGGAAGGACGTACGATAGGTGCCGTAAAAGAAATTGAAGGCTGGTTAAATCTGAAAAATATACATCGTATGGAAGCTTTTGATATTTCGAATATCAGTGGATTCGAATCAGTAGGATCTATGGTAGTTTATGAAAAAGGACATCCGAAGAAAAGTGATTACCGAAAGTTTCGTATCAAATCGGTGCAAGGCCCCAACGATTATGCCAGTATGGAAGAGGTATTGACCAGAAGATTTACCCATGAAAGTAATGGCGAATATGATTCCTTTTCCCGATTGCCGGATCTGATATTAATGGATGGCGGACGCGGGCAGGTCAATATTGCACGAAAGGTACTGGAAAAACTCGGCTTGTCAATTCCGGTTTGCGGCATGGTGAAAGATGATCATCATAGAACGCGGGGCGTTTTTTTTAATAATGTAGAGATACCCATCGACACTTCCGGTGAAGGGTTTCATCTTGTCACAAGAATACAGGACGAGGCCCACAGGTTTGCAATTGAATACCATCGTTCCCTTCGAAGCAAAGACCAGGTAAAATCGATTCTGGATGATATCCCGGGGATTGGAGAAACCAGACGAAAAGCATTGTTAAGAAAATTCAAGTCCATAGAAGCGATCCGGGATGCATCACTGGAAGAGTTGAAAAACACGGAGTCTATGAACGCTGCAAGTGCAATAAAGGTGCATGCTTTTTTTCACCCTGAAAAGGTGGAGTGATGGATGCAAAATGTAATCTTTACGAATGAATATCGAATGTGATAAAATACGAAATATAAATATGTTTTGCAAGTGAGGATGTATTATGAAAGGTGTTGAACTGACAAAACTAGTTCTGGAAATGAATCTTACAAATCTTACGCCGGAGATTCCGTTAGAGGATATTCTGATACTTACATCTGAAATCAACAGACCGGCACTTCAGCTGGCCGGCTATCTGGAGCACTTTGAAAATGAACGTGTACAGATTATCGGGTATGTTGAGTATACATACCTGATGCAGCTTGATGATGAAGACCGGATGTTTACATTTGAGAGATTTGTTTCGAGTAAAATACCCTGCGTTGTATTCAGTACAATGACGATACCATCGGAAGACATGCTGGAAATGGCAAGAAAATATAGTGTTCCGGTTCTGGCAACTGCCCGTACAACGTCTTCCCTGATGGCGGAATTGATTCGATGGCTGGGTGTTCAGCTTGCACCGTGTATTTCTATCCATGGGGTATTGGTTGATGTATATGGAGAAGGCGTTTTGATCACCGGAGAAAGCGGTATCGGTAAAAGTGAAGCGGCCTTGGAACTGATCAAACGGGGACATCGTCTGGTGAGTGATGATGTTGTAGAGCTTAGAAAAGTCAGTGACGTTACTTTGGTTGGATCAGCACCGGATATTACAAGACACTTCATTGAATTGCGGGGTATTGGTATTGTCGATGTAAAAACACTGTTTGGTGTGGAAAGTGTAAAGGATACCTGTGCGGTGGATCTCGTTATAAAATTGGAAGAGTGGGATAAGGATAAGGAATATGACCGCCTGGGATTAAAAGAAGAATATACGGAATATCTTGGAAATAAAATTGTCTGTCATTCCCTGCCGATCCGTCCTGGAAGAAATCTTGCCATTATTGTTGAGTCGGCAGCTGTTAACCACAGACAGAAGAAAATGGGGTATAATGCCGCAGAAGAGCTCTACAAGAGAGTGCAGGCCAATATTGTTAAGAAGAGTGGTAAGTAATTATAAAGAGGCAGGTAATTATTAAGAGATAAAGAAAATGGAGGCTTATAAGCCTCC
>JABUSW010000062.1 GCA_021443885.1 Blautia sp.
ATTTCGGAAGCTACCCAGGAAAACATTATGCATGCAGCAACTCTGAGAAATTAGGAGGAGGAAAAAGAGATGGCAAATAAAAATAAGGGCAACGCTTTTACAAACAACCCGATCGTAAGAGCTATCGGTGTCCAGAAAATTGTAGTAGTTGCAGTAATCATTTTACTTGCAGTATTCTTCTGCATTAAGAGTCCGGCATTCAGACAGTATCCCACATTGGTAAGTTTGTTTGACTATTCTTATTACATTACATTTATGGCAATTGGTGTAACCTTCTGTCTGATCACAGGTGGTAATGACCTCTCTGTTGGATGCGGTATGGTATGTTATGCATTGTTTGGGGGGAATCTGATTACAAAATTCGGCCTTCCGGTTGGTGTTGGTATGCTTGCAACGATCCTTCTCGGCGTATTGATCGGATGCCTGAATGCACTTCTGGTAGCCGTTATGGATCTTCCGCCATTCATCGCAACACTTGGAACCATGATGATCACCCGTGGTCTCGGGTCCATTCTGACAGGCGGTATGAGTATTTCCTGGCCGCCGGCAGCTGCTCCGCAGGGATGGTTCCGCAGCATTTTCAAGATCAAGGCCGGAACGAAGATGATTCCCATCGGATTCCTTCTTGCTTTGTTCTGTATCATCGTAATGTCGATCTTCTTAAATAAATCCAGACCTGGACGTTATATCCTGGCTATCGGAAGCAACAAAGAAGCAACCAGACTCTCCGGTGTAAATGTTGTGAAATACCAGAGCTTTGCATATATTATCTCCGGATTTTTTGCCGGCCTTGCAGGTATTGCTTATGCGGCTACATTCCAGTCCATTGCACCTGGTACCGGAGCCGGTCTCGAGCTGGATGCCATTGCCGGCGCTATCATCGGCGGAACTTCCATGACAGGTGGTGTCGGTACCATTACCGGAACTCTTTTGGGTGTATTCGTTATGTCTCTGCTGAAAACAGGGCTCCCGTACATCGGATTACAGGCAAACTGGCAGCAGATCATTACCGGTATCGTGTTGATTCTGGCAATCTTCATCGATGTTCTGAAAAATAAGAAAACTGCATAAAGTGATATGGACAGTTTCTTTCTATTGTGATAAAATGTTCATATAGTGCGGCAAAAAATAATCACTGGATTGTAAACTATTACCAAAGATATGGACCGTTGGAGAATGAAACGGTTAACATATAAGAAAAACAAAATGTTCAAGGAGGACAAAAAAATGACAAAAAAAGTTTTAAGCGTTGCATTGTGCGCAGCAATGGTTGGATCTCTGGCAGTTGGCGTTTCCGCAGCTGACTATTCCGGAACAAAAATTGAGATCGTATCCAAAGGCTTCCAGCATCAGTACTGGCAGGCAGTTCTGAAAGGTGCTGAAGAAAAGGCTGCAGAACTTGGCGTTGAAATCAACTTCGTAGGACCAAACTCCGAATCTGATTATGCTGACCAGGTACAGATGCTTGAGAGCGCTATCAACTCCGAACCAGGCGCTATCGCTCTTGCTGCTCTTTCTACAGATACATGTCTGGATGCTATCCAGAAAGCTATGGATGCTGGTATCCCGATCATCGGCTTTGACTCTGGTGTTCCAGGTGCTCCGGAAGGCGCTATCTTTGCAAATGCTTCCACAAACAACTACAATGCAGGCGCTCTTGCAGCAGAAGAAACATACAAAGTTCTGAAAGACAGAATCGCAGCTGCTGAAGGAAGTGTACGTATTGGTATCCTTGCACAGGATTCTGTTTCTGAATCCGTTGTACAGCGTGGTCTTGGATTCATCGACAAAATCGGTGAACTCATCATCGCTGATGGTGGTTCTGTAAAACTGGAAGGTAATGACAAATATGTGAACGATGCAACTGTAGAAACATCTGATGACGCTACTGTTGTTATTGAAACACTTGTTCCTTCACAGGTTACATCCGAGCTTTCCGCTATCGACTGCCAGACTCTTCTGAACAAAGAAGACATCATCTGCATCTATGGCTCCAACCAGCATTCTGCTGAAGCTATGGTAACAGGTAATGAAAACCTTATGAAACTCGGAACAGGCGAAGGCCAGGTTATTGGTGTTGGTTTCGACTCCGGTGCAGTTATCAAAGCAGCAGTTGCTGACGGAACATTCCTTGGCGCTATTACACAGGCTCCTGTAGCTATGGGTGCAACAGTTGTTGAACTTGCTTGCAAAGCAGCAGCTGGCGAAGAAGTAGCAGATGTTGACACTGGATGCCAGTGGTATACAGTTGATAACATGGAAGATCCGGAAATCGCACAGAACCTGTACGACTAATTCGAATCTGAAATCGTTTTATCGTTTTGAATTTAGCAAAGCCCCGGAGTGCGTCTCCGGGGCTTGTTTAGCACAATGTTGGAGGCCTTATGATACTGAGGGTTTTTCAAAAGGGGTTTAATTATTCACAGGATGGCCGGGGCAATCGGCTGATCTATCATTTACAAGGATGTAATATGCATTGTCCATGGTGTTCCAACCCGGAAGGCATGCCGCCGCAGGGTGCAATGATGATAGACCGGGACTGGCTGACAGACAGCTGCTGCCCCAAAGGAGCAGTGAAAGAAAAACAGCTGGATCGCAGGATATGTGAAACCTGTGAAGAACTGCCTTGCGTTACCGGTATGCGTCAGAAAGGAATCCGGTTATCATACCTGGATCACGAAGTGGAAGATCTGGTCAGGGAGGCAGTGCAAAGCAGACCGATGTTTTTTGACGGCGGAGGCGTGACACTTACGGGCGGAGAGATCTCCCTACAGTTTGCCGCAGTACAAGAACTCCTGAGAAGGCTGGGCGAGGAGGGAATCCACAGAACGATTGAAAGCAATGGGTCTCATCCGAAAATGACAGAACTGCTTCCGCTGGTGGATGAGTGGATCATGGACTTAAAGCATTATGATGAAGAGATACATAAGGAATGGATCGGTGTTTCGAATGCGCAGACGATTTGCAGTATTGCAGCAGCCTGTGAAGTGCATCCGGACGTGTTGATCCGTATCCCGCTGATTCCGGGTTTTAATGACAGACCGGGAGACAGTGAGAAGTTTACAGAACTTTTGCAGCGCTTTGCCGTAAAAGACACGGTTCGCGTTGAGCTATTGACCTATCATGAATTTGGAAAAGACAAATGGGGTCAATGTGGATTCGAATATAAGATGAAACCGGGGCGAATACAGGGAGAGACGGTGAAAAATATGGAGAATATGTTAAGATCTGCCGGACTCCATGTGGTTCGCACCTGATTCATATGAGATAGATGAATTGCGAAGGAGATTTGCAAGGAGAGTTGTGCAGCAGCTTTACTGCTTTCTTTGATGCAGCTCTGCCATCCGCTGAAGGCTTTTTGCATGGTGCCGCCGGGAAATCAGAGATGAATTTCGTTCCGGTGTTTACGAAATGAGCAGGATCGGCAGCAGATCAAGGCGAAACAGACAGATACAAGACATATAGAAAGGATTGAATATGGCTATGAGAATTCAGGAAATCTATACAGCAGATGAGATCACAAAGCTTGCGAAAGACAGATTTGTGGAAGAACGAAGCCTGAACCATCTGGAGGGATGGTTCCTTGCCCGGGAGATCGCAATGGAATGCGATACTCTTTTCAAGGAAGAGCCGGATTGTATTCGAATTGCGAAGACACAGGTGGAGGTCATGAAAAAGATTCCTTTGACCTTAGGGGACTATCATATTCTGGCCGGAACCCAGGATGACGCTTTCGCACGTTCTTATGCGTTGATCAATCCTGCGTTTGAAGTAAGTTCTTTCTGCGGCTACTGTGATCCCACCGCGGTGTTTGGGGATATTGATCCCGTTGGAGATATCACTGCAGAGAGAATTGCGCATGTGAAAGATTATTATTCGAAGAATGCTTTTGCAAAAGCACTGACCGCAGCCTATGCTCCGGCAGAACAGTATACGAAGGAAGCAGTCTTTTTTATCGAACAGGTGACAGGACATGTGATCCCGGACGTCCGCCATCTTCTTGAAGTGGGCGTCAATGGAGTTTTGGATGAAATCACAGAGAAACAAGGAGAAACGACAGATCAGGAGAAGATCACCTATTATGAAGCAATGAAGATTACCATGGAGGCGATCCTGGTATTAGCTTCCCGCTATGCAGAGATGGCAGAGAAAAAGAGTGAGACCGGTGACGGAAAGGCGAAGGCGCATTTTGCCCTTATGGCTGAGACACTTCGTAGGGTTCCGGCACAAGGCGCAGAGAATCTTTACGAAGCATTACAGGCATTTGTATTGATCTGGCAGACAATGTGTCTGGAACAGACACCGAATCCTTTTGCTTTTTCTGTAGGAAATGCAGACCGCATCTTTGAACCATACCGGGAAATGGAAGATTTGGACAGAGATATGACAGCTGCATTACTGAAGCATATGCTGGTATTTTTCAACGTTGCAGACAGAAGCTGGGCCATCTCCCAGAATCTCATCATTGGTGGACGCAACGCTGCCGGCATCGACCTGACGAACCTTACGTCGTATGCGTTGCTTGATGCTTATTTTGATATGAACCTGCCCCAGCCTATATTGTCTGTGAAGCTTCATAAGGGCACCCCCGATAAGCTTTACCGGGAAATGGGTAGATTCTTCTTCACGCCGGGTGTCTTAACGCCTTCTTTGTTTAATGACGATGCACTGTTCGAAGTACTGGGAAGCCACGGTGTTGCGCTCAGCGACCTTTCCGATTATTCCATTGCCGGCTGTCAGGAACCGCTGATTATGGGGAAGGATAATGGAAATACCACAAATAGCTGGCTGAATCTCCCAAAGGTTCTGGAACTGGTTCTGCAGGGCGGCAGATCGGAAATCACCGGTGAGCAGATTGGAAAAACACGGGAAGAACTTGGTTATACAGACAATGCAGAGCTTTTGAAGAATATCCGGGAAGTGTATTACAAAGAACTGGATTTCTATGTGGATGAAATGGTGAAGGCAGCCAATGCGGCATCCTGTGCACTTAGTCTGTATCAGGTGCCGTTCCTCTCTGCCATGATGGGCGGCATCGATTCCGGAATCGATATGCGTAATAAAGAAAAGCAGGGGACGCCTTATAACGGCAGCGGATGTCTGATCCATGGACTGAGTGTGCTGGCAGACTCCTTTATTGCCATCGATACACTTCTGGAAGAACGTCCGCAGGATGTGGATCGTATGCTGGCTGCTCTTCGCAGCAATTTTGAGGAAGACGAAGAAATGCATCAGTTCCTCCTTTCCTGTGATAAGTATGGAAATAATATCGAAAAGGTAGACAACGAAGCAAAGGAAATCGCCATCAAGGTTTCGGAAATGGTGGCATCCAAAAAGAACTATCTTGGCAATCCCTTCCGACCGGACTATTCCACGCCTTCTACGCATCTGATGTATGGATATTGGGTAGGTGCTACACCGGATGGAAGAAAAGCAAGAGAAATGTTGAATTATGGAGTTGACCCTCTGTACGGGGAGGCTTCCGGCGGATTGGGCATGCGCATGCTTTCCAACCGTTATCTTCCTTTTGATACCATGAATGGAGGTTATGCTTCACACTTTGGAATCAACCCGGGATATTTCCGGCAGGATACCATGGAAGGCAAGGGGATGGAGTTCAAACAGAAGATCTTTACCCCGCTGTTTTTCAATGAATTTGACAAAGACAATGTGTCGCCATTCTATCTGTATGTGAATGTAACAACACCGGATATATTGCGAAAGGTTCTTGCCAACCCGAAGAAATACGCTCCAAGCGGTGTCTATATCGTGCGCATTCACGGAACATTTGTTAATTTCCTGGATCTGTCCCCGGAAATTCAGGAGGATATTATCAAGCGTCTGGATCTGGAATCCACAGCATTGCATTCCTGACCCGGAGTGTGAGGATAAATAAGTAAAGAAACGGACATCAAAGAAGAAATACCAGGAGGACAACCATGGAAATTTTACTGGATACTGCCAATATAGAGCAGATCAAAAAATATATGCAGCTATACAACATTACCGGAGTTACCACAAATCCCACCATCATTTCCAGGGAACAGGAGAAGGATTTCTGGAAGCTGACCACAACGATCCGGGAGATCGTTGGCGACAAACAGCTTCATGTACAGGTGACCTCTGACAACTGGGAGGAAATGCTGGAAGAAGCGGAAGCAATTCAGATAAGGCTTGGAAAAGATACTTATATTAAGATTCCTGCCGTTGAGCAGGGAATCTGTGCAATGAAACACATCAAGGAGGATGGAGGGAGAGTAACGGCTACCGCCATCTATACGCCGCAGCAGGCCATGCTGGCTGCCAGCGTGGGTGCAGACTATGTTGCGCCTTACTATAATCGTATGAATAACCTGAATGTGGACAGCAAGAAGGCAATCGGGGACATTGTAAACCTGTTTCGTCAGCATAATAAGCATACGAAGATCCTTGGCGCAAGCTTTAAGAATACACAACAGATCATGGATGTTCTGATGGTGGGCGGAGAAGCGGTGACGGTATCCGGTGATCTGCTGACGACCATGGTGAAAAATGCGGTGATCGACTTCGCAGTGGATGGGTTCATCAAAGACTGGAAAAGCGTATACGGAGACAAAAAACTGTATGAATTATAAAAGAGGAAGAGACAGATGAGTAAATATTTGCTTGCCCATGATATCGGGACTTCCGGAAATAAAGCTACGCTGTTCTCTGTGGAAGGAGAAGTGATTCAGAGCAAAACGGTTTCCTATAATGTGGATTACCGGGAAGGCGGGATCGCGGAGCAAAACCCGCAGGACTGGTGGCATGCTGTTTGTGAGACCACCAGGGAAATCACGAAAACCATCGATCCGAAAGATGTGCTGGCGGTTTCTTTTTCCGCACAGATGCAGTGTTGCCTGGTGGTAGACAGGGAGGGAAATGTCCTTCGTCCTGCCATCATCTGGGCGGACTCAAGAGCGGAGAAACAGGCAGAACTGCTGCGGCAGGTATTTGATGAGCAGGAGGCATATCAGCTATTGGGGCATCGGATCAGTCCTGCGTACAGCATCGAAAAACTGATGTGGATCAAAGAAAACGAACCGGATATCTATGAAAAAACCTATAAAATGCTTCAGGTGAAGGATTATATCATCTTTAAGATGACGGGAGAGTTTGTGACCGATTATTCGGATGCATCCGGAACCAATGCACTGGATCTGGAGAAACGGGTCTGGTCCGAAGATATCCTGCAGGCGGCAGGCATCGATGCGGGAAAGTTACCGGATCTTCACCGGTCTATTGATGTGATCGGAACCCTTATGCCTGAGGCAGCAAGGGAACTGGGGCTTACGGAGGTCACAAAGGTGGTATGCGGAGGCGGGGATGGGCCTTGTTCTGCTGTTGGGGCAGGCTGTATTGAGAAGAATCAGATGTTTTGTACGTTTGGGACCTCTGCCTGGATCGGAGGAACCACCCAGCATAAGTTTATCGATGAAGACAGAGTGTTTTTCTGCTTTGCACATGTGATTCCGGACCGCTATATGCCATGCGGAACCATGCAGTCTGCCGGCAGTTCCTATGCATATGTGAAAAACACCTTTTGTCAGGAAGAAGTGAAAAAAGCGAAAGAAGACGGCACCGATTATTGGACACTGGTTAATGAACTGGCAGAATCCTCCAAACCAGGGGCAAAGGGACTCCTTTTCCTGCCGTACCTGGCAGGGGAACGTTCTCCGAGATGGAATCCCGACGCCTCCGGAAGCTTTCTGGGCATCCGGATGTACCACGAGAAAAAGGATTATATCCGTGCTGTTCTGGAGGGAGTATCCATGAATATGGAGCTGATCCTGAAAGCTTATCGAAAGTATCTGCCAGTTGATGAAATGATTCTGACCGGGGGCGGGGCAAAAGGGGATATCGTTGCCCGGATACTTGCTGATGTGCTGGATGCGGAGCTGACACGGCCGGATCATGTGGAAGAAGCCACATCGATCGCTGCGGCAGTGATTGCCGGTGTTGGATGCGGGGTTTATGAGGGATTTGATTCCATTCACAGATTCTTGCGCTTTTCCGAACCTGTGAAGCCGAATCCGGAGAATCGTAAGGTGTATGAGAATGCAAAAAAAGTTTTTGATGCATCCTATTACGCTTTGGAAAAAGTATATTCACAAATGTAAACCGTTATCATTTACAGCATCAATATCATGAATGTTACATCAGGGGGACTGTTGTTATGGAGCATCCAATCAAGAAAATACTTGCAGATCGTCGATCCGGCATTCCTTGCGGGATCCCGTCTTATTGTTCGGCAAATATGCTGGTACTGGAAGCAGCTATGCTTCGCGCTAAGAAAATGAAGAAGCCGGTTCTGATCGAAGCAACTGCGAATCAGGTAAATCAGTTTGGCGGATATACCGGTATGAAGCCGGCAGATTATTATCGTACCGTTATGGATCTTGCCAGGAAGATCGGAGTGCCGGAAGAATATCTGATTCTGGCCGGGGACCACCTTGGCCCTTTGACCTGGCAGAACGAGCCGGAAGAAGAGGCAATGGCAAAATCGATCGAGCTGGTTAAGCTGTTTGTTTCAGCCGGTTTCAAAAAGATTCATCTGGATACCAGCATGAAACTGGCAGATGATCCGGAGGGGGCTTTGTCCACGGAAACCGTGGCAAGAAGAGGTGTTGAGCTTTATAAGGTGTGTATGCAGGCTTATGAAGAACTGAAAAAAGAAAAACCGAATGCCATGAGGCCGGTATTTGTCATTGGTTCAGAGGTTCCCATTCCCGGAGGTGCCCAGGAAGAGGAAGATGCTCTGGCTGTTACAAAACCGGAAGCTTTCCGTGATACCGTGGAGACTTACAAAAGAATGTTCGCAGAATACGGTGTGCCGGAAGCCTGGGAGGATGTGATTGCGGTGGTGGTACAGCCGGGAGTAGAGTTCGGCGATGACCAGGTGTTCTTGTACAAGCGTAAAAATGCAGCTTTGCTGTGTGAGTGCCTGAAGGATTATCCAACCATTGGTTATGAAGGACATTCCACAGACTACCAGAGTGAGAAATGCCTGCGCCAGATGGTGGAGGACGGAATCTATATTCTGAAGGTGGGCCCTGCGTTGACATACGGTTTGCGTGAAGCATTATTTGCGTTGGCCATGATGGAAAAAGAAGTGGTACCGGAAGAGCTGCATTCGAATTTCATTGAGGTACTGGAAGAAGTGATGCAAAAGGATCCTTCTAACTGGAAAAAGCATTATCATGGCGATGAAAGAGCGTGTCACCTTGCCAGAAAATATAGCTTTTCGGACCGGGCGCGTTACTATATCGGCAAGCCTGAGGTGCAGAAAGCGCAGGCAATCATGTTCGAAAATCTGCGAAACTATGAGCTGCCTATGAATATGCTGCATCAGTATATGCCATCCCAGTATATGAAAGTGCGGAACGGAAGACTGGATAAAGATCCGCGCAATCTGGCAATTGACGGGATTTACACTTTTATGCGAGAGTACGAGTATGCATGTTACAGAAAGTAAGATGGATTACAGTGTCAAACACATTTCCCACGATGTGTTTACATAGGAGCGATTCAACGAAATGATAAAGTGAGAGATTACATTGGATAGTATTCGAAAAGATATTAAAGAAGGAAATTTCAAACAGGTTTATGTACTGTATGGGGAAGAAGCCTATTTAAAACAGGTCTACAAGAGAAGCCTGATCAAAGCGCTTGGTATAGAAGAGGATACCATGAATTATCATGTCTTCGAAGGGAAAAATATCGTTCCGGAGCAGCTGATCGATTTATGTGAAACGATGCCATTCTTTTCGGACCGGAGAGTATTGCTTCTGGAAAACACAGGTTTTTTTAAAAACAAGTGCGAAGAATTTGCGGAATATCTGAAGGTTTTGCCGGAATATGTATATATCATCTTTGTGGAAGATTCGGTAGATGGAAAACTGAAGATGACCAGAAACGCAAAAACAGTGGGACGGGTCGTTGAATTTTCAACGCAGAAAGAAGAATACCTGACGAGAAGAGTATTGGAAAAGCTGCAGCAAAACAACCTGAAGATCACAAAGCAGAATATGGAACTTTTTCTGGCAATGGTTGGATCGGATCTGGGCAATATTATGATGGAACTGGAGAAACTGATTGGATACGTGCAGGGAAGAAATGAAATCCGGGCGGAAGATATTCAGATGATCTGCGTATCCCAGTTGTCGAATAAGATTTTTGACATGGTGCGTGCCGTGACAGAACGAAACCAGAAACAGGCTTTAGAGCTTTATTCTGACCTGCTGGCCCGGCAGGAAAAACCTATGCTCATTCTTTTTTTGCTGGGAAGACAGTTTCGGCAGATTCTCCTGGCAAAGAAGATGGGGCTGGAAGGAGCCGGCCAGCGGGAAATCTCCGCGAAACTGGGTGTTCCGAATTTTGCGGCATCGAATCTGCTGAAGTGTTCAAGGGCTTACTCTGTGGAAAAGCTTGAGGAAGCAATCGCTGACTTTGCCGATTCGGAAGAAGCAGTAAAATCCGGAAGACTGGATGAACGGTTAAGCGTGGAACTGCTGATCGTAAAATACTGCAGGGCTTAAGGAGTACAAAGAGCATAAAAAAGGACAGTCATCGACGGTTATGACTGTCTTTTTTATTCATAAGCTTATAAATAAAAATCTATTATTCCATGCTGTCAACAGCTTTGGATAAACGGGAAACTTTTCTGGCGCAGTTGTTTTTGTGATAAACGCCCTTGGAAGTAGCTTTGCTGATTGTAGAAATAGCGCCTTTCAGAGCTTCTGTAGCTGCTGCTTTATCTTTTGCTGCAATCGCTGCTTCAACCTTCTTGATCGAAGTCTTAACTGCAGATTTGATAGATTTATTTCTCGCTGCTTTTGTCTTAGTAACTAAAATTCTTTTTTTTGCAGATTTGATATTTGCCAACTCGTACACCTCCATTTCATAAATGATAATCGCTTATGGAAACAGACACGGTGCGCTTCCACAACACGCTAAATTATTTTAGTATATCCAATTCGAAATGTCAATATGATTTCCGGAATTTGTCACAGCGTTTCTGTGCACTGATTTACCTATGTGAATATTCCTTGATTGGAAGACATAAGCAGAGCAGACTGTAACATATGTGAGAGCAAACCTTCTGAGTCCGCCGACTCTTAATGAATTCGAGCGACAGCGAAGAATGAATTCAGCGCCGCTGCGAGACGAAGGGAGTGAGAACGTGTTTGCGATCCATATGCTACAGCCTGTCTGCTGTTCCTTCTGTATGAGGTTTGTACTACTATAGTGATAAGGCAAGGACACTATAGGTTTCAGGAAGCGGTTTCCATCATGTAGCGCATGAAGTGGCCGGCATCCTGGCGGTCGGAGAGGGTGATGCAAAGTCCTTCATGGGCGGGAACTATCATGTTCAGGAGGGCTCTTGCAGAGGCATCCTTTTTCAGATCACAGTTTGCTCCGCCCGGAAGCGTAAGAGTTACATTGCCGAGGCTTGAGTCAACTACGGATAAAAATTTATTAACGTTTGGTACATTATACAGTGTCATACGATCAACTCCTTTTTATTTTATATGCAGTGCTTTGTTTTATGATATAAAAATACAGCAATTTAAGGATTGAAACAATCAATAACAGGACTTATACTTGTAATATAAAGACAACCATGTGTTTTTCATGATTTGCAAAATCAGGTGAGGGTGACATATGCAGTTATATGAAATAGTGACGGATGAGAATTTAAGAGAACTGACAGTGCGTGGGGAACCGGGATTTCCTTTTGCCGTATACGACAATGATATGGCTTTGTACATCGGCAGGCGTGTGCCATGGCATTGGCATCGGGAAATCGAATTTGTCTATGTCACGGAGGGACGAATCACAGTGGATTCTGAAGAGGGAAGCTGCGCAATGAAGAAGGGGCAGGCTTTTTTTCTGAATGCAAATACATTGCATTCCATGCACATGCAGAATGAAGAAACCGGAAAATTCATTACCATCGTTTTTGATCCGCTCTTAATATCCGGAACCGACACCAGCGTATTTTACACCCGATATGTACTGCCGATGATAACGGGGCAGGGCCTGTCGTCTCTTTGGCTTTGCCGGGAAGACTGGCATGCGGAAATACGAAAGGATCTGATGGAGGTTTGCCGGCTCTGCGAAGAGCATCCTTTTGGATGCGAGATCATGATTCGGGAACGGCTTTCCCGAATCTGGCTGACCATTTTTCTGCAAAATAAGGAGAAACTGGGGCAGAATCGAAACGAAGGGAAAAATGAACGACTGAAGAAGATGCTGCTCTATCTGCAGCAGCACCTGTCAGAACGGATCACCTTAAAGGATATTGCAGATGCTGCCCATGTATCCACCAGAGAATGCACCCGGTGTTTCCGGGATACCTTAAGAATCACGCCGGTCATTTATCTGACACAGCTAAGAGTGCGCGCTGCAGCGGCAAGACTTCTGCAGACATCAGATCCTATAACAGATATCGCAGTGCAGACGGGATTTGAGAGTCCAAGCTATTTCAGCAAGGTTTTTCATCAGTATACCGGATGTTCGCCAAGAGAATACAGAAAGCGGCAGCGTGAAGGCCTTCAAAACAATTAGATGTGAATTTTGAAGAATAATAGATGTGAATTTTACAGAATAATGGATGACAAAACGAAAGAGTCTGTGGTACACTAACTTGATAGTGTCTATAGGAAATCAAGAGTGAAGACATATTGGGAGATTATTTTGAAATGACAGACCAGAATAGAATCAGGAATTTTTGCATCATTGCGCATATAGATCATGGAAAGAGTACATTGGCAGACCGCCTTATTGAAAAGACAGGACTTCTGACAGAACGGGAAATGCAGGCACAGATTCTGGACAATATGGATCTGGAACGGGAACGAGGCATTACTATTAAGTCCCAGGCGGTTCGTATCGTATACAAAGCACAGGATGGGGAAGAATATATTTTCAATCTGATCGATACCCCCGGACATGTGGATTTTAACTATGAAGTATCCCGAAGCCTTGCAGCCTGTGACGGAGCCATTCTGGTGGTGGATGCAGCGCAGGGAATCGAAGCGCAGACCCTTGCGAATGTATATATGGCACTGGACCATGATCTGGACGTGATTCCGGTGATCAATAAGATCGATCTCCCAAGTGCGGAACCGGAACGTGTGATCAATGAAATTGAAGATGTGATTGGAATCGAGGCACAGGATGCTCCGCAGATTTCTGCAAAGACCGGCCTTAATATAGAAGCAGTGCTTGAAAAGATTGTAGAGAAGGTTCCGGCTCCGACGGGGGATATAAATGCACCGTTAAAAGCTTTGATCTTTGATTCCGTATACGATTCCTACAAAGGGGTTATCGTGTTCTGCCGCCTGGTGGATGGCCGGGTGAAAAAGGGTACGGAGCTGCTGATGATGGCAACCGGATTTAAGGCAGAGGTGGTTGAAGTCGGCTATTTTGGAGCCGGGCAGTTTATCTCCTGTGACGAGCTGACAGCCGGTATGGTTGGTTACATTACAGCCAGTATTAAAAATGTACGGGATACCCGTGTGGGTGATACGGTGACAGATGCTGCGAATCCGTGTAAAGAGGCCTTGCCGGGATATAAAAAAGTAAATCCTATGGTTTACTGTGGCGTTTATCCTGCGGATGGCGCAAAGTACGGTGATCTCCGGGATGCACTGGAGAAGCTGCAGCTGAATGATGCTTCTTTGTTCTATGAGCCGGAGACCTCCATTGCATTAGGATTCGGATTCCGCTGCGGTTTCCTGGGACTCCTTCATCTGGAAATCATTCAGGAACGGTTGGAGAGGGAGTATAACCTGGATCTCGTAACGACGGCACCCAGTGTAATCTATAAGGTACATAAAACGAACAAGGAAGTCATCGATCTGACCAATCCTACAAATCTTCCGGATCCATCCGAGATTGATTATATGGAAGAGCCTATGGTGGATGCTGAAATCATGGTGACGACAGAGTTTATCGGCGCCATCATGGATCTGTGTCAGGAACGCCGCGGGCAGTATGTCGGTATGGAGTATATGGAAGAAACCAGAGCTCTGTTGAAATATAAGCTTCCGCTAAACGAGATCATTTACGACTTTTTTGATGCGCTGAAATCCCGATCCAGAGGATATGCGTCTCTGGATTATGAACTATATGGATATGAGAAGAGCGAGCTTGTGAAGCTGGATATCCTGGTTAACAAAGAGGAAGTGGATGCCCTTTCCTTTATTGTGCATGGCGACACGGCTTACGAGCGTGGCCGCAAAATGTGTGAGAAGCTGAAGGAAGAGATTCCGCGACAGCTGTTTGAAATTCCGATTCAGGCAGCCATCGGAAGCAAGATCATAGCAAGAGAGACCGTCCGGGCTATGCGCAAGGATGTGCTGGCAAAATGCTATGGCGGCGATATCACACGTAAGAAGAAACTTCTGGAAAAACAAAAAGAAGGTAAGAAACGAATGCGCCAGGTAGGTAACGTAGAGATTCCGCAGAAGGCATTTATGAGTGTTTTGAAGCTGGATGATAAGTGACCGGCTGGCAAGGAGACGACAGGATGAGAACCGGAAAAATCGCTTTTTTGATAATGATGCCTGCGATCCTGGCAACGCTGACGGCAGGCTGCGGAAAAAAGGAGGAAAGAAATCTTGCAACCGAACAGGTTCTGAAGATTTCCATCACGCCGATACCAACGCCAACAATCGCTCCTGAATTGATCGATCCGGATGCAGTTGTGACCAATGGAAAACTGAAGATGGTGAATCATTATGTTTTAGAGAATGGGAGTAATTTTTCTAAGAAGACGGATGACGAAACGGATGGTAAGACCAATGGTACAGGTGCCACTGCTCAGGAAGGGGGAGAAGCCCCGGAGACAGATCCTGCAGCAGAGTCCGGATATGATACTGGATATGATACGGGATATGATACCGGATATGATGACAGGTATGATTCCTCCTATGGTCAGTAAGATGCGGCAGACAGGAATATGTGGATGAGTGAAGAAATGACTAATAGAAAGGACGGTCCTCTGGAAATATATGTACACATTCCGTTTTGCATCCGAAAGTGCCTGTATTGTGATTTTCTGTCAGGACCGGCAGAGCACAATACACAGACTCTGTATATAGAAGCTTTGATCAACGAAATAAGGTGTGCACAGGAAGAGGCAGGAAGACCTGTCTCTTCCATCTTTATCGGAGGAGGGACGCCCTCGGTCCTGCCGGGGGAAGATATTTGTGAGATCATGAAGGAGCTTCGGCGCAGGTTTGTAGTTCTGGAAGATGCAGAGATTTCCATTGAGATTAATCCGGGGACTCTGAATAAAGAGAAACTGGAGGCTTATCGGCGTGTCGGAATCAATCGCCTGAGTATCGGGCTGCAGTCGGTCCGGGATGCGGAACTGAAGCTTCTGGGACGGATTCATACAATGGAAGAATTTCTGGAGAGCTATCAGATGGCAGTACAGGCAGGATTTCAGAACATTAATGTGGATCTTATGTTTGCTTTGCCAAAGCAGAAGGTGGAAAACTGGGAAGAGAATCTTCGGACGGTGGCACAGTTGAACCCTGCTCCTGCGCATATCTCTGCTTATAGTCTGATCGTTGAGGAAGGAACGCCCTTTGGCTGTATGACAGAAGCGGAGCTGGCTCTTCCTTCAGAGGATGAGGAGTACCGGATGTATGATCTGACGGAAAAGGTTTTGCGGGAATATGGATATCATCAGTACGAGATCTCAAACTATGCAAAGTCCGGGATGGAGTGCCGGCATAATTGCGGTTATTGGCAGAGAAAAGATTATCTTGGATTCGGTTTGGGAGCTGCATCGCTGATTCGAAATACCCGTTTTCGTAATCCTTTCCGAATGGAGGATTATATGGATAGAATCTCCAGACATGAATCCTGTCCGGAGGAGATGGAAGTTCTTACCAGAAAGGAACAGATGGAAGAATTCATGTTTCTTGGATTGCGGATGATGGAAGGAGTCTCTAAACAACGGTTTCAGAAGGAATTCGAAATCTCCATGCAGGAAGTATACGGAGAAGTGATTCAGAAGTTTACAAAGCAGGGATTACTGATAGAAGAAACGGATCTCTTGTACCTTAGCAGAGAGGGGATTCATGTCAGCAATTCTATTATGGCAGAATTCCTGTTGGATGCGTAGTTTATTTCAGAAGGAGATTTCCAATATCAACGTGCGGTTCTTTTCGATTCGTTTTCTGGTTGACGAACATTTGTTCGATATATTATAATTAAAAATCATATGAATATTTTTATAATGTTCAGAATATACTGTACGGAGGCTGTATGACAGAGAAAACAGATTCGAAAAAATCATTTATTCGAATTCGCGGTGCAAATGTGAATAATCTGAAGAATCTAAGTGTGGATATCCCCAGGGATCAGTTTGTTGTTTTGACGGGGCTGAGCGGTTCTGGTAAATCCTCTCTGGCTTTCGATACGATATATGCGGAAGGGCAGAGACGCTATATGGAATCTCTGTCTTCTTATGCAAGGCAGTTCCTGGGCCAGATGGAGAAGCCGGATGTGGAAAGCATAGAAGGACTTCCGCCGGCAATTTCCATTGATCAGAAATCCACTAACCGGAATCCGCGTTCTACCGTAGGTACCGTGACGGAGATTTATGACTATTTTCGACTTTTATACGCCAGGATCGGCATTCCCCATTGTCCGAAATGCGGAAGGGAAATCCGTAAGCAGACGGTTGACCAGATGGTGGATCAGATCATGACATTGCCGGAACGCACCAGGATCCAGATACTGGCTCCGGTTGTCCGGGGACGAAAAGGTACCCATGCAAAGGTTCTGGAACAGGCCAGGAAAAGCGGATATGTCCGCGTACAGGTGGATGGAAGCTTATACGAACTGACGGAAGAGATTTCTCTGGATAAGAATATAAAGCATAATATCGAGATCGTGGTGGATCGTCTGGTAGTACGTTCCGGGATCGAAAAACGTCTGACAGATTCGATAGAGACGGTTCTGGAACTGGCGGACGGGCTTTTGGTGGTAGATACCATGGATGGCAGTATTCTGAATTTCAGTCAGAGCTTTTCCTGTCCGGACTGTGAAGTAAGCATCAACGAGATTGAGCCCCGCAGCTTTTCTTTCAACAATCCTTTTGGAGCGTGTCCGGAATGTCTGGGGCTGGGATATCGTATGGAGTTTGATGTTGATCTGATGATTCCGGATCAAAGCCTTAGCATCAACCAAGGTGCTATCGCAGTTCCGGGATGGCAGTCCTGTACCACGACCGGAAGTTTTTCCAGGGCGATCCTGGATGCCCTTACACAGGTGTATGATTTCAGCCTGGATACGCCGTTTCGGGATTATCCGGAAGAGATCAGGGATATATTGCTCCACGGAACCAACGGGCAGTCCGTAAAGGTTTATTACAAAGGACAGCGGGGAGAGGGTGTTTATGACGTGAAGTTCCCCGGCCTTCTTCGCAACGTGGAACAGCGGTATAGGGAAACCGGGTCGGAAGCTGCAAAGCAGGAATACGAGAATTATATGCAGGTCACACCTTGTAAAAGCTGTAAAGGGCAGCGCTTAAAACCGGAATCACTGGCTGTAACGGTGGGGGATAAGAATATTTATGAGGTGACAAATCTTTCCGTAGATCATCTGCTGGAATACCTGAACCAGCTGCAGCTGTCGAATCAACAGCAGCTCATCGGAAGACAGATTCTTAAAGAGATCCGGTCAAGGGTCCGTTTCCTTGCGGATGTGGGGTTGAATTATCTATCTCTATCCAGGGCAACTGCAACACTATCCGGAGGGGAGGCGCAGCGAATCCGTCTGGCTACTCAGATCGGTTCCGGCCTGGTGGGAGTGGCTTATATTCTGGATGAACCCAGTATCGGTCTGCACCAGAGAGACAACGATAAACTTTTGAAGTCCTTGATGAGTCTTCGTGACCTGGGGAACAGTCTGATCGTGGTGGAACATGATGAAGACACTATGCGAGCCGCAGATTGTGTGGTGGATATCGGCCCCGGAGCCGGGGAACATGGCGGACAGCTTGTGCAGATCGGCAAGGCGGAGGATCTGATGAAGAACCCGGATTCGATTACCGGGGCATATCTTAGCGGCAGGCGAAGAATCCCGGTTCCCGATGTGAGAAATACGCCGACCGGATTTCTGCACATCAAAGGCGCAGCGCAGAATAATCTCAAGCACATCGATGTGGATATTCCGCTGGGAATCTTTACCTGTGTGACAGGCGTATCCGGATCGGGAAAAAGCTCTCTGGTCAATGAAGTATTGTATAAGAGACTTGCAAGAGATCTGAACAGGGCGCATCTGATTCCGGGAAAACACGATGACATTCTTGGAATTCAGAATCTGGACAAGGTGATCAATATCGACCAGTCTCCTATCGGCCGAACACCGCGCTCCAATCCGGCGACTTATACGGGGGTATTTGACCAGATCAGGGATCTGTTTGCAGCAACCGCAGATGCAAAAGCGAAGGGATACAAAAAAGGACGATTCAGTTTTAATGTTAAAGGCGGTCGATGTGAGGCTTGCGCAGGTGATGGAATCATCAAAATCGAAATGCATTTTCTGCCGGACGTTTACGTTCCTTGTGATGTCTGTAAGGGACGCCGGTACAATCGGGAAACACTGGAAGTGAAATATAAGGAGAAAAGCATCTATGATGTGTTGAATATGACTGTGGAAGAGGCATTGCTCTTTTTCGAGAACATTCCTTCCATACGAAGGAAGATCGAAACACTGTATGATGTAGGATTATCTTATATCCGGCTGGGACAGCCTTCCACGGAGCTTTCCGGGGGCGAGGCTCAAAGGATCAAACTGGCAACGGAGCTGAGCAAACGCAGCACCGGGAAAACCATATATATACTGGATGAGCCTACTACGGGGCTTCATTTTGCAGATGTACACAAGCTGATCGAGATTCTGAAACGCCTGTCCCGGGGCGGCAATACAGTGGTGGTGATCGAGCACAATCTGGACGTGATCAAGACGGCGGATCATATCATCGACATCGGACCGGAAGGCGGTGACTGCGGCGGGAACATTCTGGCGACGGGGACACCGGAAGAAATCGCCGGGATTGACGCATCCTTTACAGGACAGTATCTGCGAAAATACCTTACATAAGTTATGCCTTTTCATTTTCCGGCCTTTTATATATAATAAAATCAATCACCAGAGAGTCAAAGAAAGGGGATTTTTATGCCTTTAAATGATATTGGAATTGATCTTGGTACCCGCAACAGTGTCGTATACTCCACGATTAAGGGGCTGGTTCTGCGGGAATCGTCTGTTGTGGTTTATGATAAAGATACAGAGAAGATCCGCGCCATCGGCGATGATGCAAAACAGATGACCGGCCATGTGAATTCAAACATGGAAGTAATCTGGCCGATCCGGCAGGGAGTGATCGTGGATTACATTGTCATGGAAAAAATGCTGAAGTATTTCGTGTCAAAGGCTATGGGACGAAGAGCTTTTCTGAAGCCCCGCATCAGCATCTGTGTGCCTAGCGGCATTACAGAGGTGGAACGAAAAGCAATTGAAGAGGCAACCTATCAGGCAGGCGCAAGGGAGGTTTATCTTGTTGAGAAGCCTATGGCCGCTGCCATCGGTGCAGGCATTGATATCACGAAGCCTTTTGGCAATCTGATTGCAAATATCGGTGCAGGAACCACGGATGTGGCAGTGCTGTCAATCGCGGGAGTTGTCATTTCAACCTCTGTAAAAGCAGCGGGGGACAATTTTAATCATGCCATTATGACATATGTGCGGGAGAAACATAGTCTGTTTATCAGTGAGGATATTGCGGAAGAGATCAAAATTACAGTGGGAACAGCAATGGAAGAAACGGAGCTGCGCACCATGGACGTGCGCGGCAGAAACGTGAATACAGGACTTCCGAAAACCATTGTGATCACATCAGAAGAGATTCGAGTGGCTCTTCGGGAGGTGGTCAATCAGATCGTGGAAGCAATTCACACGGTACTGGAGAAAACACCGCCGGAGCTGGCTGCAGATATAATGGATCGGGGAATCGTATTGACCGGCGGCGGGGCACTGCTGCATGGTCTTGATCAGCTGATCGAGCAGAGAATCGGGGTGCATACGATCACTGTGCAGGATGCGATGATGGTGGTGGCTGTCGGAACAGGAAAGTATCCCGGCATAATGGCAAAATTAGATGAGTGAAACAGGGATGCTGGTGAGACAGCATCCTTCTTGTTTCACCACAGATGCATGTTTTCTATAGAAAGTGATTGCGTTGTTTTGGGATGAAGGAGAAGCAATATGAGTGAAACGATTACCGGTTATATTGATCATATAATATATCGAAATGAAGAAAATGGTTATACGGTAATGGTTCTGAAGGGAGTCGAGGAGATAGAAGAGCTGACCTGCGTCGGCACATTGCCTTCCATTGCGCAAGGCGCATCCATCGAAGCAGTAGGGGATTACACCCGTCATGCGTTGTATGGGAAACAGTTTCAGATTATTTCTTATCAGGAGATCATGCCGGAAGATTCCCTGGCAATGGAACGTTACCTGGGATCCGGGGCCATCAAAGGGATCGGAGCTGCCCTGGCCGGCAGGATCGTGCGGCGATTTGGGAAAGATACACTTCGTATTGTGGAAGAAGAGCCGGAGCGTCTGGCTGAGGTGAAAGGAATCAGTGAAAAAAAGGCAAGAGAAATTGCAGAGCAGGTAACCGAAAAGGCGGAAATGCGTCGTGCTATGATTTTTTTGCAGAAATATGGGATATCCCTGAATCTTGGGGTGAAGATCTATCAGAAATACGGTGAGAATCTGTATAATGTCCTGCAGGAAAACCCTTATCGTCTTGCGGATGATATCAGCGGAGTCGGATTCAAAATTGCCGACGAAATTGCATCCCGGATCGGAATACATACCGATTCGGATTATCGTATTCGAAGCGGTATGATGTATGTTCTGCTGCAGGCAGCTTCGGAGGGACATGTCTATCTGCCAAAAGAAGAACTCTATGCCAGAGCTTCAGAGCTTCTTGGCGTGGACAGTTCTTATATGGAAAAGCATCTGATGGACATGCTTTTGGACCGGAAGCTGATCGTGAAGGAGCAGGAAGCGGAACAGGTGGTTTATCCGGCCCGGTATTATTATCTGGAACTGAACACGGCACGTATGCTGACAGAATTGAATATCCCATGTCCCGAAGAACCGGATACTGTAAGACGAAGAATCCGTCAGATTGAAAAAGAGACGGGAACCATGTTAGAGGAAATGCAGAAAAAGGCAGTCATGGAAGCGGCAGACCATGGGCTTTTTATCCTGACCGGTGGTCCGGGTACCGGAAAAACAACTACCATCAATGCAATTATACGATATTTTGAAAGAGAAGGCGCTGACATTCGTCTGGCGGCACCTACAGGCCGTGCAGCGAAACGGATGACAGAGGCAACCGGATATGAAGCACAGACGATTCATCGTATGCTGGAGCTTTCCGGAATGCCGGAAGAAGAGCGGGAGGGGCAGGCTGTTCAATTTGAGCGAAATGCGCAGAACCCTTTGGAAGCGGATGTGATCATCATTGATGAGATGTCTATGGTAGATATTTTTCTGATGCACTCTCTGCTTCTGGCAGTTACTGCAGGAACCCGTCTGATTCTGGTAGGGGACGAGAATCAGCTCCCAAGTGTGGGCCCGGGCAATGTTCTGCGGGATATCATCCGCAGCAAATGTTTTCCTGTGATCGAACTGAAGAAAATCTTCCGGCAGGCTTGTGAAAGCGATATCGTGGTGAATGCCCACAAGATCAATGAAGGACAGCCGGTCATTGCGGATAACAAAAGCAGGGACTTCTTTTTGCTGAAGCGATATGATGCAGATGTGATCATCCGGGTGATGATCACCCTGATTCAGGAAAAGCTCCCGGGATATGTTGATGCCAGTCCTTTGGATATTCAGGTTCTGACTCCCATGCGGAAGGGGCTTCTGGGAGTGGAACGGTTAAACCAGATCCTGCAGCGGTATCTGAATCCGCCGGATGAGAATAAGAAGGAGAAAATGCTGGGAGAGCGTCTGTTTCGTGAAGGGGATAAGATCATGCAGATCCGGAATAACTACCAGATTGAATGGGAGATTCGTGGCAAATACGGAATTCCCGTAGATAAAGGCGTCGGTATTTTCAATGGCGATACTGGCATTATTAAAACCATAAATGAGTTTGCAGAAATCGTTTCCATCGAATTTGAGGATGGGAGATGGGTGGATTACTCTTTTAAGCAATTAGAGGAATTGGAACTGGCGTATGCAATTACTATTCATAAATCTCAGGGATCCGAGTATCCGGCTGTTCTGCTCCCGCTGTTGACGGGGCCGCAGATGCTCATGAACCGGAATCTGCTGTACACGGCGGTCACCCGGGCCAGGAAATGTGTGACCATCGTAGGCAGTGAAGAAACCTTCGTGCAAATGATCCGGAATGAGAAGCAGCAGAAACGATACAGTTCTCTGGATCGCCAGATCTGTTCCTTCGCAGAAAGGAACTGTTTTGAATAATAAGCTCTATGATCTGATTTTGGACAGTGTCTTTCCCAGACACTGTCCTCTTTGCAATGAGGTGCTGGAGGATCCGAACCATCTGGTATGTGACAGATGTGTGCCGAAAATACAGCCTTTGCAGGAGCCTCTTTGTAAAAAATGCGGTAAACCGGTAGAAGAATACCAGGAATATTGCCATGATTGTGGGAAATATAAAAGATGGTTTGACGAAGGCAGAGGCGTTTTTCTTTATGATGCTATGTGGAAACGTTCCATCGGAAGATATAAATTTTACGGGTGCAGAGAGTTCGGGGAATTCTATGGGGAAGCAATGTACCAATATACACATAAGCTGCTTATGCGCTGGAAACCGGAATTGCTGATACCGGTGCCTCTGCATAAGAGAACGCTGCGTGACAGAGGGTTTAATCAGACGTGGAAACTGGCAGAACGGATTTCCTTTAGAGCCGGGATTCCGGCAGAACAGAAGCTGGTGAGAAAAACAATATATACAGGCTCACAGAAGAAAATGGACGCCATCAGCCGAAGGAAGAGTCTTTATAAAGCATATGAAATGTCCGGAGACATCCGAAAAGCCCGTGTTTTGATCGTGGATGACGTTTTTACCACAGGAAGTACCATTGACGCTTTGGCACAATGCCTGAAGGAACATGGTGCGTCTGAAGTGTATTTTCTGACTCTGTGCATCGGGAAGGGCTTTTGAAAAAAGGCTTTTCAGGAGGCTATATATATGTTACAATCAATCATGTATGAGTATCTTTAGAAACGAAAACTAAAGGAGATATTATGGTTAACGAAGAGAAGGTTAAGACAATGACCCGTCTTTCCATATATGAAGCAAGAGATGGGAAAAGGTATTTTCCCATCAGCAAATTCTACCGCAGTGATTTCATCGGAATTGCCTTGATCCGGAACTTCTTTCTGGTCACTTTCGGCTATTGCCTGCTCCTTGCCTGCGTGGCTGCTTATTACGGGGAATACCTGATGGAGAATATTCACAAGATGGATCTCGTGAAGACCGGCATTTATGTCCTGGCGGGCTATGGAATCGTGCTGGCGTTGTATACGGTGATCACTTATATCGTGTATACGGTGAAGTATCATAGGGCAAAGAAGAGCGTAAAAGGGTATTTTGAAAATCTGGAAAAGTTGAATAAGTATTATAGCCGGAAAGAGAAGATCATGTCCGGCCGTAATTCGAAAGGACGGCGTAAATGACAGCAATACTTGAATTTAAACAAAAACTGAAAAACCTGTATGGGAAACTGGAGGTCTATCTTACGCCTGTTTTCAAGTTTGGTCTGGCATTGCTTTATTTCATGTGGATCAATGAGAATATGGGATATATGCCGCAGCTTACGAATATCTATGTTCTTCTGGTGATGGCGCTGGTCTGCAGTATACTTCCGAATGGAGTTACCATTGCGGCCGGTTTTGCTCTGATGGTGGCACATTGCTATGCCATCGGTATTGATGTGGCTGCATTCCTTCTTGTACTGGTTCTTGTTATGACGGTTTTTCTTCTGCGCTTCAGCGGCAGACAGAATATCATCCTGGCGTTTACACCCCTGTCTTTTGCGTTTAATGTTCCAATGCTGCTTCCTATCGGTGCGGGTATACTCGGAACGGGAGTGGCTGCGATTCCTGCAGGCTGCGGTGTCGTGATCTATTACTTTATCCGTTATATTAACGGACATATTCAGGGAATTGCAGCATCCGATATTGCAGTTACTGAGAGGTTGAAACTGTTATGTGATGCTCTGGTTACCAATTGGGCGATGTGGATCCTTCTTGCCGCTTTTGTAGTTGTTACGCTGCTTGTGAATGTGATCCGCAACCTGAGTTTTGACCATTCCTGGAGAGTGGCCATCGTTCTTGGTGGAATTGCATATGCAGGAGTTGTGATCGGGGGAGGATCTCTTTTTGAGGTTGAGATCGCAACGACGCCGCTGGCAATTTATACTTGTGTTTCTGTGATTCTGGCTTTGGTTCTTGAGTTTTTTGTGTTTGGCGGAAATTACAGCAGAACCGAACGGGTTCAGTTTGAAGACGACGAGTACTACTATTATGTAAAGGCCGTTCCCAAAGCATATATTCCTACTTCCGAACGAAGCATCAAACGGATTACGGCTGAGCCGGAAGAGGATGATGATTATGAATCGGATGAAGAAGCTGAGGACGGAAAGGAAGTTCCTGAGGAACCGGTTCAGAAGCCACAGATCGACCCGGTTGATTTTGAACGAAAACTGGAAAAGTCTCTGGACGACTTATAAATGAAAGTCCGGTAAAAAAGGAGAAAGGAGGGTGCCATGCAGGAACTGGTTACAGGTATATCCAAATACTTTTCAAGATTATCGCTGCCCCGGCTTGGTCTGATCGATGTGATTGAGATTCTGATCATATCCTTTGTGATATATCAGTTTATCATCTGGATCAAGTTCTCAAGGGCTTATACGCTGCTGAAGGGCATCCTTGTTGTTCTACTTTTTGTGCTGGTTGCCTATGTGTTCAAGATGAACACTATTCTGTGGATTATCCAGAATCTGGCGAGTGTGCTGGCAATTGGTATTATCGTTATTTTTCAGCCGGAATTACGAAGAGTTCTGGAGGAACTTGGTCAGAAGAACATCATGAGCTCCATCTTTTCCTTTGAAGCCGGGAAAGAAATACAGGAACGTTTTACGGATCGTACCATCAATGAAATGGTAAAAGCCTGTTTTGAGATGGGAGATGTGAAGACCGGCGCGCTGATCGTTGTAGAGCAGGATGTTCGCCTGACGGATTACGAAAGAACCGGGATCAATATTGATGCAATTCTGAGCAGTCAGCTCCTGATCAATATTTTTGAGCATAATACGCCCTTGCATGACGGCGCAGTCATTGTACGGGGAAACCGTGTGGTATCCGCTACCTGTTACCTTCCCCTGTCGGACAGCACGCAGCTGAGCAAACAGCTTGGAACCAGACACCGTGCCGGTGTTGGAATCAGTGAGGTCAGTGATTCTCTTACCATCATTGTATCAGAGGAAACCGGAAAGGTATCCATTGCAAAAGAGGGAAGGCTGATTCGAAATATTTCAGCCGCAGAACTGAAAGCGCAGCTGGTAAAGTTACAGAATAAAAAGATCATTGATAACAGTAAAATACGAGGCTGGCTAAAAGGGAGAGTAAGAAATGAAGCGAAATCTGACAAATAATATCCCTTTAAAGCTGATGTCATTACTGATTGGCTTTGTAGTATGGCTATTGGTTTTGAATGTGGATAATCCCGTTATCTCCAGAACCTTTGTGATTCCAAATGTTGAACTTCTCAATGAGGCCTATATTGAAGATACCGGTAAGATGTGTATGCTGGATGAGCGGCAGAGTGCCATCAAGGTAACCATCACTGCGGAAAGAAAAGCATTTAATAGTATCAGCACGGAGGATATCCGTGTGGTTGCAGATCTGCAGCAGGCAGTCAGTCTTCAGACGGATCCTGTAATGGTTCCCATCACAGCGACCTGTTCGAATATATCTGCTAATAATATTTCGGTGAATCCTCATAACTTCAGCGTTCATCTGGAAGAGAAAATGACACAGGATTTTGCGGTCAGTGTCAACAGCGGGGAATCAAAACCCGGAAAAGGTTATGAGATTGGTTCGCAGACAGTGAATCCCGAAAAGATCCGGATCACCGGACCAAAAGCATTGGTAGGGAAGATCGATATTGTGCGGGCAGATGTGAATGTGGAAGGCATTACACAGGATAAGACGGAGGAAGTTTCCCTGAAGATCATTGATAAAAATGCGGATGTTCTTTCGGATGCTTCCATGAGTTATCTGAAGATTGGAAATGATGCCCGGGTAAATGTTATGACACACTTGTGGAAGGTTCGGACGGATGTAAAACTGAAGGCCGGATATACGGGTTCACCGGAGTATGGATATGAGGTAGACACTATTCAGATCATTCCGGAGACCATCAGTATCACAGGCTCCAAGGCGGCACTGAGTAAACTTATGGAAGATGGAAACGCAATTGTGATTCCGGATTCGTATCTGGATGTATCCGGTAAAAATGGGGATGTGGAAGAAAAGGTAGACCTGAATGAAATTCTGCCGGATGACCTGCGCCTTACCAGCGGGTCGGGTGTGGATGCCTGGGTGAAAGCAAAAATATTGCCCACCGGAAGCAAATTGTTCTACATTCCTACAAGTGATATCAAAGTCAACAATATACCGGAGAATATGCAGGTCACTTTTGATATTGACAAGATAGAGGTCCGTGTTCATGAAGAAGAGGCTGATATCCGGGAATTCAATGAAGAAATCGTGAAGGCGTCCATTGATATCAAAGATCTGGAAGAAGGCGATCATGATGTACCGGTTGACATTGTTCTTCCTAGTGGGTTTGACCTTGTAGAAGAAGTGAAAACAGGTATCCGAATATCGAAGATCGCGGAAGCATCGATAAATGAGGATAATGAATAATGGGGGGAGAGTTATGCTTAGTCAGAAGGTTAAAGTAAAGAATCCGACCGGATTGCATCTGCGTCCGGCGGGAGTCCTTTGCAATGAGGCGATGAAATACAAATCACTGATTACCTTTAATTACGAAGATGGGACAGCAAATGCGAAAAGTGTCCTAAGTGTACTGGGCGCATGCGTGAAATGCGGAGATGAGATCGAGATCGTTTGTGATGGAATCGATGAGGAAGAAGCTTTGCGGGAATTGATTCGTGTAATTGAGAATGGTTTAGGTGAGTGATTTGGGAGGGATTTATTATGAAAAAAAGTATCGTATCTTGGCTTCTTTGCGGAGTTCTTTGTGTAACACCGGTGATGCAGGTTACTGCCTCGGAGACTGATTTTTTTACTGCAGATGAGATTACTGCAGAGAATGCTGCGGCTTTGGAGACATCTGCGTATGGAGAAGTGGAAGATATCTATGCAGAGGAATCCGTGAATGATTCTGCGGAGGAAACACAGGAGGGTATTTACCAGCAGTTTACCGGGACGGAGGATGATTACGCGTCGACAGAGAATCCGGCAGACACGCAGGAAGATACCTTTACTGCGGTTGATCCGGATTACGAAGAAGTTCCCGAGGCGGCTACCGACATCGACGAATACGATACAGTGATGGAGTATGAAGATATCGTTGAAGCAGAGATTTCCGCAGAAGAGGAAGTAGTTGCCGAATTTGTATCGGATGAGGAAAGTGTTCTTCTGGAAGCCGGCGAGAAAAAAGGGCTGGTGTGGGAGAATGGTGCATTTGCACACTATGACGATGCCGGCAAAAAGGTACCTCTGCAGGACGAAAAGCTTGGCTATTATCTGAAGGACAAGGGTTATTATCGTATTACTTATAATGGAGAAACTTATAATTATAATCTGAACAGCGAAGGAGTACCGCAGATCGGTGCAGTCACTCTTTTGGGAAAACAGTATTATTTTGATGATAAAAAGAAGAATAATGGTACCACCGGTGCCATGTATCTGGACGGGTGGCTTGTAAAAGACGGTCTGTACCGCAAATACGATACCACTACCGGGGAACGTAAGCATACCGACACGCCTTGGGTAACAAAGCTTCCGGATAAAGGAGACACGAAATATCTTCTGGATAAAAACGGAAAGCTTATGAAAAAGAAACTGGCTGAAGCAGATGATAAGAACAAGTACCTCAGTGACAAAAAAGGTGCCATTGTTGTAAATCAGGTTGAAAAATATGACGGTGTCTGGTATTCCTTTGATTCCAAGGGGCGTATGCAGAAAAATGCAGTTGTAGAATACAAGAACAAACGGTACTATTTTGGAAGCAATGGAAAGCTGGCAAATTACAAAAATGGATGGTATCGCTGCAAGAGTAAAACGACCCGCTACTATTATTTTGGAAGTGCTGCGGGACAGATCGTTGAGAAAACCGGCTGGCAGCTGATTACCATTGACGGTAAAGCGAAGGGCTGGTTCTATTTCAGCAAAAGCGGGAATCATTATGTAGATAAATGGGCCGGCGGTCTGTATTTCCGCAAGGATGGCCGGCTTGCCTCCGGTGTGACAGAGGTCGCAGAAGGAAAATACTGCTTCTTCACGGTATCTACCGTGCAGGAACATAAGGGGCAGGTCATCAAAGGCAAGATGATCTATTACAAAGGCAAATATTATATTGCCAGCAAAGAGGGATACCTTAGCCACGACAAGTGGAAGACAAAAGGCGGAAATGATTATTATTGTCAGAGTGACTGCTCGGTTCTTACCAATGCATGGAAGCAGAAGGATGGAAAATGGGGTTATTGTGATGCTTCCGGAAAACTGTGTAAAGACTGGATCATTGTCAACAACAGCAAGAACCTGGTAAAATGCATTAATCCCAATCAGAAAGCTTCTTTCTACACCAGCTGCTCCGCAAAGGTAAATGGACAGCTGTTCTGGTTTGACAGTAATGGATATCGTATCAATAATGCGTACAATCAGGTAAAGGCGCTGAATAGCAAGTATGGACCTAAATATCTGGAATGTGACAGAATCAATGGGATCGTAACGGCTTATACAGATTCTTCCAAGACGATACCGATTCGTTCTTTCCGCTGCTCTGTAGGCCTTGAGAGCACGCCGACACCAACCGTTACCCGCAAATTGAAAAGATATAACAGATGGCAGGAGCTGATGGGGCCATCCTGGGGACAGTATGCCACCCATTTTGCAGGCATCAGCTTTGTCCATTCGGTTGCCGGTTCTGCACCGAATCCATACGCTATGCCGGCCAGTGCATATGACAGACTCGGATATCCGGCATCCCATGGATGTATTCGTATGTGCGTTGCTGATGCGAAATGGATTTATGATCTATGTGACGGGTCTACTATGAAATGCTATGACGGAACCTATATTGCAGATGATGCAATGAAGGGGCCTCTTGGAAAACCGCCTCTTACACCAAGAACCGGTTCCAATTATGACCCGACAGATCCCAGCATCTGATAGGAAGAATAGTCAAAAGACGAACAACAGAACATCTCCCCGGATTCCGGGGAGATGTTTGATTTTATCCGGATAATATTGTATAATGCAGGTTAAAGTGCTGAAAGGGATAAGGATAGAATATGAAGGCAACTTTAAAAGATTATATTCTCCTGCACATATCCATTTTGATTTTTTCATTTACTTCTGTTTTTACAAAGCTTGCTTCGATTGAGTTTAATAAAAACGGAATACGAGGAATCGGCCTGTATCTGTTTTTGTTTCTGATGTTTCTGAACTGTGCGATCTATGCTGTCGCATGGCAGAAAACCATCCGGAAGTTTGAACTGAGTATTGCATATGCACAGAAGACGGTGTATCTGATCTGGTCGCAGCTTTGGGCTGTGCTTTTCTTTCATGAGGCATTGAGCGTAAAGAATATCATCGGCCTGGTCATTGTGTTTGTCGGAGTATTGGTGGTGCAGAAATATGAATAAATATCTGATTTTATTGTTTGCTGGTACTTTTTTTTCTGCATTTTCACAGCTGCTGTTAAAACAAAGTGCCAACAAGACATATAAGAAAGCAATCTATGAGTTCCTGAACTGGAGGGTGATTGTGGCCTATGGAATCTTTGCCGGTGTGCTGCTTCTGAATATGTTTGCTTTCACAAAGGTGGATATGAAGTATGGCGCAGTCATAGATACTTTCAGTTATGTATTTGTGATGGTACTGTCGTATTTTGTATTAAAAGAGAAGTTTACCAAAGGGAAACTGTTTGGAAATCTGTTGATTATGACCGGTGTGTTTATTTATACGCTGGGTTAAAGATAAGGAGAACTACTATGGGAAAAATAACGGTTACACAATGTGGAGATATTGAAGGCTTAAGAGTGATTGAACCGGCTGTTTTTGGTGATTCCAGAGGCTATTTCATGGAAACCTACAATTACAATGATTTTAAAGAAGCCGGAATTGCTGTTGAATTCGTACAGGATAATCAATCCAGCTCTTCTTACGGCGTGCTGCGGGGACTGCATTTTCAGATCAATTACCCACAGGACAAGCTGGTTCGTGTAGTGAGCGGGGAAGTATATGATGTGGCAGTGGACCTGCGGGAAGGTTCTGCGACCTTTGGAAAATGGTTCGGCGTGCTCCTGTCAGCCGAGAACAAGAAACAGTTTTTTATTCCCAAGGGATTTGCTCATGGTTTTGTCGTTCTTTCTGACACTGCAGAATTCTGCTATAAGTGTTCGGATTTCTATCATCCAAACGATGAAGGCGGTCTGCCTTTTAACGATCCGGATATTGGTGTAGAGTGGCCATTGCCGGAAGGAATGGAGATCATTCAGTCGGATAAGGATAAGAAGTGGGGAAGCTTCAGGGATTACTGTGAAAAACAGGGGAAGTAAGCGTGAATAAAAAGGAATGGCTGCTAAGTGAAGTGTACAAGAATCGAAGACTTGTACTTTCCCTTGCAAAAAATGATTTCAAAACAAAATATGCCGGTTCTTATTTTGGCACGATCTGGGCATTTGTTCAGCCAATTGTTACGATCTGTGTTTATTGGTTCGTGTTTGGTCTTGCACTAAGAGGAGGCTCTGACAGAGGTGTTCCCTTTGTCTTGTGGCTGGTGGCAGGTCTGGTTCCTTGGTTTTTCCTGCAGGAGGGACTGATGGGAGGGACGGCCTCGATGATTGAATACAATTATCTGGTTAAAAAGGTTGTGTTCAATATTCGCATTCTTCCGGTGGTGAAGCTTTTGTCTGCACTGATCGTACATGGATTCTTTATTTTGATCATTGTTGTCTTGTATGCGGTCATGGGATATTTCCCGGATCTGTATTATCTGCAGATAATCTACTATAGCTTCTGTCTGTTTGTCCTGATTCTGGGACTGACCTATCTTACCAGCTCCGTTGTGGTTTTCTTTCGGGATCTGGGACAGATCATTACCATTGCTTTGCAGGTTGGAGTCTGGGTCACGCCTATCATGTGGGATTTTGCAGATCTGGGGATTGCAGGATCCCTGCAGACGATTCTGCAGCTGAACCCTGTTTTCTATGTGGTGCAGGGATACCGGGATTCTTTGATCAATCAGAAATGGTTCTGGGAGCATCCGGTTTATACACTCTATTTCTGGGCGCTCACCATTGGGATTTTTATTTTCGGAACCAGAATGTTTCGAAAGCTTCAAATGCATTTTGCAGATGTGTTATAAAGGAAGAAAGGATTCCTTATGAGTGATATTGCAATAAATGTGGATCATGTCACAAAAGTCTATAAATTATACAACAAGCCCTCGGACCGTTTGAGAGAAACCATTGGTCTGAAGGTTCCGGTAAGGGAGCACTATGCACTGAAGGATGTAAGCTTTCAGGTGAAAAAAGGGGAGACCGTGGGAATCATTGGCACCAATGGTTCCGGAAAGTCTACGATTCTGAAGATTATTACCGGCGTTTTAAATCCAACTGCAGGCAGTCTGGTGGTGGATGGAAGAATCTCTGCATTGCTGGAGTTGGGAGCCGGATTTAATATGGAATATACAGGTGTGGAAAATGTCTATCTCAATGGAACGATGATGGGGTTTTCCAAGGAGGAAATCGACGCAAAGCTGAATGATATTCTGGAATTTGCAGATATCGGCGATTTTGTTTATCAGCCTGTAAAGTCTTATTCCAGTGGAATGTTTGTACGCCTGGCCTTTGCGGTGGCTATTAACATTGATCCGGAGATCCTGATCGTAGACGAAGCCTTGTCGGTAGGTGATGTGTTTTTTCAGGCAAAATGCTATCGTAAATTTGATGAGTTTAAGGAAATGGGAAGAACCATTCTCTTTGTCAGCCATGACCTTGGCAGTATAGCACGATACTGTGACCGCGTCATCCTTTTGAATAAAGGAGTGAAAATGGAAGAAGGAACGCCTAAGGAAATGGTGGATCTCTACAAGAAAGTGCTGGTTCATCAGGAAAACCAGAAGCCGGAAGGCGCCAAAGAACTGGAAGAGAAGCAGCAGGAAACACGGTGGAAGAAACCATTTGAGGTCAATCCAAATGCCATTGAATATGGTACGAAGGCGGCAGAGATACAGGATTATGTCCTTCTGGATGAGAAGGGACTTCCCACGAATACCATTGAAAAATTCACAGAATTTACCATTAAAATGCGTGTAAAGTTTCATGAGGATGTGGAAGATCCTATTTATGCATTTACCATCAAGAATCTGCAAGGTACCGAGATTACCGGAACCAACACCATGTTTGAGAAAATGACGGTAACGCCTCAGAAAAAGGGAAACGTCCAGGAGGTTTCTTTTACACAGAATCTGAACCTGCAGGGGGGAGAGTATCTGCTGTCTCTGGGGTGTACCGGTTATCATGACGGCGATTTTGATGTGTATCATCGCCTGTACGATGTGTGCAGTATCGTAGTGATCTCGGATAAAAACACGGTTGGTTTTTATGATATGCATTCGAAAATAGAGGTAAAAAATGATTGAGCATATAGGAAAAGTGGCTTTGGATTATACGTATTATCCAGGGGAAGATCTGTATAGTGACGGCGAGATTGAAGATACTCTGCTGGAAATCGTAACGAATTACCGGGATACGGAATTCAACCGGGTCATTGCAGAAAAGAAAGACTGGGCGGTATTGTATCATCTTTCTCATGTTCGTGGGAATATTGTAGAGTGGCTTCCCATCGGAAAAGAAGAGTCCGTCCTTGAGATCGGTTCCGGCTGCGGTGCGGTAACAGGAATCCTGAGTCAGAAGGCAGCATCTGTAGACTGTATTGAGTTGTCCAGAAAACGAAGTATGATCAACGCATCCAGAAATCGGGACCGGGATAATATCACGATTCATCTGGGGAATTTTGAAGATGTGGAACAGCATATGGATCAAAAATATGACTGGATCACTTTGATCGGTGTATTTGAGTACGGACAGGGATATATCCACAGCAGTACGCCGTATCCGGACTTTCTGCGAAAAGCGGCATCCCATCTGAAGCAGGGGGGCCGCCTGGTGATTGCCATTGAAAATCGATTGGGATTGAAGTATTTTGCCGGCTGTACCGAGGATCACACAGGTGTTTTGTTTGACGGGATCGAAGGGTATCGCAGCAATCCGGGGATTCGTACTTTTTCCCGGAAGGAACTGATGGATCTGGCCAAGGCTGCGGGATGCTCGGAGTGCAGGTTTTATTATCCATATCCGGATTACAAGCTTCCCTTGTCTGTTTATTCCGATGATTATCTGCCGGGTTACGGCGATTTGCGGACCAATCGCAATAATCTGGACAGGAAGCGTTTGCTGCTGTTTGATGAGGCGGAGGCATTCGATGGTATCATTCGCAGCGGTCTGTTTCCGGAATTCTCCAATTCTTTTCTGGCAATTCTGCGATGGTCAACGGATACGGCAGAAGAATTGATGTCCCGCACAACACCGTTGTTTGTAAAGTACTCCAATGAACGGGCATCAGATTTTGCTATTCGGACAGAGATTGTGGAAACAAGACAGAATCCGGGCCACGCAGGAAAACGGCAGGTACTCAAATCTGCCCTGCATCAGAACGGGCAGGCGCACATAGAGGACATCCGGGGGCATTACGAAACGCTTTCGGAGATCTACAAGGATTCGAAAATACAGATGAATGCATGTTCGGTGAAGGATGAGCAGGCGTTCTTGGAATATCTGTATGGAGATACGCTGGAGCATGTTCTGGATGAGTTGCTGCATCAGGATTGCATTGCAGAATTGGAAGCATTACTGGGGGAATATCTGTCAGAGGTAAAAAAAGGGTTTACGCTGGAAAGATTCGAGAAAACCCCGGAGTTTGTGCAGACTTTCGGAGATGTACAGCTGCCGGAAGTGATGTTGTGTGCTTCCACGGCAAATATCGATATGGTATTGAATAATGTTATGCTGTCGGAGGAAGAAGGAAAACCATGGACCTTGATCGATTATGAATGGACTTTTGATTTCCCGATTCCATACGATTTTGTGGTTTTTCGTATTTTTTATTATTATCTGAAAGGCAGCAGCTCCCGGAACCGGTTATTGTCCCGGAACTGGTTTGAGAAAGCCGGAATTACCGAAGAACAGCAGCAGATTTTTGAAAAGATGGAACGTTATTTCCAGGATGTGTATCTTCTCACCGGGAAAACCGCACAGGAACGGCATAAACCAATCCGGGATATGTACGATGACATTTCCCCCGGAAGTATAGATATGATCGATCTCCGATATCAGGAAGCGAAAGAACGGGAAGCGCAGTATGTTCAGCTATACGAAGCATCGGATCTGAACTTTTCTGAGGAGAAATCCGTGAGATATATGCCGGAGAACAAGACATGTGTGGAACATACCTTTTTCCTGCATGCAGACACAAAAGCGGTACGGCTGGATCCCTGTTCGGCTTACTGTATCTTGCGGAATGTGAAGATTACATGGAATGGCGCCCCGGTGGGATTCCGGACGAATGGTATCCTTCGGAGGGATGGAAGCGTATTTTTTGCTACCGAGGATCCGCAAATGGTGATCGAAGGCGCAGGGGAATCGATCCAGAAGAAGGCAGCAGACAAGGAGACCTCGCTTACCGTGCGTTTTGAACGGAGAATGATCTCCGTGCAGGAGGCTCTGTCCGGACTGCAATCAGAATATACGCATTTGGCAGAGAGTCATCGCAAAGCAAGAGCAGATTTGTCGTACAAAGACCAGGTGATTCGGGAAATGGAGAACACGAAGGTCTGGAAGGCTTACCGAAAGATTAAGAAGTGTTAGAAAGAACAGTGTTAGAAGAAAAGTGATCGAGGAAAAGATACATGAGTGAACTGTTTCACAGCGTGGACTTAAAATGGTACAACTTAAGACAGAATGACAGCTTTTTCCTGGAGGGATGGGTGATTTCCCCGCAGGAGAGCATCCTGGCAGTTGTGGTACGCGGGCAGGGAACCGGTGAAATCAATAGCAATATTGTATGGAAGGCCCGCCCAGACATTAAACAGGCCCGACCGGAGCTGAAGGTGCCGGATCAGCCGGGATTCACCTTACAGATTCCGAGGCTTCGCTCCTGGATAGAAGAAGCCGGTATTCTGGAAGTCTATGTCTGTACGCAAAGCAGCGAAACGATGATCTTTTCCATGAAGGAGAAAGACATCCGGGAGATCGTCACAGATTGTACCATTTTTTATAAAATTGACCTGCAGCAGTTTTCCGGAGAGAATCTGATCGTACAGGGATGGTGCATTGATCAGGAAATGGTTGAGAAGATCTCCGTGCAGGATGCCCGGGGAAAAGAAATTCCATGTACCATGTATCGTACCATTCGCGAAGATGCACGACTGGAATATGGCGACTATGTGGAAAAACACCATGAGATCGGGTTTACCGTCAAGGTGGAAAAGGAGAAGATCACAACCCCGAAGGTTGTATTGCATTTTCAGAGCCGTTATACCGAGAAGATTTATACCATCTATATCCGGGAAATGGAACGGCAGATGACTATGGCAGGAAGACTGTACAATGTACTTCGCCCCGGCCGTTTCGGAGAAAACGTGTCGTATATCCGTGAAAACGGGGTACGCAGCTTTACAAAATACGTTAAAAAAGCAGTCTATCTGAAGTATCTGGAATATGGAAAATGGCAGAAAGAGCACAGGATCACCAGAGAAGAGATTGAAATGCAGCGTGCGCACAGATTTGAGATCAATCCAAAGATCAGTGTGATCATTCCGCTGTACAATACCCCGACGAAATACTTAAAGCAGATGCTGGACTCCGTCTGTGCACAGACCTATGAGAACTGGCAGCTCTGTCTGGCTGATGGAAGTCCGGGGGATGAAGTGCAGAAGTATATTGCGTCACGTTACCGTAGAGATAAAAGAGTCGTTTATCGTCATCTGGAAGACAATCTGGGAATTTCCGGAAATACAAATGCGGCTCTTGCACTGGCGGATGGGGATTTTGTTTTGCTGGCGGACCATGATGATATTATTGAACAAGGCGCTTTCTTTGAAATCGTGAAGGCAATCAACGAAGATCCGGCCATCGATATCCTCTATACGGATGAGGATAAAATCACCATGGATGGAAAAATCTATTTCGAACCGAATTTCAAGTCGGATTATAATCCATTTATGATGGAGACGAATAATTATATCTGCCATATTTTTGCAGTAAGAACAAAAATCATCAGAGAAATCGGAGGCTTTCGGGAAGAATTTGATGGTGCACAGGATCATGATCTGATTTTGCGCTGCTGCGAGAAGACGGTTCCGGGCCGGATTCATCACATCCCTAAAGTGTTGTATCATTGGCGAACCCACCCGGCGTCCACCTCCTACGACCCGGAAAGCAAACGCTATGCTTATGAAGCAGGGGTAAAAGCAGTGCTGGAGCATCTTGCACGAAAGGGAATCGAAGCAACCGGGGAAATGACACCAAACCTTGGAATCTATCGTATGCATCGAAAATTAAAAGAACAGCCCATGGTCTCCATCATTATTCCGACCAAGGATCATGTGGAGGACCTGGAAAAGTGTCTTTCTTCTGTAACAGAGAAAACTACTTATGAGAATTACGAGATCCTGGTTGTGGAAAACAACAGTACACAGCCGGAAACCCTTACATACTATGAGGAAATGAAGGTAAAATATCCGAAGACCCGCATGCTGATCTGGGAGGCTCCGTTCAATTATTCTGCCATCAATAATTTCGCAGAGAAAGAAGCGAAAGGAACGTTTCTTCTGTTCCTGAACAATGACGTGGAACTGATCTCACCGGATTGGCTCCAGGAAATGCTGAGTATCTGTCAGCAGCCGGAAGTTGCAATTGTAGGTGCCAAGCTGTATTATCCGGATGATACCATTCAGCATGCCGGTGTGGTGTTGGGCCTTGGAGGTCTGGCAGGACATATTTCCTCCGGTATCTCCCGCTATGAGCCGTGTTATATGGGGCGAGCTATTATGACGCAGAATGTGAGTGCGGTGACTGCGGCCTGTATGATGATGAAACGGTCTGTTTTCCGGGAAGTGAATGGCTTTGACGAGGATTTTCAGGTGGCTTTTAACGATGTGGATCTGTGTGTAAAGACCACCCGGGCAGGGTATCAGATCGTTTTTGACCCCTACGTGGAGCTTTATCATTACGAATCCAAAAGCAGGGGCATGGAAGATACAAAAGACAAAGAAAACCGATTCTTTGGGGAAGTGTTCCGCTTTGAGGAAAAATGGCCGCAGGTGAAGAAAACCGGAGATCCTTATTATAATCCGAATCTGTCCTTGGCGGATGGAAATTGTAATTTGAAGGAGTAGCCGCTGTATGTATAACAATGGTTTTGTAGTACGAAATGACCGCTTTCATATGGAAGATCCCTGTTTGTATATTCTGGATGGCTGGATGATTCCGGACACAGAAATCACGGCATTTCTGGATAAAGAAGAACTGGAGGTGCGCACGGAACAGCTGGGTCAGCTGATCGATGAGAAAAAGGGCGGTGCGGAAACAAGAATATCGATTATGGTACCAACCTGGACGGCTGGGGCAAAGAAGCTGAAGGTATACGCGACAAAAGCGAAAAAGAATCTTTGCTTCTGCATTTCTGTAAAAAAAATGGAAGAAAAGAGAAAGGGTATTCGCTGCTATATTGAACACGTTGACATAAATGCGAAAGACGACCGATGCAAGATCTACGGATGGTGTATTGCAAAAGAAAAGGTTCAGATCGCTGTTGCAGATGCAGGCAGAAATAAAATCAACTGTCCTGTGGAATGGCTGACGAGACGGGATGTGACCAGCCAGTACAAGGAACTGGATATGGATCCTCATTGCGGATTCTATATTGAAGTTTCCCCCATGCCTTCGGGAAAAATTCATCTGTTGCTGAAGGCGGGAGAAGAGCGGCAGGTCGTATCTGTGGATACGAATCCCATAGCATACAAGCGGCAAAAGGCAGAGAATCTTGTGGACAAAGGGGTACAGTATCTTCGCTATAACGGGGTAGCTCCTTTTGTGCAGAAATCCTTTCAGAAAATTGCCGGTGCGAAAAACAAGCCACCGGTATACAGCAAATGGATCTTAAAGCATCTTCCTTCGGAAAGAGAACTGCGCCAGCAGAGCAAACAGGTTTTTGATTATAGCCCGAGGATCAGTATCGTGGTGCCGTTGTATAAAACACCGGAGAAGTATCTGGCAGAATTAATACAGTCTGTTCAGAAACAGAGCTATTCCAACTGGGAACTGGTACTGTCGGATGGGAGCGGCGAGAACTCACCTCTTACCGGTTTATTGCAGAAATATGAAAAGCAGGATTCCAGAATACGTGTACTTCACAATGGCAAACAGCTCCATATTGCAGAGAATACCAATGCAGCCATCCGGGAAGCAACGGGGGATTATATCGCTTTTGCAGATCACGATGATCTCCTTACACCGAACGCGCTTTATGAGATCGTAAGAGCTTTGAACAATGATCCGGAAATAGAAGTTTTGTATTCCGACGAAGATAAGGTATCGGTAGGGGGGCGGTTTATGCAGCCCCACATGAAGCCGGACTACAATCCGGATCTGCTTCGTACCGTCAATTATATCTGTCATCTGTTTGTGGTTAAGAAAGACATGATCGACAAGGTGGGATTGCTTCGGCCGGAGTTTGACGGTGCGCAGGATTATGACTTTATTTTCCGCTGTGTGGAAATGACTGATAAGATATATCATATACCGAAGATTTTGTATCATTGGAGATTCTTTGAAGGATCCACGGCAGAGAATCCGGAAAGCAAGCTTTATGCATTTGAGGCCGGGAAGAGAGCCATCGAAGCGCATTATGAGAGGATTGGGATCCATGCGGAAGTATTGAAAGGAGAATACCTTGGACTGTACCGTACCCGATACCTTCGCTCCTGTGATCCTTTGATCTCGATACTGATTCCAAACAAGGATCATATTGACGATCTCAAACGTTGTCTGGATTCTATTGAACGGTCATCCTACAAGAATGTTGAATATATCATTATTGAAAACAACAGTGAGGCTCCGGAGACATTTGCTTTTTATAAGGAACTGGAAGCCTCTGATCCGAAAGCGCATGTGGTATACTGGGATGGCGAATTCAATTATTCTGCTATCAATAATTTCGGAGAGACTTATGCCAGGGGTGAGTACCTTCTTCTGCTGAACAATGACATTGAAGCCATTAATGACACCTGGCTGGAAGAGATGCTGGGGTATTGTATGCGGGAGGATGTCGGCATTGTGGGTGCAAGGCTTTATTATGAGGACGACAGCATTCAGCATGCTGGTGTTGTCATCGGGTTCGGCGGAATTGCCGGCCACTGCTTTGTACAGCAGCCCCGGGGATTTACAGGGTATTGCCATAGAATCATCTGTGCCCAGGATTACAGTGCTGTTACGGCGGCCTGCATGCTGGTAAAGAAGGCGGTTTTTGAAGAGGTTGGCGGACTTACCGAAGAGCTGAAGGTTGCTTTTAACGATATCGACTTCTGTATGAAGGTACGTGCGTTGGGGAAACTGGTTGTGTATAACCCGTATGCAGAGCTTTACCATTATGAATCAAAATCCAGGGGGCTGGAGGATACACCGGAGAAAATCGCGCGTTTCAATGGTGAAATGGCAATCTTTAAGAGCCGCTGGCCGGATATTATGCGAGACGGAGATCCATACTATAATCCGAACCTGACATTGGAGACACAGGATTTCTCGCTGAGGCGGATCTGAGGCTTCCTTTGGTTTTTCGATAGGGTCTTCTGTCTATGTCATATTGGAAGAAGGGGATATGGAATGATATGACGAAATGGAATAAGAAAGAATTGGCAGGAGAATTGCTGTTCTTCTTCCTTCTTATGTGTTATTACGTGATGTGGGCCAAGGTGCAGCCTATGAATGCGGCTCCCGATGAACACATGCGTTATCAGATTGCGGAATTCATCTATCAGTATGGAGCATTGCCGGTGGCAGATGATCCTCGTGTTATCGATCCATCCTGGGGGATCTCTTATGCGTTTAATCCGATTCTGGATTATATGATTGCTGCCCTTTTTATGAAAGTGATGAGCCTGATCAGTACAAAGCCTTTTGCGCTTTTGATGGCAGCCAGAATGGTCAGCGTACTGTGCGGCGTGGGAACGGCTTTCATGACCCTTCGTATCGGAAAAAAACTGTTTGATCCGGCGAAAGCATGGCTGATGACGGTCTTCGTTGCAACCATGCCGGGTATGGTATTTGTTACATCCTATGTGAACTGCGATGCGCTGGCCATTTTCTCCAGCGGGATCATCGTGTATTTCTGGATCTGCGGATGGGAAAAGGACTGGGACCTGAAAAGCTGTATCGGACTGGCACTTGGCATCTCGGTTTGTGCATTGTCCTATTACAATACGTACGGCTTTATCCTCTGCAGCATTATTTTCTTTGGCAGTACCATGCTATTGTGGTGTGGAAAAAACAAGAATTATAAATCGTTGTTGACAAAAGGCGGCATCATCAGTGCCATCGTGCTGATTCTCATCGCCTGGTGGTTTATCCGGAACTGTATTCTGTATGGAGATCTTCTGGGCAGGAATGCCGCCAGAGCCTGTGCAGAAAAGCATGCCATTGATTCTTTGAAACCATCGAATCTTATGACGCCGTCTGACGAAGGAATGTCTCTGTGGGAAATGCTGGTGGGTACTTACGGGGCCACCACCATCTCCTGGATCGAGCTGGTTTCCAGAAGTTTTGTGGGACGCTTTGGGGCATTAAGCGTAGCTATGCCGGCCTGGGTGGAGAATAATCTGATGGATTTTATAAAAGCAGGATTTCTGTTGGTATTCCTGCATCCGGTGCGGATGTTTGCACTGCGGGAGAATAAGACATGGAGAAAAGAGGGAATCTTTAACTGGTGTATGATGATCTGTCTCATCCTTCCTAACTTTTTGAATGCATGGTACTCGTATGCGACGGATTACCAGCCCCAGGGTCGTTACAGCCTGCCAATGCTGATTCCTCTGACGTATTTTATGGTCAAGGGATATGGATTTGTCTTTGATGACATTATCCAAAGTGAAAAGATCCGAAGAAATGTATATGCTGTTGCCTGCGCATTGCTGACGGCATTGAGTGTGTATGTGTATATTACCGTATTCTGGGATACTTATATGAACGGGGTACCCTTCAGTATTGGAGCGTTTCTCGCAGGAGCATCCTGAAACAGAAAAGGGACAATCTCACAGGATTGTCCCTTTTGTATTCTACTCATTGTTTCTTCTTTACATCATTGAGTACCTTCTGGTATGGCATAAGCATTCCTTCTGTCATTTTGCCGCCAATTTTCTTTTTGATCTTCGGGGAGTTCATCATGGCACCAACCACATACATGCCCACAAGGGTTCCTTTTTTCTTTTGGGGGAAGTCATACTGTCCATGTTCTTTATAGAACTTATGGTCAGCCCGCATCAGTCCCTGCATCAGATAGATGAGATCCCGAAAGATCTTCATGCCGCCTACGCCGTAAAAGTTTGAGGGCTGAACGTAATGATGCTTCAGGGCATAAGTAAGACGGGCGGCCAGTGCGTCGATCTGAGCATTCACATCCTTTTCATTGGAGGCAACACCTGCAAGGAAGTTGCCGCCGACTTCTGCTCTGCCTTCCACGATCGTGCGCAGATTGAATTCTCTGCTATAATCTCCGTCAATCAGATAACCGAAAGGTTTTCCCATGGTAACGGTTCTGTGACCATTGCAGAATTGCCTGTCATCGTATTGCTTGAACAGCCATCCCATGGAATGGTCTTCAATGGAGCAGGCATAAACGATGGCATCTCCGGTCTGGATATTACTGCGGAGAAATTCGTCGAATTCATCCTTGTATATGCATTTGCCGGTGGCAGCACAGTTAAAACATCCTATACATCCGCCCCGAAACGGGAATTCCCGGATGTTCACGATGCGACTGCATACAGGCAGCACAGCCTGGAAACGCTGAATCATGGAAGTCAGGGAAACATTTTCTTCGGTACAATCCGTGACGATCACAACATCCCGCTTGTCACTGTGGCTGCGGTGAGCCGGGACATCTGCTATGGATGATTTATAATCATGGTCGGATCGTGCGTCAAAAGATACGGGTGTGGTATCGTAAACGTCATTTTTTACGCACCAGCTTACATATTTCAGGAATTCTTCGGCATCCTTCTGACCGGATTTGACGGTCAGGTCATCCATATCTGCAGAGAGACCCTTGATGAACTTTATGCCCATATCCTGACAGTTTTCCTGAATGTAATTGTGGGCTGTGATGTCATAAAAGTGTTTCGAAGTCGTAAACTGAGTGGCATACTTTCCTGTTAAGTCCAGATCACTGTTTTTCATCAGATGAATAAAACGGTGAAGCTGACTTGGCGCTATAAAGGTATAAACCGGATAGGAAAATAAAATCAGGTCTGCACTCTTTAAGGAATCGAAAACCATGGCAGGATCCTTTTCATAAACGCCAATCATCTGTCCAACATGAAAAATATCAAATTCATGTTCCGGATAAAGGAGAGACAGGTAGTTCACTGTCTGAAGAGTAATGCTGTTCTTGCCTTTCGGACTTCCGTTTAATACTGTAATCTTCATAGCCATTCCTTCTTTCTATCGAATTTATGTGGTAAAGATCCGGAGGACGAAAAAAGGTACGAATGCTTCGTCACTTATGGCTCGATGGTCATATGTGCCTCCACGAGACGGATGACCTCGTCCAGCTCCGTTTCATTGTCTGTTTTCATTATAACATGACCGATGCGGTCTGTGGCGTTTTTTACGGGGCGAATGCACTCTCCCTCTTCATAATCAATGTGGATCTGAATCTTATCGGAGCAAAGGCTATTGATAAAACCCGTATCCAGCTGCGTTAATGTGCCTCCGCATTCCGAGAAGATCAGTTTTGCCATACAGGGAGTCTTTTCGGCCCGATCCGGATCCGGGAAGGATACCGGCATTCCAATGGCACAACGAACCATCTGTTCGTAGTAGTCAAATCCACAGTGCAGAGAGATCAGTTCAGGGATACA
>JABUSW010000190.1 GCA_021443885.1 Blautia sp.
AGATCTCTCTTAGCTCCCTAAGCTCCAGTGATTACTCCGAACTAAAAGAACTGGTGAACTATCTGATTGATGAATTTGGCCGTCAGGCTGTAAATATATCCTTGCCATCCTTACGCATCGACGCCTTCGCATTAGATGTAATGAGCAAGGTCCAGGATGTCAAGAAAAGCAGCCTTACATTTGCTCCGGAAGCCGGCTCTCAAAGATTGCGTGATGTGATCAACAAGGGTCTGACGGAAGAAGATATTCTCCACGGCGCGGGAGAGGCCTTCCGTGGAGGATGGAACCGCGTCAAACTCTATTTTATGCTGGGTCTTCCCACGGAATCCCTGGAGGACATCAAAGGAATCGCTCATCTGGCACAGCGCATTGCAGAAGAGTATTACGAGATTCCCAAAGAAGAAAGAAACGGCAAGGTTCAGATCAACGTAAGCACCTCCTTCTTCGTTCCGAAACCGTTTACTCCGTTTCAATGGGCAGGAATGTTCCGGGAAGAAGCGTATATTGAAAAAGCAAAAGTAGTGAAAGCAGAAATCCGTCAGCAGTTAAACCAAAGAAGCATCAAATACAGCTGGCATGAACCGGATGTGACCGTCCTGGAAGGTTTTCTGGCCAGAGGGGACAGGCGTGCTGCCAGGGTAATCCGAAAGGCATATGAACTGGGAGCTCTTTACGATGCCTGGAGTGAATCTTTTGATTATGAAATCTGGAAGAAGGCATTTCAGGAAACAGGTGTTTCCATGGATTTCTATACATTGCGGGAAAGAGCTACCGATGAGATTCTTCCATGGGATTTCATTGACGCCGGTGTAACAAAGGCCTTCCTGATCCGGGAATGGGAACAGGCAAAGAATGAAACCGTAACACCAAACTGCCGCATGCAATGCAGTGGCTGCGGCAGCAAACGTTATGGAGGGGGGGTATGTTATGAAAGTCAGGATTAAATTTCAGAAAATCGGCCCTGTAAAGTTCGTAGGTCACCTTGATACCATGCGGTATTTTCAGAAGGCGCTTCGAAGAGCCGGTCTTCCGGTTGCATTTTCCGGTGGATACAGTCCTCATATGATCATGTCCTTCGCAATACCGCTGGGAGTAGGTACCGAAACAAAAGGAGATTATTTTGATCTGGAATTGACCGAAACCAGAGCAACCTCTTACATCAAAGATGCATTGGAGTCTCAAATGGCAGAAGGCTTCCAGATCGTCAGCGTCCGCCAGGTGGAAGATGGAAAAACCAGCTCCGCCATGTCTCTGGTTGCTGCTGCTGATTATGAGATTCAGTTCCGCCCCGGCAAAGAACCTGCATTTCCATGGCAGGAGCATCTTGCCTCCTTCCTGGGACGGTCGGAAATTCCGGTGAACAAGAAAACAAAACGCGGCGAGAAAGAAGTGGACATTCGTCCATATATTTATGATATGCACACGGAAAAGGGTGGCTTGTTTATGAAACTGGCATCCGCCAGTGCAAATTACACAAAACCAGAGCTGGTTCTGGACACTTTTTTCAAATCTCTAAACCTGGAGATCCTCCCCTTTTCCTACTGCATTACCCGTTTGGAATTATATGCTTTGAAAGGAAAGGATGAATCAGAAGGCTTCATCACTCTTGAAGGATTAGGAGAAGAAATTGAGTAAACTGATTATTACCAGAATGCCCTGGAAGGAGTCGCTGCTGGAGTGCTGTGTTTTACTGGAGGATAACAGACCTGTAGAATTCCTGATCAATCCGGTTGGACAAGCATCTTTCATTGGTGATATTTATGTCGGAAAAGTCGAGAAAATCCAAAAGAACATCGGTGCGGCTTTTGTGGCTGTGAAACCAGATATGACCTGTTATTTTCCGCTTTCCGAAGAGAAATATTTAATATACGCCCGGCAGAGGAACGGAAATCCCCCGCTTCGCGTCGGAGATGAGATCCTTGTACAGATCAGCAAAGAAGCAATTAAAACGAAGCTGCCCTCTGTAACGGCAAACTTAAGTCTTACCGGAGAGTATCTTGTATTTACTTCCGGCAAGAAAAAGATCGGTTTCTCTACAAAACTGTCCGGCGAAAGCAAATTGCGTTTACAGCAATGGCTTCAGGAGCTGTTGCCGGACAATCCTGCAAAGAATACCCCTGATTTTGGCATTATCGTACGTACCAATGCGGAAGATGCTTCCATGGAAGCATTTCGAAAGGAATTCCTTGAAATGTCGAATACTTATCGAAAATGCATTGATAACGGCAAAATGCGCACCTGTTACAGCCGTCTGTATCAAAAGGATTCCTTCGTGGCCTCTGTATTAAAGGAAGTCTATAAAGACGAACTGGAAGAAATCGTGACAGATCAGGCGGATGCGATCCAGCTGGTCAAAAACCTGTTGCCTGATGATATCTGCCAGACCCGCTATTACCAGGATCCACTGCTTCCTTTATACAAATTATACTCCCTGGAGTCCGTCCTGGAAGAACTGACCCACGAAAAAGTGTGGCTGAAAAGCGGAGGTTTTCTGGTGATACAGCAGACAGAAGCATTTGTTTCCATTGATGTAAATACGGGGAAAAACACAGAGAAAAAGAAATCATCGGAACTGTTTCGCAAGGTCAATCTTGAAGCAGCGAAGGAGATCGCAAGACAGCTGCGTCTTCGCAATCTGTCCGGTGCGATCCTCATTGATTTTGTCAACATGGAAAACCAGGATCATATTGACGAGCTGTTTCATGTTTTTCAAAAGTGTCTTCGGAAAGACCGTGTCAAGACCAGGGCAATCGATATCACGCCGCTTCATATCATGGAAGTAACCAGGCAGAAGATCCGAAAGCCCTTGATGGAACAGCTGTCGGTAAAATCCCCGGAAAAATCTTCAAATGAAATGCCAAAAAAGTATTGACAATATCAGCTGTCCCAGTTACTATAATTGAGTATGCCGCACAAAGAGGTAGAAGTGTGTTGATGATTGTCAGCGCCACCGTATTTGGCGAGTTTTTTATGTATAGGAGGTGCCACAGTATGTACGCAATTATTGCAACAGGTGGTAAACAGTACAAAGTTGCTGAAGGCGACGTAGTAAGAGTTGAAAAGCTCGGAGTTGAGGCTGGTGAAACCGTTACATTTGAGAATGTTATTGCAATCAGCAATGATGGTCTTAAAGTTGGTGAAGAAGTGAAAAATGCCAGTGTTACCGCTTCTGTAGTTGAAAACGGAAAAGGCAAAAAAGTCATCGTTTACAAATACAAGAGAAAAACCGGTTATCACAAGAAAAACGGTCACAGACAGCAGTACACCAAAGTTAAAATCGAAAAGATCAATGGTTAATCTGGTGTCAGCATGATTACGATCAGGGTCAGCAAGAGATCTGGTGAATACGTATCCTTTACAGCAAAAGGGCATGCCGGATATGCAGTCAGCGGAAAAGATATTATCTGTGCTTCTGTATCGGCGTTGATTATCAATGCAGTTAATTCTGTTGAAGAGTTTACGGACGATAAGCTCCTTGTAAAGGAAGCGGATGGATTTGTTTCCATTGCATTTCCTGACAACCTTTCTGAAAAAGGAAAGCTTTTGATAGATTCACTTGTATTTGGGCTGACAACAATTCAAGAAGATTATAACAATCGATATTTGACAGTAACAGTCAAGGAGGTGTAACAACAATGATGAAAATGAACCTTCAGTTATTTGCACATAAAAAGGGTGTTGGTTCTACAAAGAACGGTCGTGATTCCGAATCTAAGAGATTGGGCGCGAAGAGAGCAGACGGACAGTTCGTTAAGGCTGGTAACATTCTTTACAGACAGCGTGGAACAAAAATTCATGCAGGTGATAATGTTGGATGCGGAAGAGATTATACTTTATTCGCACTGACAGATGGTGTTGTAAGATTTACCAGAAAAGGACGCGATAAGAAACAGGTTTCTATCGTTCCGGTAGAGGCAGAGTAATCTGGTCGGACAGGGCTTCAAATCGATATGGTTTGAAGCCTTTTCTTATAGAATACAGAGGTGTAGAAAATATGTTTGCAGACAGAGCAAAGATTATCATCCGTTCCGGAAAGGGCGGGGACGGACATGTCAGCTTTCGCCGTGAACTGTATGTTGCTGCCGGCGGACCGGACGGTGGAGACGGCGGCCGCGGCGGAGATGTCATTTTTGAAGTCGATAAAGGACAGAATACATTAGGCGAATATCGCCATAAGCGAAAATTCAGAGCACAGGACGGTGAATCCGGTGGAAAAAGAAGATGTCACGGAAAGGACGGCGAAGATATCATTCTGAAGGTGCCGGAAGGTACCGTGATCCTGGATGCCGAAAGCAGGAAAGTCATAGCGGATATGTCCGGAGACAATGTCCGGCAGACTGTCCTTCGAGGAGGCCGGGGCGGTAAAGGGAATATGAATTATGCCACAGCTACCATGCAGGTTCCAAAATATGCACAGCCCGGTCAGCCGGCACAGGAGCTGGAAGTACTGCTTGAATTAAAAGTGATCGCCGACGTAGGGCTTGTCGGTTTTCCAAACGTCGGTAAATCCACCTTTCTTTCCAGAGTGACCAATGCTCAGCCAAAGATCGCAAATTATCATTTTACGACATTGCAGCCAAACCTTGGTGTAGTAGACACAGAAAACGGGGGATTTGTCATTGCAGATATTCCCGGATTGATCGAAGGGGCATCCGAAGGTGCGGGACTGGGTCATGAATTCCTTCGCCATATCGAACGGACCCGTGTGATGATCCATATTGTAGATGCCGCTTCCACAGAAGGCAGAAACCCCATAGAGGATATATATAAAATCAATAAAGAACTGGAAGCTTACAATCCGATGATCGCGAGTCGTCCCATGATCATAGCAGCCAATAAGATCGATTGTATTTATGAGGATGATTCAAAGGAAAAAGACCCCGTCGAACTGCTGCGGGAAGAGTTCGAACCCCGGGGGATCCAGGTTTATCCCATTTCTGCGGTTACCGGAAAGGGTCTTCGGGAGCTTCTCCTGCAGGTCAAAAACATGCTGGATCAATGTCCGCTTGAGGAGATCCATTTCCAGCAGGAATTCTTCCCGGAAGAAATGCTGATTCGTGAAAACCTTCCTTATACGGTAGAAAAAGAGGAAAACGACCCTTCAATCTATATTGTGGAAGGTCCAAAAATCGAGAAAATGTTAGGCTATACGAACCTGGACTCCGAAAAAGGATTCGCTTTCTTCCAAAAATTCCTGAAGGAGAGCGGCATCCTGGAAGAGCTGGAAAAAGCAGGCATTCAGGAAGGTGATACGGTTCGTATGTACGGTTTTGATTTTGACTATTTCAAATAAATCATGTAAAATAGGAGATGTATATGACAAGCAAACAAAGGGCATATTTAAAAGGGCTGGCCATGAATATGGAGCCGGTCCTCCAGCTTGGAAAAAGCAGTGTAACGCCGGAAAATACCGCCGCTGTTGAAGAAGCATTGGTCGCCAGAGAACTGATTAAGATCAACGTACTCCAGAACTGCGCAGATGACGCGCGACAAATGGCCGAAATACTGGCAGAACGCACTCATTCGCAGGTGGTTCAGGTAATTGGACGTAAAATCGTACTTTATCGTGAGGGAAAAGATGATAAAAAAAGAATTATCCTGCCCAAATGAGAAACGAAAGATCGGAATCATGGGAGGCACTTTTGATCCGATCCATATCGGGCACCTGATTTTGGGAGAAAAAGCCTATGAACAGCTGGGATTAGACGAGGTGTGGTTTATGCCTTCCGGAAATCCTCCCCATAAGCCTGTCCGCAATGGATGTGCTTCTGATGAACAGCGCTCCGAGATGGTACGCCTTGCAATTTCGGATAATCCTCATTTCAGATTATCATTAATTGAAATGCACGATCAGGGTTATACTTATACCTATCGTACATTAGAGCATCTGAAGACAGACCACCCTGATGAAGAGTACTATTTTATAATAGGAGCAGATTCCCTCTTTGATTTTGACGGCTGGAAAGAACCCGCAAGAATCAGTTCAGCCTGTACTTTGGTTGCCGCCACCAGGAATCACATATCTTCCGAAACTTTGAATGCAGAGATCGCCAGGCTGAGGAAAAAATATAACTGCAACATTATTCGCTTAGATACCATGAATATGGATGTGTCCAGTCACATGCTGCGGGATTGGATCGTAAAGGATCAAAGTATTCGTTATTATGTTCCGGATTCTGTAGCTGCATACATATACGATAATAAGATATACAGAGGTTAATTATGGGCAGCTATGACTTTATGAAAATCGAAAAAAAACTCTCAAAATATCTTGATGCAGAGAGATATCAGCATACATTAGGAGTGATGTTTACCTGTACCTCCCTTGCTATGGTTCATAATGTGAATCTTGAGGATGCACAGATCGCAGGACTTCTTCACGACTGTGCGAAATGCGTACCTAATAAAAAGAAATTCAAATTATGCAAGCAATATAAGATACCTGTTACAGAATTCGAAGCATCACATCCTTTTCTGCTGCATGCAAAGCTTGGTGCCAGCATTGCAAAAGATAAGTATGCTGTTACAGATCCGGAGATATTATCGGCGATCACGTATCATACTACCGGAAAAGCCAATATGACCTCGCTGGAAAAAATTGTATACATTGCGGACTATATTGAACCCATGAGAAACAAAGCCCCGAATCTGGAACTGATCCGGAAGCTTGCATTTCAGAATCTAGATGAATGTATGTACGAAATCTTAAAGGACACGTTGATTTATCTCGAGGAAAACCCGAAAGATATTGATTCTGCAACACGGGATGCTTTCGTTTACTACAAAGATCTACATGTTGAGCGTAACGCAGGGATAGAATAGGAGGATACTATGACAAGAGAATTGGAAATGGCAAAACTGGCATGTAAGGCACTCGATGACAAAAAAGGAAAAGATATCAAAGTGATCGACATTCACGATGTATCTGTAATCGCTGACTATTTTGTAATTGCCAGCGGCTCCAATGAAAACCAGGTCCAGGCAATGATGGACAATGTTGATGAAGTACTTGGAAAAGCCGGTTACGAAGCAAAACAGGTAGAAGGCGGACGGAATTCCAATTGGATTCTTATGGATTATGGTGATGTGATCATCCATATCTTCGAAGAAGAGAATCGTCTGTTCTATGATCTTGAGCGAATCTGGAGAGACGGAAAAGCAGTGGAGATCTCCGAATTCCTGAATCAGGAAGAAGAATAACCGTATAAGCAAAGAATGTCAAAAGCTGCTGCAGTTGATCTGTGCCGGATCCTGCAGCAGCTTTTTCGCTTCAAGTAAACCATAATTTTCGTCATTGAAAGACAACTATCAGTTATAAAAACGGAAAACGCCAAACACTTTCCCTAAAATCTGAAGATTCCCATGTACGATGATCGGGTCCATCGTATCATTTTCAGGCTGGAGACGATAATAACCTTTCTCCTTATAAAAGGTTTTTACCGTTGCAGCATCTTCCACCAATGCAACAACGATGTCTCCGTCGTATGCAGTCGCCTGCTGCTTTACAAGGACCTGATCTCCATCAAAGATGCCAACGTTGATCATACTGTCCCCTTTTACTTTCAGCATAAAGCTTTGCTGGTTCGGCATAAACTCTGCCGGAACCGGAAAGTAATTCTCAATATTTTCAACAGCCAGGATCGGCTGTCCGGCTGCCACTGTTCCAATCAAAGGTACATTCACAACTTCTCGGCGGACAAGATTAAAATTATCATCTATAATCTCAATTGCCCGTGGTTTGGTAGCATCTCTTCGTATATATCCGTTTTTTTCCAGCGCTTCCAGGTGTGCATGAACGGATGAAGTGGATTTTAGATTTACAGCTTCACATATTTCACGAACTGCAGGCGGAAACCCGCGGTTCAGAATTTCATTTTTGATATATTCGAGTATTTCCTGCTGTTTTTTGCTGATACGTCCGTATTCCATAGAAAACCTCCTTGTAAGCCCTTTCAAATATAGTAACATAGAGAGCGGCAAAAAGCAAACAGATATTCGGAAAGTATGTTCGATAACATATTGCTTGTTTTTATAATTGAAAACTGGTATAATAAATGGATGTTTGATTGCGGATCACGTATAGCTTTCAATTGAAAAGGAGGCATTTGATTGGCAAAAAAGAAGAAGAATCACTTTCGGATCGCTGACTTTTTCGAAAGATTTCGTAAATTATTCAGTTTGAATATTGGTACCATAATCTTTGGTATTCTGTTTTTATACATGATTTTCAGTGCCTTTTTGTATCTGACATCCGCCCATATTGAATCTTACCAGGTGACGGTAGGTCCTTTGTCCAGCAACGAGACGTATACAGGCCTTGCATTGCGGGAGGAAACCATTGTAAAAGCAGATTCGAACGGTTATCTTACCTATTACGCAAGAGAAGGGGATAAGATCAATGCAAATGGCGTTGTCTACGGAATCAGCAGTACGCAGACACCGGAAGTGCAGACGAAACTGACACCGGAAAACCTTTCAAAGGTCCGGATCGATATGATGAATTTTTCAAAAGGCTTCAACCCGAGTAAATTCAATAAAACCTATAGCTTCAAATATGAGCTGGAAGGGAATATTCTGCAATATGCCGGTGTAACGGCCGACTTTGAGACAGAGCCGGTTTCCGGTACGGATGAAAACGGGAACCCGATCACCAGCGGCGTGTATAACAACCAGGCGGAAACTGTGACATTGGGAAATCAGACTTTGTCAAAAGCTTTCACAGATGGAGTTGTTTTATATGCCAGAGATGAATACGAAGGTATCACGTTAGAGAATATTACGTTAGACGATTTTGATCAGAATTCTTATCACGAAACCGATCTGAAAACATTGGAACGTGTCAAAGCCAATCAGGATATTTATAAGCTGGTAACCGATGAGCGTTGGAATCTCATCATTCCGTTAAGTGATAAGCAGGCTGTAAAACTTGCCGACCGCAGCTCTGTGCGCGTGAAATTTCTGAAAGATGAAATGACACAGAGCGGAGATTTTGAGATTATTGAAATTGAAGGAAAAAAATTCGGAAAACTCGGGTTTAACAAAGGACTGGTGCGCTATGCTTCCGATCGTTTTCTTGAAATAGAGCTTGTTACCAATACGATATCCGGATTGAAGATCCCATTGTCTTCCATCGTAACAAAAGAGTTCTATACCATTCCTGAGAAGTATCTGATCAAAGAAGAAGAAAGCCAGCAAACCGGATTCAAGATTTCAACCAAATCCAAAGACGGCCAGAAAGCCACCGTTTTTGTCTCCCCAACCATTTATGCAGAAGTTGAAGAGGTCACAAAAGGGGCTACTATGGATAGCGCTGCCGTTAAGGAAACCTTTTATTATGTGGATAAATCTGCTTTTAAAGAAGGGGATGGCCTTGTCACCGGCGATGAAAAATCCAAGTTTATCATTGGGGAAACTGCCGTATTGGAAGGTGTCTATTGTATTAATCAAGGCTATGCCGTATTTCGCCGGATTTCCATCCTGGATCAGAACGAAGAATACGCAATTGTATCAAAAAGCACAAAATTCGGACTGGTTCGATACGATCACATTGTTCGAAATGCGGACGAAGTAAAAGAGCAGGATATCTTATATTAATCTTCTATAAGGAGTATTCACATGATCTCAGATAATATTCAGGAAGTACAAACGAAAATCAAAACAGCTTGTGATAAAGGAGAACGTTCCCAATCAGATGTGATATTGATTGCTGTCAGTAAAACAAAGCCTGTAACGATGCTCATGGAAGCTTATGAAGCCGGATGCCGTGTTTTTGGGGAAAACAAAGTGCAGGAGATACTGGAAAAACATGATCAGATGCCTGCCGATGTACAGTGGCACATGATCGGACATCTGCAGCGAAACAAAGTACGATATATCATTGATAAGGTTGCAATGATTCATTCTGTTGATTCCCTTCGATTGGCTGAAACTATCGAACAGGAGGCTGCCAGAAAAAACATTGTAATGCCGGTTCTTTTAGAAGTGAATGTTGCAGAAGAGGAAACAAAGTTCGGACTCCCTGTGGAAGAGGTTATGCCCTTCGTGGAAACCGTCAAAGATTTTCCGCACATACACATTTGCGGGTTGATGACCATTGCTCCATATGTAGATGATCCGGAAGAAAACAGAGGCGGTTTTCGACAATTAAATAAATTAAGTGTTGACATTAAGGCGAAAAACCATAATAATGTCAGTATGAATGTCCTTAGCATGGGTATGACAAATGATTATGAGGTTGCTATTACCGAAGGTGCCACTATGGTACGGGTAGGTACCGGAATCTTTGGTGAGCGCAATTATTCTATATAAAGGTGGGAGATAGGTATGAGTGTTTTAGATCGCTTTTTAGATGCTATTAAATTAAACGATGACTATGATGATGATTATCTTGATGACGAATACATGGATGATGAAGATGATTTTCTCGACGATGATTATGAGGATAAACCGAAGAGGAAATTTTTCGATAAGTTTTCCAGAAAGAAGAATTCTGATTCGGATGATGATTATCTCGAACAGGATTTATATGAACCATCCGATAAGCTGAATGCAAAAACAGCAAAGAGCAATTCTTCCAAACAGACAGTTTATGCGAAAGAAGACAGGACAATCAAGGCGGATAAAACGACCGCAAAAGCACCTATTTCTTCCAAAATCACTCCTATGCGCAGCAGCAAGCGGTCTGCATCAGGATCCTCTATGGAAGTGTGCGTGATCAAGCCATCCTCCATGGAAGATACCAGCGAAATAGCAGATTCCCTTAAGGATAATTCGACCGTAATCCTGAATTTGGAAGGCATTGATATGGAACTGGCGCAGAGGATCATTGATTTTACATGCGGCTCCTGTTACTCTCTTGGGGGAAGTCTCCAGAAAGTATCCAGTTATATTTTTATTCTTGTTCCTTCCAATGTGGATATTACAGGAGATTTTACGAATATTCTGGGTGGGGTTATGCCATCTGTGAAAACAGGTTATTGATCAGAATGGATAAAAATGAATTTATATTAAAGAGAGTCCGTGAGCTTTCCAGTATTGCCTATCAAAGGGATATTGTAACTTTCACGGATTTTCTGAGTTTAGATGAACAAAATACAATACGCACCATGGAACTTTGCACGCAGGGAATACGTACGGAGTTTTCTGGTGGATACCAACATGCAGAGCGTCAGATGGCTGCGTTTCATTCTGATGCTCTTAATTTTACGTGGAATTATCCCATCACCTGCCTTTACATCGAGGCAAAATCCCTGAAGTTTTCCGAAGAACTGACACATCGTGATTTTCTTGGAGCCTTGCTGCATCTTGGCATCGAACGAAGCGTACTGGGGGATATTATTGTAAAAGAGAAATGCTGCTGGGTATTTGCGCAGAATAAAATCTGTTCCTTCGTCATAGATAACCTGGCAAAGGTAAAACACACCTATGTCACTGTCACGGAAGTATCAGACATTGCCTCGCTTCCGGAACCAAATTTGATTCCGGTCACCGGAACCTGCTCTTCCGTACGGTTAGACAGCCTGATCGCGCTGGCATTCCAGTCCTCCCGCAGCAGCATGGTAAGCAATATCGAAGGCGGTCTGGTATTTGTAAACGGGAAACAGGTTCTTTCGAATGGATATGTCCCAAAACCGGGAGACATTATTTCCGTACGGCACAAAGGACGCTTTCTCTATGATGGCACAACGCATCAGACCAAAAAAGGACGAACCGGCGTTCGTTTATTGCGTTATGAATAATAGCGAGTTAAAACAGATAATGGGAGTGATTGTAAATGAATGCTGATAGGAATAAATATGCAGGAAGATTTCTGACTGCATTATTTTTTGCTGCATCCCTGGTGAGTATTGATCAGATAACGAAAATACTGGCGGGCATACATCTGAAACAGAAGCTTCCCGTCACTCTTATTCCGGATATATTGGAATTGTATTACTTATATCCCGAAAACAAAGGCATTGCCTTTGGTTTGTTACAGGGTAAAACTTTCTTCTTTGCTGTGGTATGTTTCATTTTACTTTTCCTCTTCTGCCTGGTTTATCTGAAGGTTCCCTCCACGAATTATTACCGTTATTTCCGGGTTTCTCTTCTGGTACTTGCCGCAGGCGCATGCGGAAATCTTATTGATCGTTGCTTCCGGGGATATGTGATTGACTTCATTTATATATCCTGCATCGATTTCCCGGTTTTTAATATAGCAGACATCTTTGTAGTCTGTTCAGGAATCGTTCTTACACTTCTTCTGTTGTTTTACTATAAGGAAGAAGATTTTGATTTTTTAATCAACAGAGAAAGCAGAAAAAGAAAATAGCAGGTAACCAGAGAGGAAGAAGGCATGCCGGAAAAAATAATCTGTTATGATGTTTCAATGGAAGATTCCGATTTAAGAATCGATAAATACCTTTCGCTTCAAAGCGAAGAATTTTCCAGATCCTTTATCCAGAAGCTGATCAGAGATTCTCAAATCAAAGTAAATGACAAAGCGATCAAAGCAAATTACAAGGTTCGGGGAGAGGACCGGATTCAGATGATCGTTCCGGAAATGATCATCCCGGACATCCTTCCGGAAGCTCTTCCCTTGGATATACTCTATGAAGATGACGAGGTATTGGTGGTAAATAAGCCGAAAGGAATGGTGGTTCACCCAAGCGCCGGTCATTATTCCGGCACATTGGTTAATGGGGTAATGTACCACTGCAGAAATCATTTATCCGGAATCAACGGTGTTATGCGCCCTGGTATCGTGCATCGCATCGATAAGGATACTACCGGAGCATTGATGATCTGCAAGACGGATTCTGCACACCGTAACCTTGCAGGGCAGCTGAAAGAACACACCATAAAGCGTCGGTACAGGGCAGTCGTCAGCGGAGTCATAAAAGAGGAGGAAGGCACCATCGAAGGTCCCATCGGCCGTCACCCAACGGATCGAAAAAAAATGGCGATCAACTATAAAAACGGCAAAGATGCCGTTACACATTTTACAGTACTGGAACGATTTCAGAATGCCACATATGTGGAATGTCGTCTGGAAACGGGACGCACGCACCAGATCCGTGTGCACATGACCGGCAAAGGACACCCTCTGCTGGGAGATGAGATATATGGTTCCGGCAAGAATCCATATCATTTGCAAGGACAGACATTGCATGCAATGGTTCTTGGATTTGTCCATCCGGCAACGGGAGAGTACATGGAATTTCAGGCACCGTTGCCGGAGTATTTTGAAAAACTGCTGAATCTATTGCGAAAATAGTTGGTTATTATTTCGAATTGCGTTATAATGAACAATAAAAGGAAACTGATCATTCGTAATATTTAAGCTATGTCTGGAGGGGTGTACTATGCAGAATACGAATACCGTAATTACAATAGGCCGGGAGTTCGGCAGCGGCGGAAGACAGATCGGTCAGGAAGTAGCCAGATATTTCGGAATCAAATGCTATGATAAAGAATTGCTTGAACATGCGTCAAATGACAGTGGAATCTGCAGAGAACTGTTTGAGAATCATGACGAAAAACCAACAAACAGCTTCCTGTTTTCCCTTGTTATGGATTCGCATTCCCTGGGTTATTCGTCCGGTGCTTTTGGGGGCATGCCCATTAATCATAAGGTGTTTCTTGCGCAGTTTGAAGCAATCAAGAAGCTGGCTGCGGAAGGTCCTTGCGTTATGGTAGGGCGTTGTTCTGATTATGCACTTGTAGATAACAAAAACTGCTTCAATGTGTTTGTTCACGCAGATATGGAATGGCGTATCGGACGTATTGTTGATAAGTATAATATTTCACCTAAGGAAGCAAAAGACAGCATTTTAAAAGCGGATAAAAGCCGCTCCAGCTATTATAATTATTATACAAATAAGAAATGGGGAGAGGCAGCCGGTTATACACTTTGCGTCGACAGCAGCAGACTCGGTGTAGAAGGTGCTGTAAAAACGATTATACAGGCAGTTCAAATATTCGATGAGCTGCAATAAAGGAAAACGTACTATGAAATATCGTTGGGATAATAAATACCTGCATTGGGGAGTAACCGCCTTTGCTGTGGTTGCAGCCAGTATGCTGTTCTATTATGGAATTTTCCATATGGGCTCTCTTCTGGATGGTATTAATCGGATTTTCACGATTCTTGCACCAATTATATATGGGGCAGTGATTGCTTATGTATTAAGTTCCTTTGTGAACTTTATGGAGCATAAGATCATCTTGTCTTATTTTAATAAGAAAAATATCGCCTTCCGAAAAAGAGGCCGGAAAGTTATCCGATGGGTGTGTGTACTTCTGGCTATTATTTTGATGTTCATATTGATTTATGCTCTGGTTATGCTGTTATTGCCGCAGCTGATTCAGAGTGTTACCTCTCTGGTCTATAATTTTCCGAAGTATGCAAATGCAACGGAAGAATGGCTGGATACGTTGATTCGTAAGAAGGGATGGAAATTCAATGATAAAACCATGCAGGTTTTAAACGATGCTTCCGCACAGTTCCAGAACTACCTGACTACAAATCTGCTGCCGCAGATGCAGGACATGGTGAAGAATTTTTCTGCAGGTGTGTTTGACGTAGTTGTATTTCTGAAGAACTTCCTCATAGGTTCTATCGTTTCCATCTACATACTTGTAGATAAAGAAATTTTTATTGCCAGAAGCAAAATGATCGCTTATGCGGTCTTGCCTGCGAAATGGACAAATGTTCTGATCAAAGCCACAAGATTCATGGACCGGTCTTTCAGCGGCTTCATAACCGGAAAGCTGCTGGATTCCGCAATCATTGGTGTATTATGCTACATTGGAATCACGATTCTGGGTATGCCTTACACATTGCTGATCAGTGTTGTGATCGGGGTCACAAACATTATCCCGTTCTTCGGTCCTTACCTGGGTGCGATACCTTCCGCCTTTCTGATTTTGCTGGTAAATCCGATTCAATGTCTCTATTTTATAATCTTTATTCTGATCCTGCAGCAATTTGACGGAAATGTGCTGGGTCCCAAGATTCTGGGAGACAGTACCGGTTTGTCCAGCTTCATGGTTATCGTTGCAATCCTTGTGGGAAGCGGAATGTTCGGTATCCCCGGCATGATCGTAGGTGTACCGGTTTGTGCCGTGGTTTATGCAATGATCTGGTATTTTATCAAGGATGCTTTGAAAAAACACGATATGCCGGAAGATATGAATTCCTATTACGGCATCGACTGTATCGATCACGAAACAAAAGAAATCATACATCTCCAGAAAAAATCTGAGGACATAACGCGTGAACAGAAAAGGGATATGCTTGTTACAAAATACAAGCAGAATTCTGTAAAATATAAGGGTTTTCTTGCTGATAAAGGAACTTCCCTGCGAAAGAAAAGTGCAGAACTGGCAAGAGACATCAAAAAAGAGATAAAAGATATTATCGAAACAGACAGTAAAAGAGGTGAATAAGTTGCGCTTTCTGATCCAGCGTGTAAATCAGGCAGAAGTTCGTGTGGACGGCAAGGCTGTTGGTGCCATTGGGAAAGGTCTTCTTGTTTTTATCGGCGTTTGTGAATCAGACGATAAACAGCTTGCAGATAAGTACTTAAAAAAGCTCCTTGGTCTTCGTATTTTTGAAGATGATAACGGTAAAACGAACCTTTCTTTGTCGGATGTGAAGGGGGAACTCCTTTTGATCTCCCAGTTTACACTTTATGCGAATTGCAAAAAAGGAAACCGGCCCGGTTTTTCGGATGCGGGAAACCCCCGGATGGCAGAAGAGTTGTATGAGTACATTATTGCCAAAGCAAAAGAACACGTGGGGAATGTACAACAAGGCATATTTGGCGCAGATATGAAGGTTTCGTTGGAAAATGACGGACCCTTTACGATTATGCTGGACGAACACATCTTATAGAAAGAAATTGTATGACGAAAGAAGAATCTGCTATGAATAGAAAAAAACTTTATACGATGATACTGACAATGCTGTGCCTATGTTTCCTGGCTTTTTCTCTTAAGCCAAATCCGGTACATGCAGCTTCAAAATACCGCAACGAATTTGTTGAGAAAAACGGCAAGACCTATTACGTGAATGATAAAGGAAAAGTTGTAAAAGGAATTTTCACCGTGGACGGATACCAATATGGTTCCGATCCCACAACAGGCGTCATTGCCAAAAATACATGGTATAAGCTTAACAATAAAGTATATCGTGCCGGTTCAGACGGACGTTTTGTGAAGGGTATTTTCGTTCTTGATGGTAAAAAATACTACCTGAATCCGAAAAACTATGAAATGTATACCGGATGGCTCAAATCCAAAAATAAGTATTATTATCTGAGCCCGAAAACGGGTGCCTGTGTTACCGGAAAAGTAAAATCCAAAGGAAAGCTGTACGTCTTTACCAAAAGTGGTATCAATTATCGTAATACATGGATTCAAAGCGGAAACGATAAATATTATGCCACCAATAAAGGCTATCTCGCCAGCGGCCTTGTGACATTGCCGGACGGGAATTCTTATTATTTCAGTAAAGAAACCTTTAAAATGCAGACCGGATGGCAGAAGGAAGGAGATAAGGAATATTTCTTTCATCTGAAGACCGGTATCCTGGTAAAAGACTACTGGATCGATAACAGCCACTATGTTGATCAGAATGGTGTCTACGATACAGTGTATTCCAAGACAAAGAATATATGGCCGCTGCAGACAAAACACAATCAGATCAGCAGTTATTTCGGGTATCGTGAATCTCCGGGAGGTATTGGTTCCACCAACCACAAAGGATTGGATATTGCAGCACCCACAGGAGCTCCGATCTATGCGATAAGATCCGGTGTTGTATACTCGATTCAAACCCCGGATCAGAGTGGTGGAGGCGGCAATTACACGGTCATCTACCATGGCAATAATGCTTACTCCGGTTATATGCATCAATCGAAATTCGCGAAAAATCTGAAGGTAGGTGCCAAAGTGCGCAAAGGACAGGTCATTGGCTATGTTGGCAGTACCGGTAATTCAACAGGTCCCCACCTTCATCTTGAAATCAAAATCAACGGTGTTCATCTGAATCCCCTTTTGTATGTAACGCCGCCGAAATAATGCGTTAATATTTATCTGTATATTATCCATAAGACATTCCTTCATGGGAATGTCTTATTTTTCTGCATTTGTATATTTTATTTTTGTTTACTTTGTGTATTTTTTAAATGACAATTATATGATACCTTAATGTAAATCGAAGGAGATGGAACGGAAATTGAAAAAAATTGCGATTGTAAATGATTTATCCGGTATGGGTAAGTGTTCCTTAACAGCTGCCATTCCTGTCATCTCTGCAATGGGAGTACAGGCATGTCCTCTTCCAACAGCGATTCTAAGCAATCAGACAGATTATGAAACTTATTTTCTGGATGATTATACCAATCGGATGGATCGCATTATAGACGAGTGGCAAAGGCTGAATTTCAAACCGGATGGGATCTATACAGGATACCTGGCCAATGTTATGCAGTTTGAGAAAGTGCAGCGTATGATATCTCTGTTTTCCGATGATAAGACGATAATCGTATGTGATCCCGTTCTTGGTGATGAAGGTGAAACGTATGACATGTATCATGAGGAGCTGCGTTTACAGATGTGTCATCTGATCCAAAAAGCAAATCTGATTACACCTAATCTCACCGAAGCTTTGTTGCTGACAGGAGATAAATCTTATATGAAGAAACAGTGGCAAAAGCTTCAGCATTTGTCAGAAAAAGAATATTTATGCGAAATAGAATTATTAGGATATACTATTCAGAAAGCCTATTCCATCAATTGCATGGTCATTACGGGGATTGCTCTTCCCGGCAAACAAATCGGGAATCTGGTTTTTGAACAGGGAATTTCTTATTGGATCAACAGTCCAAAATATGGAGGCAGCTATTCCGGTACCGGAGATTTGTTTTCTTCTGTCCTGGCTGCAGGTCTGACGAAGGGTTATACGCTGAAGAAATGTGTTGAAACAGCAATTCCCTTTTTGTCAAAAGCAATTGCAGAAACAATAGCAGAAGGAACCCCTCGAAATGAAGGAATATGCTTCGAACATTATTTACATCTTCTTTATGATGAAATCATTTAAGTTTAAGGGAATCATAAATAAAATGGCAGAATATCTGAACACAACAAAAAGAACGGCAAAAACGGACCTGAATTCGCATGTCACTTATCGAATGACAACCTGTGCGATGTTTGCAGGAATCATAACCATATTGACTGCTTATGTCGGTCATATACCAATTGGCGTGAATGGCGCGTATATCCATATGGGAGACGCTCTGATCTATCTGGCAGCCTCCGTCCTTCCTCCCCCCTATGCATGTCTTGCTGCGGCAATCGGAGGCGGAATGGCAGATCTTCTGACTGCTCCGGTATGGCTGCCCGCAACGCTTCTTATCAAACCGTTGCTCTGTATTCCATTTACTTTTAAAACGAACCGTTTCATCTGCCGGCAGAATGCATTCGCCTGTATAACAGCCTTTTTTATTACCGGAATCGGTTATTATATCATGGAGGGGATTTTATACGGCTTCCAGGCTGCTGCAATTACTTCGATCATCGCCAATGCAATTCAGTCGATCGGCAGCATGATCGTATATCTGCTCCTGGGAACGGCTTTAGACCGTATGAAATTTAAAAACCGGATTCGATTCTGCTAACTAAGTATTCATGAAAGGGGATCCGTTTTATGCCTCGTATATTTAACCCCGTATTCTTTTTGCCTCTGTATTTCAGTGTGCTCAATATCTTTACTTTTCTTTTATTTGGCAGTGATAAAAAGAGAGCCCGCGCCGGGAAATGGCGGATTTCGGAGGCAACACTGCTATTGTTCGTATTTCTGGGCGGAAGCATAGGCGGTCTGATTGGAATGAAACACTTTCATCACAAAACGAAAAAGTGGAAATTCCTCGTTGCTGTACCGGCAGCTTTGATACTGCATGCAGTCCTGCTTTTGTTCTTTCTGAAAATGAAAACCGGCATCTGATAATATTGTGTTTCTTTTAATGTAAAGATATGCTATAATGAGTCTCTATATAAATGATTGCAGTATCAAAACACATTTCCCACGATGTTTCATAAATAAAAAGAAAAGAGAGACTACCAATGTTGAAAATACTAGTTGTAGAATCAATTCATGATATATATACCAAAATCAAAGATGCCTTAAGTTCCGATTACAACATCTATATTGTAAAATCATATGAGGACGCTCTTGAATCGATTCGCATCAATAAAGAGGTTCCTTTCTCCATGATCATCATAGATATTGATCAGAAGGAACTGCAAGGAGAACAGCTTGTGGAAGATATATATCATTCCGGTTTGTCAAAGGAGACCGGTATTATGGTCGTGACTTCCGATGTCAGTTCCCACGATATGGTGAGAATTTGTTCCTATGATGTAGATGATTACTGGATCGTCGGCCTTCTGGATGAGACACTGACTCCCAGGATTCGGGGTCTGATCAGAAAATACGATCCACAGGATACGACAGGACTGATTCTCAAATGGGGAAAAAATAAGAACAACTTTGTGTTTGACGAATGTATCGGTGCCGCACTTTTCATGGTATACAATGGAAAATCGCTCTATCCGGTTATTATTAACGATGCTTTTTATAAGGTTTTCGATTATCCCCGCAGAGATAAAAAACTGTTGAGCATTAACCTGCTGGAAGCCATGCCCGATGAATACCTACCATCTTATATGAAGGCTGTAAATGCAGCAATCGACAAAGGAGTCGGTGTCTGCCAGATCAGCAATTCCGATACCGGAAAACTCTTTCGGATCACCTTGCGGCATGTTTCCCATAATGGCGGGGAAGACCTTCTTTTTTGCCTGGCAGATGATATAACAGAGAGTCTGAACGCCTTCCTGAAAGTACAGGCTATCTCCTCCATACCAGGCACATTGATCTATGATTATGATGTGTTGACGGATCGGCTGATCGCAAACCTGAGCAATGAAAACGAAATGCAGACCATTATAGAGAATGGTTTTATCAACAGCGGAGAAGTTCCGGAATGGCTTTCCCCACATTCTGTGCGATTGTTTAATGCAGAAATCAGCAAAGCTACAAAGCTGGCCTCCAGCGGCAGTTTTGATTTCCGGGCCAAAATACATGACACCAAATTCCGCTGGTACAAGGCATATTATCGCAGCATTGCCAACAGCGAAGGTGATGTTTTCCGTGTTGTTGGAAGGGTAGAAGAGGTAAATGATTATCTTGCGCCTGTTACGCCGGAAGAAAATACAAGTCTGTACGATTCCACAACACGCCTTCTGACTTACCATGCCTTAAAAGAGTTTATTTCCAAACAGCTGGATGATTACAAAAGTGGTACCATGTTTATGCTGGGCATCGAAGATCTGGATGACCTGAGTTCTGAAGTCGGTAATGAGATGACCGAAAAGCTGCTTCAGGCGGTAACGAAAGCGATCTGTGAATTGTTCCGGGAAACGGATATCATTGGAAGATTTGGACGGGAAGGATTTATTATTTTTCTTCCGGAAGCGTATAGTGAAAGCTTTGCATTGAAAAAGGCAAACGAGATTCTTGCACTGCTGGATCATCGAAAGCATCTTTATGAGAATACAGACAAGAATTCGGATGTAAATATCGGAATTGCAATTGAGGATAATAAGGATGTGGAGGTAGGGGAATTACTTCGGTTTGCGAACAATGCCCGCTGGAAGGCCAAGAACACCCCAGGCCAACGTGTAGCCGTGCATAAAATAATATGATCCATCATTTCGAAAAAAGTGTCGAAAAAAAGGAGCAGCGAAACAGCTGCTCCTTTTTCCGTATGTCCGATCAATCCTCACGAAGCCTTACCGCTGCAGCAGCCTGCCGTCTTCGGGCATCATCCAGGGCCGCATAATGCTTCTTAGTGGTATTCACATCTTTATGTCCCAGCACATCCGCCACAAGGTAAATATCTCCGGTTTCCTGATACAATGCAGTGCCATATGTACTTCTGAGTTTATGCGGCGTTATTTTTTTGGTCGTTGTGATCTGTTGGGAATACTTTTTAACAAGATTCTCCACGGCTTGTACCCCCATTCGACGGCGCTGCGTAGAATAGAAGAGTGCATGTTCGTGTCCTGCCAGAGGAGTAATACCTGCCCGCACTTCAAGATACTTCTTTAAAGCTTTCTCCACCTCTTCGCCGAAATATACAACCATTTCATTTCCACCTTTTCGGGTTACCTTGATTCCGTTATTTTTGAAATCCAGATCTTCAATATCCAGACCTACACATTCCGATACACGAATGCCGGTACCAAGCAGCAGCGTTACCAGAGCAAGATCACGTTCTTTTGTTTTTTCATAATACATTCGTTTCTGACCGGTAAGATGATCCCCTCCATGCTCGATCAGGTCCAGAAGCATAGCAGTTTCATCCGCATCCAGACGAATAATGCTTTTCTGATGTACCTTCGGCATTTCCACAAGTACTGTGGGATTGGTTGAGATCATTTCACGTTTGTAATAGTATGCATAGAAGCTTCTCAGAGCCGAAATTTTGCGTTTTAAGCCACGTTCACCATTTGTTTCATATTTATTGTCGCCTTTGGCATAAACCTTCAGGTATTCCTGGTATTCCTCGATATCCAGAGCCCTCAGCTGATCTAATACATCCACAGTAAAATCCATCATGGTTTTATTCCGGAATGCAGGATTCTCGTCAAGAAGAAACTGAAAAAAAATACGAATATCATAAGCATAAGAAATGCGCGTCTTTGTTGTTGTCGTGGCATCTATAGCCCGGAAGAAGTCTTTGCAAAAAGGCGGCAATGTCTTTAAAACTTCCCGAAGCTTCAGCGTATTATCGATATCTGTCTGTTCATGATATGTGATTCTTTTATCCATATTAATAAATATTCCCCTTGAACTTTATATACTCCCTGAATCCCTTCTGATCTATTTGAAAAACTCGGGTTTGTCGTATAGATGCGATCCACCTGAATAAAGCTTTCAATATCCTTCCTTATAGAAAACCTCGGCAGCCTTTATCAAATATACGGTATCTTTCACTCCGGCGGTTTCATAACTGGAATGCATTGCAAGCTGCGGCAGCCCGATATCTACCGAACTCATGGATACATGTGTCATGGCAATGTTTCCTAAAGTACTTCCGCCTGCCATGTCCGAACGATTGGAAAAAAACTGAACCGGTACGTTAGCTTTCTCGCAAATATTCCGGAATCTGGCTATGCTGAGTGCATCACTGGTATATTTTTGTCCTGCATTGGATTTTACAACGATGCCCTGATTCATATAGACACAATTGTTTTCATCGGTTTTTTCTGTAAAATTCGGATGTACTGCATGGGCATTGTCACAGCTGATCATAAAACTGTTTGCAACTGCCCGGAAATACGTTTCCTGTGTTTTGCCAAGGCTATGGTTTACTCTCCACAATGTATCATAAAGCATGGTGGATGCCGCACCTTGTTTCGTCACGGATCCGACCTCCTCATTGTCAAAGCATGCATATACGTTTACCGCACTATCGTTAGAACCCTTGAGAAAACCCTGTAAGGATGCATAAGCACATTGCAGATCATCCAGCTGTGCGCAGGAAAAATACTCCTGTTCGGCCCCCCATACAGAAGGCTCCATACGATTATAAAGAAACAGATCCATGCCGTATATTTGTTCCGCCTCAATCTGCAGCTCCTGCGCCACCAGCTTCTTTAAGCTCCCCTTTTCCAGACTTCCGCTTCCGAAAACCGGAAGCATATCCTTCTGTTTGTTGTATGCATGGCCATCATTGACATTTCGATCCATATGGATCGCCAGGCTTGGAATCATTACAAGATCCCGATCCAGCTTTACCAGCTTTACAGCCATATTATGATCTTCCTTTACAATGACGCGGCCGGCAACGGAAAGCGGTCTGTCCAGCCATGAGGCACATAACATACCGCCGTATCCTTCCGTATTCAATTTTGTGTATTGTTTATTGACCTGTATTTCAGCATTTTCCTTTATCTTAAAGGATGGGGAATCACTGTGGGAAACGGTCACATGAAAGCCGTAATCCTCCAGCTTCTTCCCCGCCTTAAAAGCAATAATGCTGGAATGATTCCTGACAACGTAATAACCTTTCCCAGGATCGATTTTCCATGCTTCTGATTCCGGAAGCTGTGAAAAACCATTTTGTTCCAGAATATGACGAATGGTCTGCACTGCATGAAAAGCCGTGGGAGAAGCTTTTATAAAGGCTCCCAGTTCTGCTGCTGTCTCTTTGTATACATGATTATCCAAAATGGTATCTCCGTAACTATACAGTTATATCATAGGTGTATAGTTTTCCATTGATCATCTGTTCTCTCACGTAATTAGAAGGAGAATTTGCGATGATCTCATCATAAGTTACGCTTCTGCCCAACGCATTCGACAGGAACATTCCATCTGTGATAAGAAGCTGATTCAGTGCAAGTTCCGTTGTGTTGATGCGTTCTTCTTCCGAAATCAGCCCCTGCTGATACGCGATCCACATACATTGATTATCATACCGATACATTGCCTTCGGATCTTCTGCAACCTTTGCCATACCCTCCGCATCGCAATTCAGCGGAACATCCGTTACATGGTCATCAAAGGCTTCATGGAAAACAACTTCCGGCTCGCCCATGAAGCCGGCATCGTCTGTAATGTTTGGACGTGCAAATTTATAGCCCGCCATATCGGTTCCTGTTAATTCCATGGCCCCGTCGGTACCGAGAATATATGTCATCATATAGTTTTTCAGATTATTAGCAGAAGTATTCAGATAGTGGAAGGTCGTTCCGTTTTCAAAACGTACTGTTCCATCAATTGTATCATCTACATCAAAACCGCCTTCAATCGTAACTCTGGACGGATCATGTTTTACAAACTGACCTGCGAATCCATTGACGCTGGCCACCTTTGGGCATCCAAGGATATATAAGATCTGACCGATCACGTATACGCCAAGGTCAACAGACTGACCGTATCCGGCAACCTTTTTCGATAAAAATCCCTGCGGAAAATCCGGGAGATCATAACCAGGGCGTCTTCTCTGCAGAAACACCTCAAGATTTACATAATAAGGATTGCCCAGCTTTCCTGCTTCCATATAAGCTCTTGCTTTTTCTGATTGCGGTGTCATGACAGAGCTCATCTGAATATGCAGCTTACGACCAAGCTTTTCGCTGGCGTCCAGCATCAATTTGCAATCCGCATAAGTTGACGCAGCCGGTTTTTCGCAATAGACATCATACCCTGCCTTCATACATTCAATGGATACCGGAACATGATAATTCGTGTGCACACACACATCAATGCAATCTATGTCGTTCCGTTTTAAAAGGTCATGAAAATCAACATAACAATTGACCGGATCGATATTGTATTTAGCTGCCCATTCTTTGAGCCTTTCCGGAATCACTTCAGCCACAGCTGCAATCTCAACGCGAAATCCAAGCTGGTCAGCCTGTTCATTGATATGTCTGTAAATCGTCATGTGACGATGGGAAATCATTCCCAGTCCAACAATTCCAACTCTTACTGTTCTTGTCATTATTACAAGTCCTCCTGCATAGTTTTATTATCAGTATACTTTTTATATTGCAATCCTTTTTTCTTTTTAGATAATACCATAAATCCCATAATAAACAAAGTCAAAAAGTAGATTCTGACACTCCTTGTGTGCTATAATCCATGAATATAATCATTCATGGAAAGGAAGTGTCTCCCTGATGCGAATTGAAAAGTTTAAAATGGAACGCCCCGGTCTTGTGTCTATAGGCCAGCAAGTGGAAATTACCGAAATCGAAACCGCCAACTACTCTTACATCATAGAGCCTGCGGTGGCCATGTCCGGCGTATTCAAACCGAACAATCGTATTAAGTCAAAAACCGGCATTATCAAAGAGATTCAGGAAACGCCCAGAGGGTATTACGTTCTGGCAGAGTTTGACGAATAATTAAGCATTTTTAACACCAGGATTATATGCATAGCACATACAAAAAGGCTGTTGCTTTCCGGTTCCCCTCGGCAACAGCCCTATACTCTATTCGATTATAATGCAACGATTACGGAGTCTGCATACTCAGCCGGAACTTCATCTTTTGTCAGTGAAACACTGATATTAAATACGATACCATATGTCTTTCCAATAGCTGCAAGCTGGTTCAGAACATCTGTTACATTCTTGCCTTCAATTTTAGCTGTAGTCAGAAAACTATCCAGATAAATCTGTTCAAGATCATGATCCTGCGAAATAATACCGCAAATAAAACCTACGAATTCATCAGAATTCTTAATCGGAAAACCGGATACATCAATTAAACGCACTTTATTATTCAGTTCATACATGTGTTTAGTACTTTTGTCAAGGTAAACGATACTGCCGTTTGCGTCTTTAATTGCTGTATTCGCCTTATCCAGCAGTACTTTCGTTTTCCCTTTCCCTTTCTCTCCTATAATCAGCTGAACCATGTTGTTATCCTCCTTAGGCATACATAAATTTAAACAAAAAGTATGTTTAATATGTTTCAATTATAGTTGATTTTTTAATTGAAATCAATGATTATTTATAAATAAGTCAATTATTTAGCTTCCTAATCGTTAATGTGCATCAGCAAAGAATTCATCTGCTGGTACAGCAATTCTTTTGATTCTGCACCCATTATGATGGATACAAAGGGCTTTCCGTACGCATTCTGACTAAGAAGCGCGAGGCAGTTTCCGGCATCACTTGTGGTACCGGTCTTTCCTCCCAGGACGGTTACATCTCTGGGCGGCGTAGCTTCTCCTGTCAGATAATGGTCGGTAGCTTCCAGTGTCGTCTTCATATAAATGCCATCCGGCCGGGTGTACTCGACGGTATAAGAAGGCATCTGCGTAATCTCCGTAAACATCGGATAATGCAAAGCCTCTTTCAACATCAGGTAAATATCATAAGGTGTTGTATAATGATTATCGTCCTGAAGACCATGCGGATTCGTAAAATGAGTCCCGGTGCATCCAAGACTGGCCGCATAATCATTCATCATCTGCACAAAGTTCTCCTGACTTCCGCCGATATAATTTGCCAGTGCAGATGCTGCATCATTTCCGGAATACACAAGAAGACAATTGATCAGCTGGTTCACCGTCAGCTGATCACCGGTACGGAAACCGCACACCTGCGATCCTTCTTCAAGATTCAGATTCTCCTGCGTAATGGTTACAACATCATTCATATTCCCGTATTTGAATACCAGCATTGCTGTCATGATCTTTGTGATGGACGCCGGATACACCCTTTTTAACGGTCCGTTTGCATACATGACTTTGCAGTCTGACACGTTAAACAATATCCCATTCTGCCCTTGTTCAAGTGCTACGCCCTCTAACTGCTGATTCCCGTCTACCACACACAGATCTTCTGCAAATGCCTTTGCTTTCGGATCTTCTTTCCGTATGATGGTGCTGGCAAATTCTTTAGAAGCTTTGTACGGTGCCTCCAGGGGGATCAGCTTCCCGTCCCGCTTCAGATACAAAACTCCAAAGATCGCACCGGCGATCACTACCATCAGGAATAAGAGCAATATAGTATTGCGAATTCTTCTTCTGCGTTTCCGGCGCATCTTTGCAGCCTTCATTGCTTTCGCATGGGGATTTGCACTTCTGCTTCGATTCTGCGCTCTATTATCCATGATCGTTATAAATACTCCTCTCGGTTCAGGATATCATTGTCAATAAACTTGGTTTTCCTGTTTTTCAGTTCCTTATTGTAAGCACTGCTTTGCAGGCCGGCATTGAGAACAAGCCCGATCCCGATATACATGCTTACCAGAGAAGAAAGCCCGTAACTGATAAAAGGAAGCGGCGTCCCGGTATTAGGAGCAAGTCCGGTAGCAACACAAATGTTAATAAAGCTTTGAAGCGCTACCAGAGTTGCCATACCACAGCATATGATTTTTCCTGCCAGATCTTTGGCTCTCAGACTCATGCGGACACACTCAAAGGGAATGAAAAAGAACATCAGAATGATGAATGTACATCCCAGAAACCCAAACTCCTCTCCTGCTACTGCGAAGATAAAGTCTGTCTGATTCTCCGATACAAAATTACCGTCGTTTACCGAAGATACATCTTCATTATTAATGATTTTTTTTCCAAATAGTTCCCCGGAAGCAATTGCCATTTTCGAGTTGTTCTGCTGTTCAACCTCGTCGGAATACTCATCATTTTCCGGGTACAAAAAGGACATAATTCGGTCTCTTTGATAATCCTTGATCAGTTTCTGATCCGGCTGTACCACGATGGTCAGAAAGATGATCAGCAGTGGAATCGCTACCAGAATGATACCACCTATGATTTTATAGCTCAGACCGGCAATATAGATCAAAACACAAAACAGTATGGTAATGGTAATAGTGTTTTTCATGTCCGGCTGCATATACACCAGTGCCAGCGGAATCACAAGCAAAATAACTGCTTCTGCAATCGTACGGAAGGTATTCAGGGTCTCTTCATGATCCATAAAGTATTTTGCAAAAAACAGAATGATAATGATTTTTGATAATTCAGTGGGCTGAAAACGAATAAATCCAAGATCTATCCATCTGGCAGCACCATTTGCACTGTCTCCAAAAATACGGACTCCAAGCAGCATAACAATATTAAACCCATACATGATCCACTGAAAATTCATTATCCAGGAATAATCCATCAAAGACAAGATCAACATAATGATCAATCCCAGGATGACACCGCCCAGCTGTTTCGATTTCAGATCCGAACGGGCCATTCCCACCAGCTGTATGCCGATCACGCTGGTTAACAAAACAATGAAGATCAATCTGAAGTTATAAAACCGCAATTTATACTGTCTAATCATCTGTACTTCCTTCGCTTAGTCATTTGAGGTATCACTGACATCACTGGATGCATGACCGGTAATGATCTGATTCTCCGGTAATAACTGAAAAATATATTGAATGATATCTGCAGCGATGAGACAAGCATTACCGGATGTATAACCATTCGGAATACGGATCGCGATTGCATACTGCGGATTCTCGGACGGTGCATATCCAATAAACAGACCATGGTTCGGATGATAGATATCCAATTCAGCCGTCCCTGTTTTTCCGGATACATTTATGGCAAGCTTATCAAACTGTTCATGAGTTGCTACTACCCGGCGAAGACCGTCGTGAATGGCATTCCACACTTCTTCCGGTACGTCCATTTGATTAATGACTTCCGGATCGTTTCTGTCCAGAATATTGCCATTGGGGTCTTTCACGCTGTCGATCAGTGTCAGATCATAAACCGTACCTTTATTTGCCAGAACGGACGCATAACGGGCAAGCTGGCTGGTGGTGTACATATGCGTACCCTGCCCGATATAGGACGGAACAGCCAGGCTGTCCGAAACCTGCGGGGACGCTTCCGAAATCTCAATACCTGTTTTCTGGTCCAGACCGATCATATGTGCATATTTTGCCAGATAGCTCAGGCTGATGGCTTCCGAAAATGTATTCTCACTGTTTTTCCCCAGCTGAAACCCAATCATATTAAAGAAAAAGTTACAAGACTGTTCCAGGGCCGTACGAACCTCCAGGGAACCATGTCCGTATATGTTCCAGCAATTGATAGGAGGTTCCACATAATCAAAGGATCCGGTACAATTAAAGTATGTAGATTCATCAATAATATTCTCCAGCATGCCTGCAATAGTAGAAACAGGTTTGAATGTAGAACCAGGTGCTGTTTTCTGCTGCGTCGCCTTATTAAAGAACGGGCTGGCCAGATCCAGAGCCAGTTTTGAATAATATGCGGTATCCATACTGTTGGTCAGACGGTTGTTGTCATAACCCGGATAGGATACACATGCAAGTACTTCCCCGGTATTCACATCCGTTATCACTGCAGATGCAGAACACGGCTCCAGGGCAAGATCCGCAGGTTCAATCTCCAGCGTCCATATCTTGCTTACCATAAAATCATATGCCGAGATCGCTCCGCTGGCCAGTGATTCATAGGAATCATCATCCTTTGAAAGAATCCCCTGTTCATAGAGTGCAAGACACAATTCCTGACCGGTTATCGTATCTTCGTGAAGCATATACTTATACAGCATTTTTGAAAAAGTCAAATCGGTTTTGAGATATTCCACAATATAACCTGTTAAGGACTGATACACTTCGCCGGAATCCAGATATTCTCCTTCTGGAGAAATCTCGGAGATATCGATCCAGTTCTGACTTGCTGCATAAGTAAGATAGTTTTTCAGGCTGATGCTGCCATCTTTTTCCCAGGCTCTATACATACTGTCCTGTGAATCGATGGCCGCCTTTGAAATGATATTCAGTTTGTCCCGAAGCAGATCATCTGTAATATATTTCATATACTCCTGATACTGCTCTTCTTCATCTTTCAGATTCGGAGGAATATCTGATATCAGCCGGTTATAGATCAGATCAAAAACCTGCTGCTGCTTGATCTGAAATTTCTTATACAGATTTTTTTCAACTTCCGAAGCTTCCGGGTCACTGAATTTCGTAATGTTTATAATGCTGTTATTGATAAGGGCATTGTAGACATCATAGATCGGAATCATAATCTGGCTGGCATTTTTAACAGCTTCAAAATCAAAGGTCTTTTCTGCCTCAACCTTGGCAAGTAGGATACCGGCAACACGCTGCTTCAGTATTTCATAAATTCCCTTCTGCCAGTCCGAATTGATGGTTAGATGCACATCATTTCCTGCAACCGGATTTAAAACCGAATCCTTATCGATCTTCAGTACCTTACCCAGGTTATCAACGGTGACCGTTTCACGGCCATCGGTTCCCTGAAGCTCCAGTTCCATGTATTGTTCAATACCAGATTTTCCAATCACGGCATCATTGCTATAGTCAGGATTGTCCTTACGAAGCTCTTCCAGTTCTTCTGCAGAAGCTTTACCTGTGTACCCGATAATCGGACCGATACTGATATCATCAATATATTTTCTTACAGAATCCTCTATAACATCAATGCCCTGAAGCTCATCCGAATGCTCCATGATGGAGGCGATGGATTTCTCGCTGACATTGGTGGCAATCGTAACAGGCATGTATTTCTTAAAACTGTTGGTATTTAACTGATAACGAATGATACAGATGTCAAGAATCTCTTTTTTTGTCAATTCCAACGGCAGATGATGTGCCGTCAGTTCTTCCGCTGTATACGCATTATCACCGTAAAGAATCACAGAAAAACCGGATCTGCCGGACAGAAATTCCACCATCTGCGCAGCCGTTGCGGTTTTCTCCTCTTCCTTCATGTCATCGATCAAAGGGTACCCAAAGACATCCGCCCGAAAACGATTCAGATTAAAGCCCTCTTCCAGGTCAAATGCGTATTCTCCATTTTCATCCACGATAATATGGAATGAATTTGTGGTTGCATCCCCATTTCCGGCAAGAATCTTTAATACCTGATAAGCGATTCCGTTTAATGTCAGGTTTTTCTCACGGGAAGAGGTATAGCTTCCATTGTCTTCAAACGTCAGTGAATAGGAAAGAATATTGGAAGCCAGTACCTTTCCGTTTCTGTCATAGATATTGCCCCGCGTACTTTTGATGACCCTGGTTTTGGTTGTTCGTGTCTGAAACTTCTGGATATAATCCTGCCCCTGAATGATCTGCAGATTAAACAATTCACGGATAAGAATGGAAGACATGAACAAAAAAGCCAACAATAGAACGGTGGTTCTTTTTAATCTGATCTTATGAACAAAATGTTTTATTTTATTACCCAAATTGATTCACTTTCTTTCTTATTCGAGGTCATTAAATGATAGTTGACCCAATGATAGATCCTGTAAATGATAAATGTCAGAATCACCGTGTAAAAAATTTCCGGAATGATGATTCTGGTGAAATAATTCATAAAGCCAAGCCTTCCCCGCAGCAGAAACGCAAGTGCATAAACCGCAAGGCTGTAAAGCAGATCTGCAATGGCAACCAGGGTCATAGGAACCTTGATATCATCATCGTAATAGACCCGGCAGGTATAACCGGACAGAAAACCAATATACATATAGATCAAAGCATAAAATCCAAACAATGACCCATAGAACAGATCAATCAGCAATCCGCTGAAAAACCCGGTCCACATTCCTGCTTTCCGGCCCCGCATAAGTCCCATGGAAATGCAAAGGATCAACAACAGATTTGGTTTTACATAACCAATTGACAGAATGTTCACAACCGTACACTGCATCAGAAAGCTGATTACAATGGTAATGAAAAGAACAATTCTACTCCTCAAGCTTTGCCTCCTCGCCAGCACTCTCCATGGAATCGGATTTATTAACCGTTATGACAAACACTTCTTTCAGATGCTGAAAATCAACCGGTGTCACGATGGTACCCGTTTTTGTCAGGTTATTGGTATCCGGCTTTACTTCACTGACATAACCGATAAATAGACCTTCCACAAATTTTTCGCTTATATTCGAAGTTACAATGCGCTCACCCAGCGTCACCTTATTCTCCTGATCATACAGCTGCTCAAAACGTAGCTTTCCTTCTTCGATCAGTTCCAGATCCCCATGGACAACACAATTGTCCAGGGTGCTGACCGTCATGGCACTGACATTGCTGCTGTCATCAATGATGGACCGAACTGCAGCCCAGTTAGGACCGACCTGGGTCACAATTCCGACCAGTCCTTTTCCTGCAATTACATTATTGTTTACGCGAATTCCGTCCCGGCTTCCACGATTGATCATAAAAGAATTATACCAGTTACCGGGATCCTTCGAAATGATCTCTGCTGCGATCTTCGGCAGCGCAGAATACTCAACGTCCAGATTATAGAGTTCCTGAAGCCGAAGGAGTTCCGACTGGTCTGCCAGCAGTTCCCCATTCTGTGTCGTCAACACTTCAATCTGCTTTTTTAGCTCTTCATTCTCGGCAATCAGATCTTCTTTTTCACGCAGACTTTTCAGGCTTTTTGCGTAAACATCACCAATTTTTGTTATGCTCTTTTCAAATGGTACAATGACGGTTCCTGCAATATTCTGCAATGGCGAGGTCGAAATTCCGGATGCAAACGTAACGATAATGCAGCTGATACAAAACAACGTCATAATTGCCAGCAAATATTTACTTTTCAGTTTTATACGAAATTTCTTCTTTGAAAAAAGCTTCATTTCATTTCTCCTAAAACTAAAGTTTTCTCTGTTTGACCGGTATTGCCCATTTACTCAGATTTTTGTTCTGAATGATGATCTCCAGACCTTTCACACTGGAATTCTCATACAGGTCGGAAAGATTAAACATATAGCCGGTATAGCTTGCCAGATACTTATCAATAAAGGGCAGACGGGTACTTCCGCCGGTAAGGTAAATTCCTTCTTTTGCGATCTGATAAGCGATCTGAGGCGGAATTCTCTCCAAAAACGTTTTCATCTCAGAAGCAATTTCGTTGATACAGTTCATAATGCCGGCATTCACGACATAAGAAGATATCACATCCTCTCTCGGCAATCCGGAAATGCTGTCCATTCCGACTACTTTTCTTGCTTCTTTTTTCTGATCCGATAATCTTCCCATAACAATCTTCAGCCGCTGCGCAGTACGTACACCGATCTGAAGACTATATCTTTTACGAATCTCTGTACAGATTGACTCCGCCATCTGGTAACCACCAATCGGAACTGTTTTGCTTATGATGATCCTGGATCCGCTGATAATGGAAAAAACGGTTGTATGCGAACCTATGTTTACGATCATGCTTCCATCTCTTTTGTCCGGGTCCAGCCCCATTGCAATTGCATCTGCGATAGGCGCTTCCACCATATAGACACGGTTCTTTCGAAGCCAATGCCCGTTTACCACATGATAGTAGGCCCGCTTTTCCATGGCTGTCATATCCAGAGGCACGGAAAAGTAAACAACCGACCGGGCAGAGAAGAAGGAACCCAGATTCTTCATCATCTTATACAGAACAATTTCCTGTAATTCCAGATTGGCAATCATGCCAAAAGCCATCGGCGATGATACGTTAATGTTGACCGGTGTCTTTTCAAACATTTCGTATGCTTCATCACCCACGGCAATAATATTGCGTCCCCGGTACGCAATCATATTGGTCTGTAAATAGCTTTTGTTTTTTAACATGGAATAGAGCTTTACAGAACTGCTGCCAAGATCGACTCCATATTTATTTTCAAATGGCATATTAAAATAGCCCCTGTTCCTTAAAACTGAAATACTTGTGATCCCCGATAATAATATGATCCAGCAGATTAATTCCCATGATTCTGCCGGATTCCAGAATTTTATCCGTTATCTCCCGATCACCGGAACTGTAAGAGGGATCTCCGCTTGGATGATTGTGGATCAGGATGATATTTACCGCATGGTACCGGGTGGCTTCAATAAATACTTCTCTTGGCGTAATAAGAGTTGCATTTACGGTACCGCGGCTTAAAAGGCTCTCATGAATCAGATGGTTTTTGGTATCAAGCATCATACAATACAAGTGTTCTGTTTCTTCGTGACGAAGCCGTTCCATATAGTACTGTGCTATGATATCCGGCCGGTCGTAGCTGATCTGATCTCTTACCGATGCTGCAGCAATTCTTTTGGAAAGCTCCCCGATGCATTTCAGCTGAATTGCTTTTACTTTTCCAATTCCTTTGATTCTTTGCAGATCATGAATGGATAAATGGATCAACCCGGGAAGACCCGGATAAGCGGTTTGATCCATTTCCCGCAATATGCTTTCTGCCAGTTCCAAAGAATTCCTTTCTTTTGTTCCGGATCTTAAGATCACGGCAAGAAGCTCTGTATCAGAAAGAACAAACGGTCCATTCTCCATACATTTTTCATAAGGTCTTTGCGCTTCCGGCAACTCTGTCATTTTCACTGTCATTACTTCTCTCCTTCTATGTGCTCTTCGGAAAGAAATAGAAGAAGCTGTTGCTTTACATAATAATGCAAGGTATATTCTAGCATAAAAAGAGAGAGATGTACACTCTCTCTCAGAAATTTCTGTATTTTTTCACGATTGCTTCTGCCACGCGGATACCATCCATAGCGGCACTTGTAATACCTCCTGCGTATCCGGCCCCCTCCCCGCAAGGGTATATTCCACGGATAGAGGACTCCAGGGAAACGGTATCCCGCAGGATACGGACCGGAGAAGAGGTTCTTGTTTCCACGCCGGAGAAGACGCAATCCGGCCGGTCGAAGCCCGGGATCTTCTTCCCGAAAGCCTGCATTCCCTCCTCAATGGAATCCCCTGCTTCTTTCGGAAGAATCTCCCTCAGATTTCCAAATGCGTAATCACCTTTGATGCAAGGTTTTACTTCCCCGAAATGGTCTGATACCTTATGTCTGCAGAAATCTTCAAAAAGCTGTACCGGAATTTTCCCTTTATTAAGGCGATAAGCAGCTTTCTCAAGCTCTCTTTGAAAAGCGACACCCCCCAGCACATGCGCTTCCGGAAAATCTTCCGGCGTCACGGTAACGATCACGGCACTGTTGGCATTGGCGCTGTCTCTCCTTTGATAGCTCATACCATTTACCGCCAATGCTTCCATTTCGGATGATGCGTTGACTACATATCCTCCAGGACACATACAAAACGTGTATACGCCTCTGCCATTTTTACAGGTGTGTGTGAGTTTATAGCTGGCAGGTCCCAATACCGGGTCTTCTTCCCCATAGAGCGCTTCATTGATCATGCTCTGCGGATGTTCTACCCGCAATCCCACGGCAAATGCTTTCTTTTCCATAGGAATATTATGACGATAAAGCATCTCAAAAGTATCCCTGGCACTATGACCGACAGCAAGTACACATATTTCCACCGGAATGTGCTCTGCATGATCGGTCTTGACCCCGATGATCCTGTTGTTTTGTATTACAATGTCCGTAAGCCGGGTATCAAAGCAGAATGTCCCGCCCATGGTCTGTATCTGCTGCCGAAGATTCTTTACAATATGAACCAAAGCATCGGTTCCAAGATGCGGTTTCTGTTGGTAAAGTATCTCTTCCGGTGCTCCGGCCATGATAAAGCGTTTCAGCACTTCCCGGTTTCTTCCGGAAACATCTTTGACAAGTGTATTCAGCTTTCCATCGGAAAAAGTCCCTGCTCCGCCTTCTCCAAACTGAACATTGGAATTCTCTTTCAATTCACCCGTTTCCCAGAAACGCTGCACCGTATCCAGGCGGTTATCCACGGACTCCCCCCGTTCCAGAATCAAAGGATGATACCCTTCTCTTGCCAGATACCAGGCACAGAATAATCCCGCAGGACCACTTCCTACAATAACCGGCTGTGATGGCAATGGATCGCTGCCATGTTCCGGAAAGGAATAATCCTGCCGGTCGATCAGCATAACGTTTTTATCGTGGATCTGTTTCATTCTTTTTGTTTCTTCCGGAATGCTTACGTCGATCGTATACACAAAGTATTTTTCATTTTTTCGGCGTGCATCCAGAGACTGCCGCAGGATCTCATAAGTAAAAGGAATCTGATTGCTATGTAATACTTTTCTGATTTTTTTCTCCAGATCCTTCTGATCGTGGTCCACCGGAAGCTTTAACTGCGATATACGAATCATTCTAATATCTCCTTTTATCAATCAAGGAAGCGCTTCTTCCCGCCACTGCTCCGCTTGACCAGGCCCATTGCAGGTTGTATCCCCCGCATTTCCCATCAACATCCAGAATCTCTCCGCAGAAATAGAGTCCCGGACACCGGATCGATTCCAAGGTAAGAGGATCCACTTCCGCAAAAGGGATTCCGCCGGTGCATATCTGCGCCTGCCCCATGTCTCCGGTTTTATCAATCGGGATAATGAATTCCTTCGCCGCTTTCACCGGGTCCTTCTGCGCAAAAAGGACCTTCAGAAGCCGGTCAGGAAAAATCCCCTGCAGCAGCTGTTCTTTTGATAAGGAAAAAACACCGTTTCGGTGTTCATCCAGATATTCCATCCATTGCTGTTCTGTCATTTCCGGAATGAAATCGACCTTCACAACAACCTCTTTCTGTTCCGAAAGTGCTCTGGAAGCGTATCGGCTGATCTGGAAAACCGGAATACCGGAGATACCGTTTTCCGTGAGCTGGATTTCCCCCTGCTCTTCCAGAATTTTCCGGTTGTCCACATACAAAGCCACTTTTCCCCGGGTTCTGGTTCCTGCCCAGCCAAAACTCTGGTTTCCTTTCGCTTTTAAGGGGACAAGTGCAGGCAGCACCTTTGTAACTCTTATCCCCAGATCCTTCACAATTTCATACCCGCTTCCGTCTGCCCCGGCAATACCAGAGGCACAGGAGCCGCCGGCCCATATCACAGCATCTGCTTCATACCTCCAGCCGGTTGTGATCACCTGCCATAACAGATTCTTTCCAGGAGGAATCATCCGGATCACCTTTTCCTTTGTTTTCAGCTTAACCTTTTGTTTCCGCAAAGCCTGTTCCAAAGCGTTAATGACGGTTTGTGCCTGACCTGTTCTGGGATATACGTATCCCTCCCGGTCCGTCAGTCTTACTCCTATGGATTCGAAAAATTCCATGGTATCCTTTTGTGAAAATTTCTCCAGAATACCGGATACGACCTCCGGCGTATCGGTGCAAAACTGCAGGATTCCCATATTCCTGTTGGTAAGATTACACCTGCCATTCCCGGTGGCAGCCAGTTTTTTTCCGACCTTATCATTTTGTTCCAGAATTGTGACAGATGCACCTGCACAAGCGGCCATAATAGCAGCAAGCATACCGGAAGCGCCTGCACCGATGACTATGATATTACGATTTTTCATTTGTTTTCTCCATGAAAGAATTATGAAATCTGTATCAATCCTGCGTCCAGCAGCTTTTGAACAGACATCATGATTCCCAGTTTCGCGTGTTCCCATGTAAGTCCACCCTGGAAATAGACCGCATAGGGTTCTTTCATAGGTCCGTCTGCAGAGAGTTCTATGGAAGAACCCTGCACGAATGCGCCGGCAGCCATGATTACCTGACTGTCATAACCCGGCATATCCCATGGCTGGGGATCCACAAAACTATCCACCGGGGCAGCCGCCTGTATTCCTTTGCAAAAAGCGATCACACCTTCCGGAGAACCCAATGTTACGGCCTGGATAATATCCTGTCTCGGCTCTCTCCCATTGGGAACTACCGGAAACCCAAGCTTTTCATATACATTTGCAGCAAATACAGCTCCCTTTAATGCACCTTTTGTTACCATTGGGGCCAAAAAGAACCCCTGATAAAAGGAACGGTTCACACCTAATGTAGCTCCTACTTCCATTCCAAGCCCCGGACATGTCATACGATAGGAAGCGTTTTCCACACATTCTTTTGTACCGGCTATATATCCTCCGATGGGCGCCAGTCCTCCTCCCGGATTTTTGATCAGAGAACCAACGGTCATGTCCGCTCCCACATCGCTGGGCTCTATCGTATCTACGAATTCGCCGTAACAGTTATCTACCATGCAGATAACCTCCGGTTTGATTTCTTTCACAAATGCAATCAGTGCTCCGATCTCCTGAACAGAAAAGGAAGGTCTGGTCTGGTAACCTTTCGAACGCTGGATTGCCACCAGCTTTGTTTTTTCATTGATGCTCTTACGGATCGTTTCATAGTCAAAAGTTCCGTCATGCAAGAGATCAACCTGACGGTAAGTAACACCGAATTCTGCAAGAGACCCCCTGGACGGACGTATTCCGATGACTTCTTCCAACGTATCGTATGGTTTTCCTGCCGGTGCCAGTATTTCATCTCCCGGTCTTAAATTGCCGAATAACGCAATTGCCAAAGCATGGGTTCCGCAGGCGATCTGGGGACGGACAAGACAGCTTTCTGTATGAAAGGTATCGGCATAAACTCTTTCCAGTATGTCACGCCCGTGATCATTGTATCCATACCCGGAGCTGGCCCCGAAGCACTCTTCGCTGACGCGGTTCTTCTGCATGGCAAGAAGCACCTTCATCTGATTATACTCTGCTGTCTGATCAAATTTCTGAAAACGTTCCGACAGACTTTCTTCTATTCTGTGACAATAATCATATACAGCCGGAGATATTCCAAGCTTCTCATATATATCTTTCATCTTCTACCTCTGTTTAATGCATCAGATCTCGAATTTTAAAGGAAATACAATATCCTTCTCCTTCAGCTGTGCAAGCATATATTGCAGGATCTGATCGTCATCAAAAGCAAACTGTTCTTTGTTTACCCAGATGACGCCCTCTTCCCGTTTAAACCATGTGATCTGTCTCTTGGCAAAGTGTCTGGTATCCCGCTTAATAATTCGAATTGCCTCATCCAAAGAGATCTCCCCGTCAAGATAAGAAAGGATCTCCTTATAACCCAGCCCTTGCATCGATACCATATTTCGATGATATCCCATATCTTTCAGTTTTGTGACCTCCTCCAGGAGCCCGTTTTGTATCATTTCATCCACCCGCACATCGATTCTCTGATAGAGAAGCTCCCGGGGCGCATTCAGCACAAAGTATGCCAGGGCATAGGGAGAAACCCGTTGTTTTTGTTCCTGATTGTGTTCCGATATCGGATACCGGTTCTGATGATAGAATTCCAAAGCACGAATGACTCTCTTGACATTGTTTTCATGAATCTCCTCTGCGCTGACAGGATCTGCTTCCCGCAGCATACTATGCAGGAAAGCAGGCCCTTTCTCTTTCGCCAGAGCTTCCAGTTCAATGCGATAAGCACCTTCCTGTTCTGCCTGCGTAAAATCAATATCCCGGGTGATGGCCTGAATATAAAAACCGGTTCCCCCCACCAATATCGGTATTTTTCCTTTGGCATAGATCTGTTCCATTGCCGTTTTCGCCATCTGCTGAAAACGGACAATATGAAACGCCTCATCCGGCATAAGTTCGTCAATGAGATAATGCGTGATTCCCTGCATTTCCAAAGGCATGATTTTTGCGGAACCAATATCCATATGCTTGTAAACCTGCATGGAATCTGCAGAAATGATCTCTCCATTTATTTTCTGCGCCAGAAGAATGGAAAGCTTTGTTTTTCCCACAGCGGTTGGGCCGGTAAGAACGATCAAGGGTTTCTTCATATGTACTCTCCTAAAGGATACGTTTAAATTTCTTTTCTAATTCCGTCCTGGACATCGATATGATGGTTGGCCTTCCATGGGGGCAATGATACGGATTATCCAGCTTCAGCAGTTCCCCGATCAGATGGTCTGCTTCCTGATAAGACATCTTCTGATTCCCTTTGACGGCCGCTTTGCAGGCCATGGAGGCAATCCTGGATGCAAATATTTCCAACGCGTCCTTTTCGCTATGTTCCGCAAGCTGATCCAGCATTTCCAGAAACAGGCCTTCTTCTTCCAGGCCGTACAGATTCGATGGAACGGCACTGATGCAGTATTCTTTTCCGCCAAAGGGTTCTATTTCAAAGCCCGCTTTCCGGAATAAATCCGAATTTGCTTTCAGAATTGTTTCTTCTCGAAGTGTCAGGGTTACGATCATAGGCGGACTGATGTACTGTGATTCTATCTTCTGTTTCTGAAACCGATCCGTGAATCGCTCATAAAACACCTTTTCATGGGCTGCATGCTGGTCAATGATATAAAGCTTGTCCTCGAATTGTACCAGCCAGTAAGTATCGAAGATCTGTCCTATGATCTGATGCCGGCTTCTGGCCTCCGGGGTCAGAAGTTTCTCTTCAAAGAAGTCTATCTGCTTAACGTCCTCAGACTTTATCTCTGTTTTCTTTGTACTTCCCGGCTCCTTTTCAACCGGTGTCAATGCAATATCGGGAAGCTTCTTTTGGTGTTCATTTCCTATCGTTTCCGGTCTGCCATAACTTGCAGCAGATTCCTTCACCTGCCCCACGGGAGCAGAAACTTTGGAAAGGGTTCCCTGAAACAGCTTGTTTTCCCGGCTGGTCAGCACCGGTTCCTCACGATTGATCTCCTGTCTCCGTTTCACCTCAAAAGGCTCCGGAACAGATGCTCTGGTCAGCTTATCCGTTGTTTTCGGCAATGGTTTCTCACTGGTAATGGAAACCTCCGGGATCAGTTCCCGTCTCGTTAACGCATTGCGGACCGTCTGATAAACCGCATCATAGACTTCGGCACTTCTGGCAAATCGAACTTCCATTTTCTGTGGATGCACGTTTACATCCAGGTCATTCCCTTCCATCTGAATATGAATGGACACAAACGGAAATTTATGCTGCATCAGGAATCCCTTGTAAGCATCTTCGATGGCCTTGGTAATGATGCGGTCCTTAACATATCGACCGTTGATATAATAGTTTTCAAAGGATCGGTTCCCCCGGGAGATTTCCGGTTTCCCCACAAAGCCTTCCATTTCCATAAAATCATTTTTGAAATGAATATCCAGTAATGATTTTGTGATGTCGCGCCCATATATACTATAGATCACATCCCGTGTATTATAGTTGCCCGACGTATGCAGCTTAACCTGCTGATTCTGAATATATTTGAAAGAGATCTCCGGGTGAGACATGGCCAGCTGTTCCATCAAAGCATTGATATAATTCGCTTCTGTAGTATCTGTACGGAGGAATTTGCTTCGAGCCGGCGTGTTGAAGAACAGATTGCGAATCAGAAACGTGCTTCCCTCCGGTGCCCCCATTTCTTCCATTCTGGTCTCTTTACCGCCTTCGATCTGATAGCGCACACCGCAGATTGCATTATGCGTTTTCGTAATCAGTTCTACCTGTGCGACAGCCGCAATGCTGGATAAAGCCTCTCCACGGAAACCAAGGGAAGATATGGTTTCAAGATCTTCCAGCTTTGTGATCTTACTGGTTGCATGACGCAGGAAAGAGAGCCGAACCTGATCCGCCTCCATTCCGCTGCCGTTATCCGTGATCCGTATCAGTTTTTTTCCGCCATCCGTGATTTCAACGGTAACGGCCGTTGCGCCGGCATCGATGGCATTCTCCACCAGCTCTTTCACCACAGAGGATGGTCTTTCCACAACTTCACCGGCTGCAATTTTATCGATCGTATTCTGATCAAGTAATGCTATCTTCTGCATAATAACCTACCATCTGTTTTTCAGTTTATTCTGAAGATTTGAAAGAATGTTCAAAGCTTCCAATGGAGTCAGGTTACTGATCTCCAGATTTTTAATCTCCGCAATGATATCATCATCCTGAACTGTATCAAACAATGACATCTGCGCCATATCTACCTGATCATAATGGATCCTTGGTTTTTTCCGGATTGCAGTCAGGTCCTTGACCGCAGCCGTTATATCCGCATTGCTGAGTTCCTCCACCAGCTCTTTGGCACGCATGATAACAGATTCCGGAACGCCGGCAAGCTTTGCTACCTGGATCCCATAGCTTTTGTCGGCTCCCCCTTTTACAATCTTTCGCAGAAAAACGATATCGTCCCCTTTTTCTTTCACTGCAATACAATAATTGTTTACCCCGGAAATCTTGCCTTCCAGTTCCGTCAATTCATGATAATGCGTTGCGAACAGCGTCTTTGCACCACAAAGCTTTGTATTGGATATGTGCTCGATCACTGCCCACGCAATGGAAAGACCGTCGAAGGTGCTGGTTCCGCGTCCGATCTCGTCCAGGATCAAAAGACTTTTTGCCGTTGCATTTCGTAAAATGTTGGCAACCTCCGTCATTTCCACCATAAAAGTACTTTGTCCGCTGGCAAGATCGTCCGAAGCACCTACACGGGTAAAAATACGATCAACGATTCCGATATTTGCCTTTTCCGCCGGAACGAAACAACCGATCTGCGCCATCAGCACGAT
>JABUSW010000344.1 GCA_021443885.1 Blautia sp.
GATATCGATTCCTTCAAAAATAATCTCACCATCCGTAGGCTCCTCCAGAAGATTCAGACTTCTCAGAAAAGTGGATTTTCCGGAACCGGAGGGGCCGATCACCACCATAACATCGCCTTTATTGATATCAACGGTTACGCCATCCAAAGCTTTGATAGCCCCCTTGTGATAATGCTTTTTCAGATCACGCACCTGAATCAGTTTATCGTTTGTCGCCATGACTCATCCTCCTTTCAAAGTATGCGATCAGCTTCGAAGTCGGGAAACAGAGACAGAAGTAGATCAAGGTTGCAACCAGAAGCGGTTCTATGATGACAAAGGTGGCGCCCTTTACCGCATTTACTGCAGACATGATATCCTGCACACCGATGGTGTAAGTAATGGCAGATTCCTTGATAATAACAACGAATTCATTTGCAATGGCAGGAAGGGTATTTTTCAATGCCTGAGGCAAAATGATGTACCGAAGATTCTGAAACTGTGAAAGCCCCAAAGAGCGGGCAGCTTCTGTCTGTCCCCCATCGATGGACTGGATGCCGGCACGAATGATCTCACAAAGGTATGCACCGGAATTCATACCAAGAGCAACGACGCCCGGAAAAAAACGGTTAAACTTAATGAATCCGAATAACGTGAATGCCGGAAGCTGGATGATTCCAAATACGCCGAAATAAATGATAAAGATCTGAACAATGACCGGCGTGGAACGCAGGATTTCAACATAGGCGGTAGCTATAAATGCAAGCGGATTGAATCTTGAAATCGTCGCCAGCACGCCTTCGGTCTTATAATGTCCCTTGCCGTCATAGGCAAGAAAGCGAAACGGCCGGAAATTCGACATGCGCATAATTGCAAGAATGAGGGCTATCACAAAACCAATTACCACGGTAAACAAGGATAAAAGAACCGTAACGGCAAGACCTTGTTCAAACAGATCTGCATATGGTGCAATTCTGGAGAAATTTGACCACTTGATAAATGAGTCCATAGGTTTTTCCTTTCCTGAAATAGAGGTGTTTACTAAAATTCCTCCCCATATCGGGGAGGAATTCATCATCATCGATCAGTATTTACGAACGTTTATTCTTCCGGAACAGAACCATCTTCTGCCAGCAGACCTTCGTGTTTTTCACCGGAAGCAAGTTCATTTGCCTCTGCCACGAAGCTTTCCATAGAACCATCTTCCAGTGCAGATGCGATCGCTTCATTTACTGCTGCAAGAAGCTCTTCGTTGCCCTTCTTCACACCAATAGCGGAACCTTCTACATCATATGGAACATCCATGATGATCTCCAGTTCCGGATAGTTTTTCTGATAACTCTTAGCAACATCTGTCTCGATAAATGCAACTTCCATCTTGCCGGCCAGAAGCTCACTGATGATATCCGTTACTTTCGGAAGCTGGATGATATCTGCATCCGGTGTATTTTCTGTAGCCAAAGCATACTGGATAGAGCCGGTCTGTGCACCAACCGAAATCTCCGGTTTGTTGACGTCTTCAAATGTCTTATATGTTTCTGCTTTTTCTGCAACCGTTACAAGGGACTGTCCGCCTTTGTAATACAGATCGGAGAAATCCATAGCGCCTTCACGATCCGGATCCGGGGAAAGACCGGCCATACCGAGGTCCACATTTCCCATAGCCAGTTCACTGAGCACACCATCAAAGTCCATTGGAACGATCTCAAGCTCTAATTCCAGCTTCTCTGCGATATACTTTGCAAGCTCCATATCGAAACCGGCCAGTGTCGGAGTCCCGTCTTCTCCGATTGAATAGAACTCATACGGCGCAAAATCCGGACTGGTAGCAACCGTAAGTGTACCAGGTGTTACCGTATCATAAGCCAATGCCGGTACAGCCATAGAAAGCGTCATTACAGTACCAAGGGCAATCGCTGCCAGTTATCTCATTTTCATATTACAACCTCCTGTTGATCATTTTTGTATAATTATACATCTCTTTGCATAAATATACTTCATTGTATCATGAATCCGCAAAAAATCAAGATTTTTTCAATTCGTTGTAGCAATATTTGATAATGGCCTTCCGGGTGATGATTCCGATAAAGAAACCCTGGTCATCCACAACCGGAACAAAATTCTGGTTGATAGCACGATCCAGAAGGCTTTCCATATCTGCATCGATGGATACGGCTTTGTAATTGCTTCGTTTCGGAATTGCGGATATGGATACGTCTTCCGTTGTCCTGAGATCCGGAAACTCCATCCGTTTCAGACTCCAGAGAATATCGCCTTCCGAAATGATCCCCATGTATTTTCCTTCATTACTCAAGATGGGAATACAGGAGAATTTCCGGTTTTCCATTTTCTCCATAGTCTGGCGAAGCGTCTCATCTTCATAGATATAAGCGATCTCACTTTTTGGAATCAGAAAAAATAAAATGTTCAAGAAAAAACCCCCTAAATGATCGGGACTTTTTATTATAGAAGCTGAAGTCCCTTTGCTGCTGCCTCATCCAGAACATCCTGCGGCCAAAGAGATACATGAACCTCTCCAATATGAGCTTTTCTTAAGAAGAACATACAGATACGGGACTGGCCGATACCTCCGCCGATCGTATAAGGAAGTTCTTTGTTCAGAATGGATTTCTGGAAATCAAGTTCGCGGCGATCATCACAGCCTGCTTCTGTCAGCTGTGCATCCAGTGCATCTTCATCTACACGAACACCCATGGAAGAGAGCTCTAACGCAATATCAAGAACCGGGTAATAGACGAGGATATCTCCATTCAATTCCCAGTCATCATAGTCCGGGGCACGTCCATCATGACGTTCTCCATTACTGAGCAGTTTTCCGACCTGCATCACAAAAGCAGCACCGTGTTCTTTTACAAATTGGTATTCACGTTCCTTTGGAGTTGTACCGGGATACATATCCACGAGTTCCTGTGTCGTTACAAATGTGATCTCGCGAGGAAGGAATTCTTCGATGTAATCATACTGAACAGCCATGAATTTCTCGGTTTTACGCAATGCACTGTAGATTGCACGAACAGTTTCTTTCAGAGTTTCAACCGTACGTTCTTCTTTGTAAATGATCTTCTCCCAGTCCCACTGGTCCACATATACCGAATGAATATTGTCAACATCCTCGTCTCTGCGAATCGCTACCATGTCGGTATAAAGTCCTTCTCCATGGGAAAACCCATATTTCTTCAGGGCATATCTTTTCCATTTTGCCAGAGAATGAACGATTTCTGCGTTTGAAATCTGATCTTTGATGTCAAAGCTTACCGGACGTTCCACACCATTTAAGTTATCGTTAAGACCGGATGCCGGATTCACGAAGATCGGTGCAGAAACCCGAAGCAGATTCAGCTTTTGCGCAAGAGTCTGCTGAAAAAAGTCTTTGACGGTTTTGATGGCTACCTGTGTATCATGCAGATTCAGATCTGCCTGGTAGCCTTCCGGAATGTACATTCTTTCCATAATAATCTCCTCTTTGTGGGTATGTAAAACGAAAAAACCCACCTGTTTTTTCAATACGCTATAGTATAACATGCTTTCCCCGAAAAGGCAATTGCCAGGCGCCTTTGCCGCCTGTGAAAAACCTGTGAAAAACAGGTTCCCTGCCTTTGGTCTTTCATAGCATTGGCAGGATACGTTCCACAATAAATACCGCAACACATGCGGTAATTGCAACAGTGAGCAGGCTTTTTTCAAAATATGCTGCTATGACAGCAGACGCAAACCCAACAGCAGCCGATATCACACTGGAGGTTGCAGACAGAATTGCCGGAAATGTCATAGATGCCAGGCACGCATAAGGTACATAGTACAGAAATGATTTTATGTAAGGACTGGTAATCTCTTTTCTGGCCAGGACCATAGGCAGCATTCGGATCAGATACGTTACCCCTGCCATTACCAGAATATAAATATATACGTTATGGCCCATTCTTAAGCGCCCTCCTCTTCTTTTACAGGTGCTGCCGCAGCCGCGATCCCGGCCACCAGAAGTGTCGTGATGATAATGACAAAACCGGAAGTCACCCGGTTCAGAAGCGGAACTACTTTAAACATTGTACTGATGAACATCGCTCCCAGCACAACCCCAAAAACCGGTCTGCTTTTCCTGGATGCCGGAACAATGATGGCGATAAACATTCCGTAAATGGCAACGCTTAACGCACTCATCAGATAATCCGGCAGAATGCTTCCAAAGAATGCCCCCAATACCGTACCAAGTGTCCAACCCGGAATCCCCATGCACATGGCACCATAATTATAAAAAGGGTTGATCCTGCCGGACTGACTGGCACTGATTCCGAATATTTCATCCGTTATTCCAAACGCAACCAGGAAGCGATGTCCCCATGGTTTGTCCCGCATCAGCTTCTGTCCAAGAGAAAAAGACATCAGACAATACCGCAGGTTAATGATCAGCTGCGTCAATGCCATCTCCCAATAAGAACCGCCTGCAACGATAATCTCTAATCCTGCAAATTGTCCGGCAGAAGTAAGATTTGTCAAAGAGATCAGGCCTGCCTGCCATACCGTCAGTCCACCGGCTGCCGCCATCATACCAAAGGCAAAGGATACTGCAAAATACCCGAGACCAATGGGAATTCCATCCTTCAGCCCTTTCTTAAAGCTTTCACCATTCATGCCCAAACCGCTTTCCTTTCTTCTATCAGATTCATACAACACGGGTATAATACTCTCTTGGCACTCTTGCTTTTACGGCAATACCTTCTCCAAGATATTCTTCCGATATCAGTTGTCCGTGCTCCCGGATCAGCTGGATCTTCCCCGCTTCCTGATAAGGAAATATCCGTTCAATGTATATCTGACCGTCCAGCAGAAGCTCCGATAATTCCGCTTTTACCGCTTCCAGACCGGCTCCGGTCTTTGCAGAGATCTTCAACGTTTTGTCCGCACGATGATCCCGGATCTGTCCGTCTGCTGCCAGATCCTGCTTATTCAACAAAGTGATGATCTTTTTTCCGGATGCCCCCAACTCCTGCAGAGTTTCGTAAACCACGTGCATCTGCATCTGTGCCTGGGGGTTTGCGGCATCTACTACGTGGATGATATAATCTGCGTATTTTGCCTCTTCCAGAGTACTTTTGAATGCTTCGATGAGATGATGCGGCAGTTTCCGGATGAATCCTACCGTATCGGTCAGCAGAATCTGCTGACCATCATCCAGATTCAGCAGTCTGGTAGTGGGGTCCAACGTCGCAAAAAGCTTATCCTCCGACAGAACCTCTGAACCGGTCAGTTTGTTAAGAAGTGTAGATTTTCCTGCGTTTGTGTATCCTACGATCGCTGCTGTTTTCAGACTGCTTTTATTCCGATTGGTGCGAAGCAGTTCACGGTGCTTTTCCACCTGCAAAAGCTCCTGTTTCAAAGCAGATATACGATCCCGAATCAGTCGTCTGTCCATCTCCAGTTTCTTCTCCCCCGGGCCTCTGGTACCGATTCCGCCGCCCAGTCGTGACAAAGAAGCGCGCAGCCCTACCAGTCGGGATGCCCGATATCGAAGCTGTGCCAGCTCAACCTGTATCTTTCCTTCGCTGGTAATTGCCCTGCCTGCAAAAATGTCCAGGATCAAAAGTGTTCGGTCCATCACTTTACAGTCCAGTTCTCTCTCCAGATTGTTCATCTGCACCGGTGATAATTCGTCATCGCAGATCACACCCGTTGCTTCTGCCGCCAGGATCGCATTGCGTACCTCTTCGATTTTTCCTTTTCCGATATAAGAAGCCGGATGGACCCTTTCCCGATTCTGGATCACCTTGGCAACGGTAATCGCTCCTGCTGTGGACGCCAGTTCCTCCAGCTCATCGATCGATTCCTCTGTATCATCATTGTCATTTAATGAAACTCCGATAAGAATGACCCTTTCCTGAATTTCCTTTATTTCCTGCATCCTTTACTCTCCTCCGAGTCCGGTACGCGATTTCAGGAATACCAGCTCTTTCTCTGCCGCTGCATCTCCCGGAAATAATCGGTTGTATTCCGCCATCTTTTTCTGAGCGGTCTCATAATCCTGCATTCTTTCATAAACGACAGCTTCGTTGAACATCAGGCTTTGCAGTTCTTCTGTCGTTGCAATGTTTTTCCCGTTGCTGATATTCACCAATGCAGCTTCATAATTTCCATCCTGGATATCGCAAAGGGCAAGGCCATTGTAGCCTTTTGCTGAGCTTCCCTCTTCCGCAATGAACTGCTGATACATCGCTCTGGAATTGGAAGCATCTCCCTGAGCCAGATACACCATCCCCAACAAAATCAACGCTTCTGTATTTCCTTTCTCGGAGGCAGTGATCAGACATTCTCTGGCATTGTCATAGTCATCCATATAGTAGTAGATCCGGCCTCTGTCGCAATAATCTTCTGCTGTTTTCGGCTGGGAAGACAAAGAAGCTTCCAGATACTTCGTCCCATCCGCTTCCATTTCCCGTTCAAGATAGGCTTCATAGATATGAATCGCCGTTTCGTAAGACGGAGCGTCAGCATATGCTTTATCAAAATAGCCCGCCGCCTCATCATAGGAGTCCATAAACAAAGCAACCTTTCCGGAAAGGTAATAGGTCTCTTTATTCATACCACCCAAATCCGCCAGATCCTGGCAGTCCACCATAGCCAGATCATACTGTTTCTGCTTCAATCGGGCTGTGGCTCTGTAGGCCAGAATGTCCCTTTTCAGAGAATCATTGATATCCTCGCAGCCAAGGGCGCTGTCAAAGTTCTCAATGGCTTTCTCGTAATCTCCCATTTCCAGCAATGCAATTCCGCAGCCTCGATATGACTGTGCCGGCATATAAGAATTCCGGATAGACTGTTGATACCCCTCAAGAGCATACTCGTATGCTTCCTGTTCCAGATCTTTCGCTGCCTGCTCATATACTTTTCTTAATTCATCGTCACAGCCGGTCAGCAATACTGTTCCAAAAACTGCTGCCAGCAACACCATTCTTTTCCAGATTTTCATTTGTGATCCTCTTCGTCCTGAAGATTGCTGAGTTTCGCTGCCTGATCTGCCGCGATCAGGCTGTCTAGCAGCTCATCAATATCACCATTCATGATGGAGTCCAGTTTGTATAAAGTAAGTTTGATCCGATGATCTGTAACACGACCCTGCGGGAAATTATAAGTTCTGATCTTCTCCGAACGATCTCCCGTACCGATCTGGCTTCTGCGAAGCTGTGCTTCTGCATCATGTGCTTTCTGCTGCTCGATATCATACAGCTTTGCCCGCAATAAAGCAAAGGCCTTCGCCTTATTCTGCAGCTGTGACTTCTCCGTCTGGCTATATACTACAATTCCGGTAGGGTAATGTGTCAGTCGTACAGCCGAATCGGTTGTATTGACACACTGTCCGCCGTTTCCGGAAGCACGCATAACATCGATCCTTATGTCTTTTTCATCAATGACAACATCCACCTCTTCTGCTTCCGGCATTACCGCAACCGTAATGGTGGATGTATGGATCCGACCACCGGACTCTGTCTCCGGAACCCGCTGTACACGATGCACACCGCTTTCGTATTTCAGTTTTGAGTAAGCTCCCTGACCGGTGATCATAAAGTTTACTTCCTTCATTCCGCCAATACCGATTTCGTCTACACTGACAAGCTCGACTTTCCAGTGCTGCTTCTCAGCGTACTTCACGTAAAGACGATACATTTCCGCTGCAAACAACGCTGCTTCGTCTCCGCCTGCACCGGCCCGGATCTCCACGATTACATTTTTGTCGTCATTGGGGTCTTTCGGCAAAAGAAGAATCTTTAATTCCTGCTCCAGCTCCTCCACCTGCTTCTTTGCTGCGCTTAACTCTTCCTTCAGCATTTCACGCATCTCTTCATCCTTCTCATCTTCCAGCATGGAAAGACTGTCCTGGATCGTTTCTTTGCTTCTCTTATAAGCATTGTACGCTTCCACGATAGGAGTCAGGTCGCTTTGCTCCTTCATGATTTTCTGAAAATGAGCAGGATTATCCGTTACTCCCGGCTCTGCCAGTTCATTCATGATCTCCTCATAACGAACCAGAAGATCTTCTAATTTATCAAACATCTCACTTCTCCTCCAATCTATTGCGGTAAAATATAGCAGGATTCGACTCCCTTGCTTTTCCTTCCAAAAGCAACCCGGTCGAGACCCGCCAGATCCTTTTCTGCCGTTACGTCTGTGAATCCATTTTCGATTAATATCCGGCAGACGTCTTCCCCCTGATCACAGCCAATTTCATAAACCAGCCACCCGCCTTCCTTCAGGTATTTCATTGCATTCCCTGTAATCTCACGGTAAAAATACAGACCATCTTCTTTCCCATCCAAAGCCATGCGTGGATCATGCAGACGCACTTCTTCCATTAATGTATGGATCTCTCCGCTTGCAATATACGGCGGATTCGATATCAGCATATCATAAACCGGCTGTTCTATGCCACTTTTTCCGCAAAAGAAATCACTGTCAAACAAATCACTTTGCACAAACCGTGCTCTGTCCCCTGTCTTACACAAGGCCGCATTTCGCCTTGCGACAGCAAGCGCCGGTTCGGAGATATCCACTCCGATTCCAGTGGCTTTGGCCTTCTCACACAGCATGCTGAGCAAGATGCATCCCGAACCGGTACACATATCCAGAACCTCCGGCGCTTCTTCCTGATTCAGGAGCTGCAAAGCCTTCTCCACCACAATCTCCGTATCCTGTCTCGGAATGAGTACGTCTTCATTTACATAGAATTCCTGCCCCATGAAAAAAGCCTGGTGCGTCAGATGCTGCAGCGGGACATGCTTCGCCCTCCTTCCAATACATCTTAAATATCTCTGTGCAATATCCTGTTCCACCGGTTCTTCCATATGCGCCAGGTAGTATGCGCGGTTCCTTTTTGTCTCATATTCCAGAAGGAGCCAGGCATCCAGCCTGGCTTCCTCAATCCCTGCATTTTTCAGAGTGTTCATCCCATTTAGGAATAATTCCTGCAAAGTGTACTTACGCTTCATCCTGTACACCAAACTCCTCTTTCAGATATGCTCTCCAGTCAAATACCGCTTCTACTGCCTTAATGGCAACCTCTGCCATATCCTCCGTCGGCTCCTTAGTCGTCAGCTTCTGCATTGCCATTCCAGGCTTGCTAAGAAAATTCGAGCATGCGTTATCGCTTTTTCCAGCCCACTGAATCATTTCAAAAGAAATACCGGCAACCACCGGTACCATCAGAAGCCTTCCAAAAAGCCGAACCCAATATACCGGTACCATGACAAACACAAAATGCATCACAATACTGACCATCATAACCAGAAACAGGAAGCTTGTTCCGCAGCGCTTGTGCAGTCTGGAACTCTTCATTACATTTTCTACCGTCAAAGGAAGTCCATTCTCAACGCAGTTAATGCATTTGTGCTCTGCCCCGTGATACATAAATGTCCTCTGAATATCCTTTGTTCTTGAAATCAGGAACATATAGCCGGCAAATAGCGCAAGCTTCACAAAAGCTTCCAGAATCGTAACAACAAATTCAGATGCTCCTACTTTCCGGCAAAGACTGGCAAGCGCATAGGGAAGCAGCATGAATAACGCAATGGAAGCAACGATGGAGAGCGCAACCGTTCCATAAAGCAGCCACTTGAATAAACGATCTTCCTTCTCCTTTTTTTTGGCGCGCTCCTCCTCTGTCAATCGTTCATTTTTCCTTCGTTCCTCTTCATCCTCTTCCTCTCCAACGATCTCAGCGGAATACATCAGACACCTGGTTCCTGTAACCAGTGAATCGATAAAGCTTACAATGCCGCGAATAATTGGTTTCTTAAGAATCGGACTGTTTCCAAAAATGCATTTGTAATCATCGACTTTCAATTCGATTTCTTGATCCGGGCGGCGAACTGCGATGGAATACTTGTCCTTGTGACGCATCATGATCCCTTCCATTACCGCCTGCCCACCAATGTTAGATGGTTTCATAGGGAATCTCCTGTTCATTAAAAAGAAAGGTTGGGGTTTGCCAACCTCAACCTTCTCTAGCATATACAATATAAATTATTTGCCCAAACCGTATTTCTTATTAAACTTATCAATACGTCCGCGAGCCTGTGCAGCTTTCTGCTGTCCTGTATAGAAAGGATGGCATTTGGAGCAGATTTCTACGTGGATATCTTTCTTTGTAGAGCCTGTTACAAATGTGTTGCCGCAGTTACAGGTCACAGTTGCCTGGTAATAATTCGGATGGATTCCTTCTCTCATTATTTTCACCTCTTTATTTCATATTCGTTTTTTTCTATTCACTTAAATCTATCGATTTATCAATTAAACAGCTCTATGATTATAGCATAGGGTATTTTAAATTGCAACCTTCGTACACTATTTTTATAAAATTTTCTGTTTCTTCATCATCTCAATGAATTCTTTATTATCCTTTGTTTTCGAGAACAAATTCAGGATCTGCTCCACGGCATCTTCGGACTTCAGCCCGTTCAAGGCTTTCCGCATTGTAAAAGTCGCTTCCTGTTCTTCCAGAGTCAGCAGCAGATCCTCCCGTCTCGTTCCGGATTTCTGAATATCGATGGCCGGAAAAATCCGTTTCTCCTGTAGTTTCCGGTCCAGCACCAGTTCCATATTACCGGTTCCTTTGAATTCTTCATAGACAACATCGTCCATTTTGCTTCCGGTCTCCACCAGCGCAGTCGCAAGGATCGTAAGACTTCCGCCTTCCCGCATATTTCTGGCTGCACCAAAAAACCGCTTTGGCATATGAAGAGCTGCCGGATCCAGTCCGCCGGAAAGAGTACGACCACTGGGCGGAACCGTAAGGTTGTACGCTCTGGCAAGCCGTGTAATGGAATCCAACAGAATCGTAACGTCTTTTTTATGCTCCACCAGGCGGCGGGCACGCTCGATCACCATTTCCGAAACCCGCTTATGATGTTCCGGAAGCTCATCAAAGGTGGAATAAATGACCTCCACATTATTACCGTGGATCGCCTCTTTGATGTCCGTAACTTCTTCCGGTCTTTCATCGATGAGAAGAATGATCAGATGCATGCCGGGATTATTCCGAAGGATCGATTTTGCGACATCTTTGAGAAGCGTCGTTTTTCCTGCTTTCGGAGGAGATACGATCATTCCTCTCTGTCCTTTTCCAATGGGACTGAGAAGATCCAGAACCCGCATGGCTGTAGTTCCTCCCGGACGCTCCATAATCAGTCGTTCATTTGGAAAAATGGGGGTCATATCCTCAAAATTTGCACGCTTTGGTCCTTCATTTGGATGAAATCCATTGATGGAGGTTACATATAATAATGCCCCAAATTTTTCCCCCTGATTTTTGATGCGGATATTTCCTTTTACAATGTCCCCCGTCTTCAGATTGAATCGACGAATCTGCGACGGAGACACATAGATATCGTTTTCACCGGGAAGAAAGTTTTCACAACGAATAAAGCCGTATCCATCCGGCATAACCTCCAGGATTCCATCGGCCTTTTCTCCACTGTCTAATTGTGCCGTCTCCGCCGGAACACTGCAGGAATTCTCCGTTGCCGGCAGCCTTCTCTCCGCTCCTCTGCGTTCCTGCACCGGGGTTGCTTTTTCTTCCTGTTGTTTCACTCTTTCGTCTTCCTCTAACATGCGCTCCACCAGCTCCGGTTTGCGCAAAGTGGAAACACCTTTTAAGCCTCTGGCTTTTGCAAGTTCTTTTAACGTTGCCAGCGGTAAAGATTCATATTTCTCTCTCATATTATCTGCCTTACCTTTTCTATATGTTATTTCTATATATTATTTATTATGCAGCGATTGTTTTCCATGGGGATACTGTCTGAAACGACGAGATGATTTCAAATATGATTAAGCTTATCACAGGAACGCATATTTGTCTACAAGCGATTTGGGGTTACAGCGTCAAAAAAAGGAGAGGCGGAAGACCGCCTCTCCTTTATAAATTTCTTTAAAATTTGTATCCCACTGCCATATACATTGTTCTTAGTCTTGAAACACTCGTCGTTGTAACGGTATTGAGCGCATCTGCAATCGCATTATATGTCTTTGGACGGCTGGCTTTCAATGCACTCCCACCGGTCGTATAATTCAACACCGATTCTGCAAAGTACTCCGCACTGCTCTGTGTTGCATAGGCCTTATTGATTGCAGTGTATTTGGATTTCTCCTGACTGTATATACTTTTAAACGAAGAAGTCTGATCCCAGTTGCCGGCAATAAATGCAAGGAAATGCCCAAGCTCATGGTATATTGTCTGACCCTCTTCCTTCAACGTAATGGAACGGGTTCTTGCGTCAAAATATCCTGCATAACCTACATTCGGATCAATGATCAAGGTATATCCAAGATCCCGGAATGCGTTTAACACCCGGATATCCATCTTCGCTGCAACCGTATACACGTCTGCCGTATGTCTTACCTTGTTCGCAGAAGATGATGTCGATGATGTCGATGATGTCGAACCCGATGTTGTAGAACCTGATGTGGAAGAACTCGATGCTGTTGTTCTCGTTGCTGCTGAATTCGTATTTGCTGCACTCGATGTGGAAGACCCTGATGAAGATGACGCAGAAGTTGTTGTTTTATTGCTTGCGGACGATGTAGCTGCGGCCTGTACCACCATCGTAGTGGTCTTTACGGTGGTCTGAACCTTCGTCGTCACAACTACCTTTTTTGATTTCTTTGTATATTTTTCCGTCTTCGCTGTCTTTACGACTGTATCGGTCTTTACAGTGGTCGTACTGTTCTTTTTCACCGTTTTGGAAGCTTTTTGGGTCTGAACCGGATAATTCTTCGTGTAGGTTTTCGTAGCCGCTTTCTTCACTTTAACGGTCTTTTTCGACGTTTTTGTGGAGGTCTTGGAAGATGTTGTAATCTTTGGCGCTGCCAGCGGTGTTTCCTCCTGCACCAGTTCAATGGTACCTTCTGCATCCACATAAGCAGGCATTTCGAGATCTAATACATTTGCTGCGTCATAGTACATTGCACTGCCGCCGATGATTGCCGCACATACAATTGCAACGCATCCGGATAATAGTTTTTTATTCTTCATCCAGCCTTTTAACTTAATGTCAATCAAAACATACACATCCTTTCCATTGAAAAGTAATTCAAGTGTATGTTCTCAGATAAGGCCTGTATAACAACAAAAAACCGTTTATTAAAAAATAAACGGTTACCACACAATCCTTATTATAAGAACTACACCATTAAATCAATATTTAATGTGGCAACCGGCTGTCATAATCTTTCGACCTTAGACCCTTGGCTTTGCGTCCTTGTCTTTCGGCAAGTTTGCCTTTTTAAGTTACATAAAGTTTAGCACACACCTGAATTGAAGTCAATACTTTTATATTATTTATTATTTATTTTTTTGTCCGAAATCTGTTATAATGATGTAGGAACAGGAAATGCAGCAACGATGCTGCGATACTCACACGCAAATCCTTTTCCAGATTCACAATTTAAACAAAAGGAACCATCACCGTTATTATGAATACTTATTTCATTCCAAATATTAAGTTACGGAGCATTGTTTTCCTCCTTTTGCTTTTCTGTACAGCACTGTCCGGATGCGATTCCAAACCGGTATCGGATGACCGCATTTCATTCGATATGACGTCTTCCCTGCCATTCATTCCGGAAGCTTCCGGTGAGACCGTCCTGGGCCAGGACCCGCTGCTTTTAGACACTTCCAACATGAATAAAGGATATATGGCGGCAATCTCCACTTCCCCGGATCATCAGACCAGTGTCCAGATGACAAACCCCGATGGCACGACCTACAGCTATTATATCGCTCCATTGGAAACCGCTTTCATCCCCTTTACCGGTGGCAACGGAAGTTATCTGATCGTCTGCTATGAGCAGATTTCCGGAACCATGTATTCCGCATTGAGCAGTGAAGTTTTGGACATTTCTCTGGAAAATGAATACTATCCCTTCCTGTATCCGAACCAATATGTGAATTTCACCCCGGACGCAAAGGCCTGTGTATTTGCCTCGGGTCTTCTTACAGAGGATGCCTCGGACATCGATCTTCTGGATGCGATCTATACATATGTAACGGAAAACATCGAATACGATTACGAGAAAGCCCAAAGCGTTGAGGCTGGATATCTCCCGGACATTGATGAGACATTTGACAGCGGAAAAGGCATATGCTTTGACTATGCAGCGCTCATCGCCAGTATGCTCCGCTATCGCGGGATTCCTTGCAAGCTGAATATCGGATATGCTGCCGATATCAAGCATGCATGGATCGATGTATTCATCAAATCAAAAGGGTGGGTGCAAAATGCCATCTCCTTTGAAGGTGATGAGTGGTCACGAATGGATCCCACCTTCGATTCTGCCAATGCCGGCGAGGAATCCATCTATGAATATATAGGAGACGGCAGCAATTATACCGTTTTGTTTACCCGATAACCCGGATCAGGAGAAAACCGATCCGATAAAAAGCAATTGGCTTTGGAACGGAGAGCATAATGAAAAAACTTAAAAACCAGGAATTGTTCAGTTTTTGCGAACACCTTTCCATAATTGTAAAATCCGGAATACCTATGATCGAAGGTCTTCAGGCAATCATGGAGGAACAACCGGAAGGAAACCGGGAATTATTGTCTTTTTTGATTCAGGATATGGCAGAATACGGAACCCTCTCCCATGCCATGACTGCATCCAAAGTTTTCCCGCATACCACGATCTCTTATGTGCAGCTGGGAGAAGAAACCGGTACCCTTGATGAAGTTATGGCCAGTCTGGCCTCTCATTACGAAACAGAACTGGATATTTCCGCCCAGATCCGAAGTGCCGTTGCATATCCTTTGATCATGCTTGGCATGATGACTGCCGTTATCATCATACTGTTGGTGAAAGTGCTTCCAGTGTTTCAGCAGGTCTTCCGCCAGATTGGCATGGAAATGTCCGGGCTCTCTTCCGGTCTGATGAAGATTGGCTCCTCCATCAGCCGTGTTTCTGTTTTCCTTCTTATTGTAGTAGCGATTCTGATCAGCGTCATTTTATATGTAAGTCTTACAAACCGGGGACGCCGTAAACTGCAGCAAATCGTTCGCAATACCCCGGTAATTAAGCAGATTCCGGAAACCATGGATTATGCCCGTCTTACACAAGGTATCTCCATGGGACTTCACAGCGGAATCAGCCCTGCCCGCTGCCTGGAGCTGGCCTGTGAACTGATCTATCACCCTGACATCAAAGAAAAAGTCGGGAAGGCAGGCATCCTTCTGGAAAACGGAGAGCTTTTCTCAGAAGCACTTATCCAGTCCGGATTATTTCAAGGAATGGATGCACGGCTGATTTCCGTTGCATCACAGGCGGGTGCCATGGACGAGATTATGGAAAAGCTTTCTATCCGCTATAACGAACGTACTTCTGCCACGATTTCCCACATCGTCTCTGTTGTGGAACCGACGCTGGTAATCATTCTCTCCTTGTTGGTCGGATTGGTGCTGCTGTCCGTAATGATGCCGCTTTTAGGTATTCTTTCCGAAATTATGTCATGAGGTATCCCAGATCATGAGGCAAAAACTGACATTGAAGAAAACTGCAAATCCAATTCCGGGAATCCTGTTTCTGGTCATTCTTTCCTTTTCACTCTGCTTTCTGTTATGGAAGGGAATCTCCTATACCTCTCAGGATACCCTGACCCGGGAAAAACAGACGCTGGAACAGGCGGTCTTAAACGGGGCTGTACATTCCTATGCCATAAACGGACGTTACCCCGAAAGTCTGGAAGCTCTCCTGGAAGAGTATCATATCACTTATGACAAAAGCAGATTTGCAATAGAATACATTCCAAATGGCTCCAACCTGATTCCTTCGATCTTTATCATTTCGTTTGATGAGAAAAAGGAGGCTTCCTACAATGAATAGTCCTTCCAACCCGTCGAATAACAAAGGCAGTATTGCAGCCTTCGGCACTTTTATTCTTTTCAGTGTATTTATCCTGATCCTCCTGGTGCTGATTCTGTTTTCTGCCGGTGCATATCGTTCCGCCGTTCGCGGAGAGCAGGAGAATTTCAACCTTCGGACCGCAGGCGCTTATCTCACGACAAAATTCCATCAATACGATACGAAGAACGATATTACACTGGAAACCTTTCATGGTCTGGATGCCCTGTGTTTCCATGAAACCATAGACGGGCAGAGCTTCCGCACCTACATCTATCATCATGACCACAGTCTCAAAGAATTGTTCACCACTGAAAATTCCAATATCATGCCGGAAGCGGGTACGTCCATCGCAGATCTGGAAGCTTTCCAGATCGAAGGTTCCGGCTCCGGATTTTTCCGGATAACCATGCGTGATGAAAATGGTGTCTGCTCAAGGCTTGTATTGCACAATGGAATTTCGGAATAACAGGAGATTATATGAAATCAACCCGAAAGCATTCTTCCAACAATTTATTCTTGATCGAACTGATCATCTCCATCTTGTTCCTGTCCATCGTAAGCTCCATTTGCGTTCAGTTGTTTTATGGCGGATTCCGGAATCGCATTGATGCACGCCAGAAGAACCACGCGCAGGAGCTCCTGATCAATACAGGAGAAACTCTGGAGGGTACCGATGGCAAAGCAGAATCCTTTGCCGCAGAATTCCCTGACCGGCCTGCTGAAACAGACTCCCTTGACACAGAACATCTGGAATACTATTATGATAACAAATGGAATCCTTCCGGCAAAGAACATGCTGCTTACATACTGGAACTGAATTTTGGCACCACCACCTGGAAAAAAGTCTGTCACTTTAAGCTTTACAGAGTTGACGGTCAGCTGATCCATCAGCAGATTCTGACCTTTCCTGTGCCCTATAAGGAGGTGGTATCATGAAGCGAAATAACATCGGTTTTACCACTATCGGCATTCCGTCCCTGTTTCTGATTTTCACCGTACTGTGTCTGATCATTCTTTCATTGCTGACTCTTGGTACATCACGTTCGGATCTGGACACCGCAGATTTGTCCCTTGCGCGCACTTCTTCTTATTATAAGGCCTGTTATCGTGCAACCAGCATGTATGAAGACCTCCAACTGCTGCTCTCTGAACATGGGCAGCATAATACCGAGATGTTTCTTGCGAACTTCGCAGCAAAATTTGATGAGGATGCCAGTGCCGTTTATGATCCGGAATCTCAGATACTGGAATACCAATGCCGGATATCAGACACCCTTTCCCTTCAGGTAAGAATTCAGATTCTTTTCCCTGAGGGCGGTATCCCATATACGCAGATACAAAACTGGAACACGCTCTCAACCGGTATCTGGATCCCTGACACGCATCAAAATGTATACAAAGGAGAATGAAAATGACTTCCTTAGCATTACCGGATTTTCTTCAGACCGGCGTCGACCACCAGGCCTCTGATATCTTCATTATTTCAGGAAAGGCTCTTACAACAAAGGAGCAGGGTAAGATGCATTCTTACGGAGAAAAACTGATGCCCGAGGAAACGCATCAGTATGTGCAGATGATCTATCGCCTTGCCGGCAACCGAAGCATGGATAACCTCCTGGCAAAAGGTGACGATGACTTTTCCTTTTCCGTATCCGGAATTGCACGTTTTCGCGTGAATGCCTACCTGCAGAGAAACTCCCTGGCAGCTGTCATACGTTTGATTTCCAATACACTTCCAAATCCGGATACCTTGTCCATCCCGGAAGAAGTCATGTCTTTGGCAGATCTTACCCGGGGAATGGTGCTGGTAACCGGTCCTGCCGGAAGCGGTAAGACGACGACCCTTGCCTGTCTGATCGACCGTATCAACAAGACAAGAGAAGGGCATATCATCACATTGGAAGATCCCCTGGAATATATGCATCGTCACAATAAATGCATTATCAGCCAAAGAGAGATTCTCTCTGACACTGCCAGTTATCTGGTGTCGCTGCGTGCAGCCCTTCGCCAGAGTCCGGACGTTATCCTTTTAGGCGAAATGCGTGACCACGAAACGATCCAGACTGCGATGACAGCGGCTGAAACAGGACACCTTCTGTTTTCCACTCTCCATTCCGTGGGAGCCGCCAATACAATTGAGCGAATCATCGACGTTTTCGAGCCCAGTCACCAGCGACAGATCACGATCCAGCTTGCAGATATTCTCCAGGCCGTTGTCTCCCAGCAGCTTATTCCGGACGTAGACGGCAGGATCATTCCTGTCTTCGAGATCATGCGCCTGACACCTGCAATTCGAAATATGATCCGTGACAATAAAGTGCATCAGATCGATGGCGTTATCTCCTCTTCCGGTCAATCCAATATGATCACCATGGATCAGAGTCTTGCAAACCTTTTCCGCCAGAAGCGGATTACCCGGGAAACCGCATTAAACTATGCTACCAACCCGGAGCTGATGAAACGCAAACTGATGTAACACTTTGCATCCAAAGCAAATGTCCTGTTTTTTTAACAAACCGCATTTCCTGTAAACCGAAAAATCCTGAGCAGTTCTGTTTTTCCTGTAACAGAACCACTCAGGATTTTGTTGATTACTTTGTCATAACATCTCTTCTTCCATATGTTCTCCCACAAACGCAGGACGAAGTTACTGACACTTTAAGACACGATATTCCCAAGAATACCATATGACACAACATACATGATCACCGTGGCAAGAATGATTCCACAGAAGATCGCCAGAGAAGATTTCCTGATATCCATATCCAGAAGAGAGGCTACTAAGGCCCCTGTCCATGCACCTGTCCCCGGAAGCGGAATGCCAACAAATAGGAGAAGCCCCCAGAACTCATACTTTTTGATACTGTCACTTTTCTTCATGGCCCGGTTTTCCAACATGATCACAAATCCACGGAACAGCTTTCCTTTTTTCATCCATTTGAATATCTGTTTTACAAACAAAAGCAGAAATGGAATCGGAACGATATTTCCAATGATGCAGACCGGAATAGCCGTCAATGGAGGAATCTTTAACAAGGATGCCGCCAGCAGGCCTCCTCGCAGTTCCAGGATCGGAATCATGGAAATAATAAAGACAGCTCCTGCAGGTGAAATAAACTGTGATAAGTTATCGGTAAACCATTGTACTACTGATTGCATTCATTCTCCTCCAAAGCCAAAAGCTCTTTCAACACTTCTATCAATTTCTCCATTTCCTGCTGTGTTCCGATGGTGATCCGCAAGTGATTATCGATGCGCTCCTTTGCAAAATACCTTACATAAATATGTCTTTCCCGAAGAGCTTCAAATAACGTTTTCGCAGGACAGGTTTTATGTGCTGCAAAGATAAAATTCGCCCTGGAATCTTCAAACTGAAACCCAAGCTTCCGAAGCTCTGCCTTCGTCCATTCCCTGGTCTTTATGATCTTACTGCAGGTTTCCAAAAAATAATCCCTGTTTCTGATCGCCGCTGTGCCAACCGCCAGTGTGACACGGTCCATGGTGTATGAATTAAAGGAATATTTCACATCATTCAAAAACCGGATCAGCTCCGGATTCCCGCAGGCAAAACCAATTCTGGATCCTGCCAGAGAGCGGGATTTGGAAAACGTCTGGATCACCAGCAGATTATCGTATTTTTCGATCAAGGGAAGTGCACTTTGTGCGCCAAAATCCACATAAGCTTCATCCACCATGACGATCACATCCGGATTGTGCACAAGAATCCATTCGATATCCGCCAACGGCATTTCTACACCCGTTGGCGCATTGGGGTTCGGAAAAATAATTCCTCCGTTCTCTTTGCAATAATCCTCCTTACAAATATGGAAGCATTCATCCAGTGCCGGTCTTTCATAAGGAATACGAAGCATATCTGCCCAGACGTCATAAAACGAGTAGGTAATATCCGGAAACAGGATCGGTTTTTCTGAATTAAAGAAAGTCATGAAGCTCATGGCGATTACATCATCCGATCCAACCCCCGCAAATACCTGTTCCTCTTTCAATCCATAATACTGCGCAATGGCCCGCACCAATGTTCCGGATGTTGGATCCGGATAAAGACGCAGCTGGTCAGCATCAAAGAATTCGAATACTTCTGCTGTCTCCGGGGCCGGTGGATATGGATTTTCATTGGTATTTAATTTGATCATGTCCGGCTGGTTTGGCTGCTCTCCAGGTGTATACGGAACAACTTTCCGAACATTCTTTTCCCATCTTTTCATATATATTCTCTTTTCTTTCTCTGTCGTTTCTCAATGGTCTAGTTTATACCAATTCCTGTGTTTTCACAAGAGGAAGATTCGCGATTTAACCTGAAAGATCCATGCTGCCGGAACGAAAGCCTTCCAGATCCAATGTCACATACCGAAAACCGAGCTTCTTTAGTTGTCCGATCACTCTGCGGCGGTCCTTCATAAGCGTCAAAAAATGTTCTTCATCGATTTCCAGACGGGCAATATTCCCATGCATCCGCACACGCACGTTGTAAAAGCCTTCGTTTCTTAAAATCTGCTCCGCCTCTTCGATTTGCCGAAGCTTCTCCGGCGTAATGGTGTCTCCGTAGGGAAGTCTCGTTGCCAGACAGGGGGTCGACGGCTTTTGACCGGCACGGATGCCATATTCTCCCGCCATCCTTCGAACGTCCTCCTTTGTCATTTCAAATCCGGCCAAAGGACTGATGACCTGTCGTTCCCGGATTGCCTTTATCCCGGGACGATAGACAAAGAGATCATCGTAATTGGTCCCTTCCACGATCGTACGGATTCCTAATTCCCCAGCCCTGTCCAGAATTCTGTCAAAGAGGAAACTCTTGCATCGATAACAACGGTCCATTGGATTCTTCTCTATACCAGCTTCCAGGATTCCCTGACAGGAAATCACTTCATATAAGGCTCCGCATTCTTTTGCAAGAGCTTCTGCCTCCAGTGCTTCCCGAACCGGGTGCAGCTCTGTCTGAAATAAAACTGCATAGACCTTTTTCTCGTTATGCTTTGCTGCTTCCGTCAGAATTTTCAGCAACAGACTGCTGTCCACACCTCCGGAATAAGCCAGTATCATATTTTCTTCCGCAGCTGCTTTGGCCCATTCCAGAAGACCTCTTTTCTTTTCATCGTAATCCATGTGTTCTGCTTCTCCCCATTGACAGCACGTTGTTCGTTCCAACCCTTTATTCGTATCTGATTGCTGCTTATTCTTTTTCCGAAAGCAGCATCTCTCTCCCCGGAGTCCTCATCGATATGCAAGACTTAACTCACGAAAATATGAGACATATTTCCCGGTTCTCCCGGAACCTGTCTCGGCATTTCATACTTCGCCTTGCTGAAGATCTCAGCAACCACACTTTCATATTCCAGACGATTCTGTGCTTTCATCAGGCGTTTCCGCAGTTTTTTGTCTTCAGGGAACATCGTAATGCTATAATGCCAGATTTCTTTCATTTTATAAAGTGCCTGCCGGTCCCCACACAGCACTTCCCGGTATTGATGGAACAAATGATCGTGAAATCTTTGTACGGTATTCCAGTCCGTCTGACCACCCTCACGAATCCGGTCAATCAGTTGCGGATTGCGAATGACACCTCTTCCGATCATTACACGCTCCAAAGCCGGATACGTTTTGCACAACCGGTCGTAATCTTCCACTTCCATAATGTTCCCGTTGTAACAAACCGGATTTCTGCTCTCCTTCATTGCCAGAGAAAAGGCCTCCATATCGATGGGGCCTGTGTAATAATCTTCTCTTGTTCTGGGATGAACGATCAGTTCCTCCATAGGATACTGGTTGAAAATTTTCAATAATCGAGGAAATTCATCCGTTTTATAACGACCGATTCTTGTCTTCACGGAAATCCTGCATGGTGGATCTGCAAATATCGTGTCCAGAAACCCTTCCAGCTTCTCAGGGAATTCCAGAAAACCGGCTCCTTTTCCCTTAGGTGCTACCGTCCCCGATGGACACCCCAGATTCAGGTTCACCTCACGGTAGCCCCGTTTTGCAAGATAGCCTGCCAACCGCAGAAAATCCTGCGCATTTGCAGTCAGAATCTGAGGAACTACATATTGCCCCTGATTGAATTCCGCATCGATCTCGTTTAATTCCTTTGCGTTAAAATCCCGCTTGGGATGGGGTTCTATAAACGGAATAAAATATTTATCGACATTCCCGAAGAATGTCTGGTATGCATTCCGATAAATATATCCGGTGATCCCTTCCAGTGGGGCCAGGTAAATCTTCATATGATCAAATCTCCAGTCACCAGTGTCAAATCTACATTCATATCAACCGCGAATCGATGGCTTGATGTAGGAAACCTCTTACTAAGCGGAAAGTATGCCGGACGCAGCGTATCTCATTCGCGTTTCAGGAAGTCGAAAGGTTCCTCATCCTTCAGAAAATGCATCAGCATATATGCACACATAATTGCAACCTTCTCTTCCTTCAGGATCCTGCGCACCTCATCCCGATCGGCAAGTATCACTTCGATTTCCTCGGAATCCTCCTGTGCCGCTGCACTGATCTCACCGCTGGCATATCCATAGACAGCCGCACAGGATTCGTCTGTCATTCCAATCGTGGTAAAATACGGTTTCTCAAATTCTTCCGGAACGTGAAGCGGTTCCAGAAGAAGTCCTGTCTCCTCATACAGCTCCCGCACCGCTCCTTCATGAAAATCCTCTCCCGGTTCAACCAGGCCGGCCGGGAACTCGTAAATATAATCGCCAATCGTATAACGATACTGTCTGATCAATACCACTTTGTCATGCTTTTCTCCGTAAATACTGTATATGAGTACTCCATCCGGGTGATTCTCTCTGCTGACAAGCTTCAGATCCTCTGTTTTCTCTGCTCTGGAAGCCACATAATAATTCACCGGTGTATCATGCACACTGGTCGCTTTTACATTATACATATTCAGAAAACGATTGTCCGTCATCTTCTCAACGTGATTGATTTTTCCCATATTTTTGTCATACTCCCTTTAGGATCACACGGATTCGCTTGTAAATAACAAACACAATAATCGATGTCACGGTGTACTTGAACAGATTAAAAGGTACCAGAATCATCAATGCGAAAGTTCCAAGGCCCTTGACTCCGCTGTGCACTGCCGTACCCATTTCCACGAATGCGGAAACCGGCATTCCGAATGCCTTTCCATATGCCGGAAGAAGAACATACACATTCATAAAACAGGCGGTAACGGTTGTCAGAATCGTGCCTGCCGCCATGCCGGCCACTGCATGTCCGCGGCTTTTGGAATTCTTCCAACGGTAAATAAGTCCTGCCGGAACAACAAAGGTGCATCCGAAAATAAAGTTCGCCAGATCCCCGACACCTGCCGTCATCGTTCCTTTGGTCACCAGATGCACCATGATCTTCACCAGTTCTGTGAAAACACCTGCCAGTGGTCCCATCGCAAAAGAACTGATGAGTACCGGAATCTCGGATAGATCAAGCTGATAAAATGACGGCGCAAGAAAGGGAAGCGGAAATTCCAGATTCATCAGAATCCCTGCAACTGCTCCCAGCATGGCAATCTGCACCAGATACCTGGTCTTGCTTTGCGTCATTGTGTTTCTGCTTTGTAATACCTGATCACTCATTTTTGTTCTCTCCTTTGAATTAATTAAAATGTCCTTAATTCTCCAGTGAGTGCATTTCTGTATAACCCGTAAGCACTTTTGACACCCTGGCCAATATTCTATTGCAAAATCGCGAATCTCAATGAGGATTCGCAGGCAGGTCATGCAACCACATGACTGCCTTATCGCATAAAACAAAAGCCCCGGAATTGCTTCCGGGGCGTCATTTACGAGCATATACTGTGCGCTCTTCTCTCATCCAGACTTTAACTGTCGGTTCTGGAATTCCGGTTCACCCGGTCACCAGATCAGCCGCCGCAGCGGGTCGCGGACTTTACCGCCGGTAGGGAATTCCGAAACGAAAACAGATTTGCTTCCATCGGTCACCCAACCCCGAAGAATTTTGTTACCGTTGCTATTATAACCCAGTCTGCCGGATTCTGCAAGAGCTATTTGATCCCCTTCATAGACAGACTGATCCGTTTCTTTTTAAGATCCACGCCAAGTACCCGTACTTCCACCACATCACCGACGCTGACGGCCTCAAGAGGATGTTTGATAAAACGGTCACAGATCTCGGAGATATGTACCAGACCGTCCTGGTGTACACCGATATCCACAAATACGCCAAAGTCAATAACATTGCGCACCGTCCCTTTCAGGATCATCCCTTCCTTCAGATCCTTCATGTCCAGAACATCGGTACGAAGAATCGGTTTCGGCATCTCATCTCTTGGGTCTCTGGCCGGTTTTTCCAGTTCTTTGACAATGTCCCGAAGGGTGATTTCACCGATACCAAGCTCGCCGGAAAGCTTTTTATAATCCCTGATCTTTCTGGAAATACCGGAAAGCTTTCCTCCTGCTATATCTCCAGGTGCGTAACCAAGCTTCGCCAGAAGCATCTCTGCCGCTTCGTAGCTTTCCGGATGTACACTGGTGGCATCCAACGGATTCTTTCCTCCGCTGATCCGCATGAAACCTGCACACTGTTCAAAAGCCTTTGGACCCAGTTTTGCAACCTTCAAAAGCTCTTTACGGCTTTCAAAACGCCCATTTTCTTCACGATAGATCACGATATTCTTTGCAATGACTTTACTGATTCCGGAAATATATTCCAGCAGGGATGCCGATGCTGTATTCAAGTCTACCCCCACTTTATTAACACAATCCTCAACAACGCCGCTCAGAGCTTCCCCAAGCTTTTTCTGATTCATATCATGCTGATACTGACCGACGCCGATGGATTTCGGATCGATCTTAACCAGCTCTGCCAGTGGATCCTGCACACGCCGGGCAATAGAAGCCGCACTCCTCTGTCCTACGTCAAAGTTCGGGAACTCCTCCGTGGCAAGTTTGCTGGCCGAATATACCGACGCACCCGCCTCATTTGTTATCACATATTGAACAGAACCGTTGATTTCCTTCAGCATATCTACGATAACCTGTTCAGACTCTCTGGAAGCCGTTCCATTTCCTACGGAAATCAATGTGATCCCGTATTTCTGTATCAGTTTCTTCACCGTATCCTTCGCCGCACGAATCTTGGCCTCGGTGGTCGGCGCTGTGGGGTATACCACAGTGGTTGCCAGAACCTTTCCGGTTGCATCCACAACTGCCAGCTTGCATCCGGTACGGAACGCCGGATCCCATCCGAGTACCACCCGTCCTGCGATAGGCGGCTGCATCAGAAGCTGCTCCAGATTTTTTCCAAACACATGGATGGCTCCATCCTCTGCTTTCTCTGTAAGATCGCTTCGTATTTCCCTTTCAATTGCCGGAGCAATAAGACGATGGTAACTGTCCTCTATGACATCTTTCAGAACCGGTGTCGTTACCGGATTCTCTCTTGTGATCACCTGACGTTCCAGATAACGCAGTATCTCCTCTTCCGGGGCATTGATCTTAACCGTCAGAATTTTCTCTTTTTCTCCACGGTTTAAGGCAAGAATGCGATGACCGGCCAGTTTTTTCACCGGTTCCTCGAAATCATAATACATCTCGTACACTGACTGTGCCTCTGCATCCTTTGCATTAGATGAAATTCCGCCATTTTGGTAAGTCAGTTCCCGAATACGGATACGATAATCTGCCTCATCGGAAATATGCTCTGCGATAATGTCTTTTGCACCTGCGATCGCATCTTCTGTGGTAAGAACCTCCTTCTCTTCGGAAAGAAAAGCCTTTGCTTCTTCAGCAAGGGGGACGGCCGTCATCTGCAGCATGATAATATTTGCCAGAGGTTCCAGGCCTTTTTCCTTTGCAATGATGGCACGCGTTCTTCGTTTCGGACGATAAGGACGATATAAGTCCTCTACCACCACCAAAGTCCGGGCTTCCTGAATCTGTTTTGCAAGCTCCGGTGTCAGCTTACCCTGTTCTTCAATGCTTTTGACTACCTGCTCCTTCTTTTCTTCCAGGTTCCGAAGATATTTCAAACGTTCATAAAGTGTACGAAGCTGTTCATCATTTAAGGAACCGGTTGCTTCTTTGCGATAACGCGATATGAATGGAATGGTATAATCCTCATCGATCAATCCCACTGCAGCTTCCACCTGCCACTTCTGCACCTTTAACTCAGAAGTGATCACCTGTATGATATCCATATATAATTAAGCCTCCATACTATTTGTTATTTCATTCGGAATCTCCGGTTCCTGTTCCGCCTTTTCCATACCGGTCACCTTCTGATAAAAAACAGCACCGGTCATTTCCATGTAAGGCAGCAGCCATAAAAGACCCACATAGAATGTCAGCACACAGACAATTGCCCAGGGAAAGAAGCTTAACTGCAGCAAGAGATATGTGCGTTTATTTCCCTTCATCAGACGCATGCTTTCCTTCAGAACCTCTCTTGCAGTATATTCCGGATGGTCTGCCAGAAGGAAATAAATAAAGGTAAACGGCAGTGCCAGGATCATATTCAACACAATAGACAGAATCAGCAATCCCATATATCTGGTCGCCCACACACTTTGTTGTTCCAAAGTAGTTCCAACCTCGGTTGTAAAAGCGAAATAGTTCGCAGGAATCGAAACCAGCAGATCGATCACCGTCAATACCAGGGCAGAAAAAAGAACTCTGTCCGGCTGATTCTTCAGATATATGAATAAATCGGATGCCTGGTATGCTTCTCCCCGGATGATCTTCAGATAAATCACTGCCATTCCTGCCGTCAGCAGTGTTGTCAAAAGCGCCACAATGAACAGAAACACCTCCGACAGGATCACCGAATCAACTGTCATCCCAGGAAAAAGATTCATCACCAGCTGATTCATTGCAATCGTAACTCCAAAAATCAGAAGGAGTCCCATGATCAGAACCGGATAATGACCCTTTAATGCTCTTTTCGCCTCACATTTGCATTCATTAAAACGAATTGTCATTTACTTCTCCTTAGTCAGCCAGATCAAAAGCATCATGTACGGCATTCATTGCCCGGACGCCTTCATTTTCATTGATCAGAACCGTGATTCGGATTTCCGAGGTGGAAATCATATTGATGTTTACACCGGCACTGAACAGACTTTCAAACATTTTTGCAGCCACCCCCGGATTACTCATCATTCCTGCTCCCACGATGGAAAGTTTTGCAATATTTCGCTCAGAGTGAATCTCCTGATAACCGAGGCGAGCTCTGTTTGCCTCCAGTACTGCGATTGCATCTTCCAGATCTTTTCCATCAATGGTAAAGGAAATATCCTTCATTCCGTTGCGGCCTATGGACTGCAGAATCACGTCTACGTTGATATTCTTAACCGCCAGGGCGTTAAACAGTTTAAATGCCATGCCCGGCTTATCTTTGATTCCAATAACAGCGATACGAACAGCATCTGTATCCAATGCCACGCCACTGATCAGCATTCTTTCCACAGTTACTTCCTCCTTTACAACTGTGCCCTCATTTTCATTCAGACTGGAACGGACCACAAGGGGAACCCCATACTTTTTCGCAAGCTCCACGGAACGATTATGCAGCACACCGGCACCCAAGGTAGCAAGATCCAGCATCTCGTCATATGTGATCTCTTTTAATTTCCTGGCTGTAGGCACCTTCCTTGGATCTGCCGTATATACACCATCCACATCCGTAAATATCTCGCAGGCATCTGCATGAAGAGCTGCTGCCAATGCAACCGCCGTTGTATCGGAGCCCCCGCGACCCAGAGTCGTGTAATCATCATATTTGTTGATTCCCTGGAATCCGGTCACAATTACAATCTTACGGTTATCCAGTTCCCGCCGGATCCGGTCGGTATCGATTCTTTTGATTCTTGCATTGCCATGTGCACTGGTTGTGTGCATGGCAACCTGAAATGCATTTAAGGATACTGCCGGAACTCCCAGTTTATTCATGGCCATCCCCATCAGTGCAACCGACATCTGCTCTCCAATGGTAAACAGCATATCCATTTCTCTTTTTGGAGGTTTCTCGTTTATATCTTCGGCAAGCGTGATCAGATCATCCGTATATTTTCCCATGGCAGACAGGACGACAACCACGTCATGTCCTTCCTGATAATCTTTGATACAGCGTCTTGCAACATTAAATATACGTTCTTTATTTCCAACGGAAGTCCCGCCGAATTTCTTCACAATTAACATAACGGCTCCCCTATCTGTTTTCCAAAAAATATGCCATCAGATCCCAGCCATGTGCAATTGTAACGCCGCCGGATACAGCGTCCTTCTCATTATATTTCCAGGAATGATTTTCCTCTCTGGAGCTGTCATATAAGAGATAAGGCACCGGTTCCGATACATGGGTACGAACCTTGATGGGAGTGGGATGATCCGGAAGAACCAGCATACGATAATCTTCCCCCGACCGATCCAATCCTTCTTTCACGATTCGAATCAGGCGTTCATCCAGATATTCTATGGATTGGATCTTCTTCTCAGCACTGCCCTGATGCCCCATTTCGTCCGGTGCTTCCACATGAATATAGACAAAATCGTACCCGTCCTGCGTCAATGCCTTTACCGCCGCTTCCGCCTTTCCTTCATAATTCGTGTGGAGCCCTCCGTTTGCACCTTCCACCAGAATGTTATCCATTCCTGCCCCTACGGCGATTCCCTTTAGAAGATCCACTGCAGAAATCATCGCACCACGCTTATGATAAATATCCTCAAAAGAGGTAAGGAGCGGTTTTGTTCCTGCTCCCCAGAACCAGAAGCTGTTGGCAGGATTCAATCCTTTTGCCTTTCTTTCCACATTGATGGGATGATTTTTCAGAATCTCATAGCTTCGTTCCTGCATATGACGAAGCATAGCATCCTGTGGAAGATACTGCCCTATGGTCTGCGTTAGCACATCATGAGGCGGTGTCAGCTCCAGAACTTTTCCCTGATCCCAGATCATACAATGACGATAGCTGGTTCCGGTATAAAACCGATACGTCTCATCAGCCAGTTCTTCGCACACATCCTTCAAAAGAACATCTGCATCCTGTGTGCTGATCTCTCCGGAGCTGTGATCCAGAATCACCTGTTCCGCATATGGTACGTCATTCTCCGTCAAAGTTACGATATTGCAGCGAAATGCAACATCCGTATCCTTCATAGGTGCACCGATACTCAGTGCTTCCAAAGGGGAACGACCCGAATAATACTTTTTCGGGTCGTATCCCATCACAGACAGATTCGCTGTATCACTTCCCGGGGCCATCCCCTCCGGAATGGTTTCCACTGTTCCAATCTCCGATTTCGGGGCAAGCTCATCCAGTGTCGCTGTATTCGCATACTCCAGAGGTGTTTTACCGCCAAGCTCTTCCAGCGGCCAGTCCGCCATGCCATCCCCCAGTATCAAAACATATTTCATAATAATTCCCCTCTATTCTCAATCTTTGATGCGAATCATGGAAACCATAAATGGTTCGATCTCCAAAGCTTTCTCTTTAAAAATACCCTGCTTCATATTGGAAGTAACGAAAGCGTATTCGTCCGGATACTCTTTCAGGCTGATGACCTGAACCTCACCAAATACATTTTCCACCTGTTGGAGTGTGGTTCCTTTTACACGAACAAAGAAGCGTCCTTCTACTTCATCTAACTGCATCAGGGTCAGAGGACGACTGGTCCAGTTTGTCATGATATTCCTGTGAAGGTGCTTTGCTTCATCCACCACATCTGCCACCACTGCACTTGCAGTAGGAAGTTTACCTGCTCCGCTTCCATAGAACATGGCATCGCCCAGCACATTTCCATGAACAAACACGCTGTTAAATACTCCATTGACACTATACAGCGGGCTCTCCTGCCCGATCAGAAACGGCGCAACCATCGCATAAAAATTGTCCCCGATCTTCCGGCTGGTTGCCAGGAGCTTTATGGTCATACCCATTTCTTTTGCATAATTAATGTCTTCCGGTGTGATCCTGGTAATGCCTTCTGTATAAATATCTTCATAATTCAGGAATTTTCCATAAGCAAGAGAAGACAGGATCGCGATCTTACGACACGCATCATAGCCTTCAATATCCGCTGTCGGGTCTTTCTCCGCATATCCTTTTGCCTGTGCTTCTTTTAACGCATCCTCAAAATTGCAGCCTGCTGTGCTCATTCGATACAGCATATAGTTGGTGGTTCCGTTGAGAATACCGGTCAGTTCATCGATCTCATCCGCTGTCAAAGAAGAATTCAAGGCACGAATAATGGGAATTCCTCCACCACAGCTTGCTTCAAATAAGAAATTGATGTCTTTTTCTTTTGCAATCTCCATCAATTCCGGTCCATGCTTCGCAACCAGTGCCTTGTTAGATGTTGCAACGCTTTTTCCTGCAAGAAGTGCACGCTTCACAAAAGTGTAAGCCGGTTCGATTCCTCCCATGACTTCTACCACAATATCAACTTCCGGATCGTTTACAATCACATCGTAATCATGTACAAGAACCTTCTCCACCGGATCACCGGGGAATTCCCGAAGATCCAGAACGTATTTGATATTGATTTCCTCATTTGCCCGTTTATTGATACTTTCATGGTTCGTGTTGATGACTTCCACAACACCGCTTCCAACTGTACCATATCCCAACACTGCTATATTAACCATTTTTCCTCCTGAGGCAGTTCCTATTCTCTGCCTAAAATCTTCAAATAATGAATCCCTTCCATCTGCTCGATCCTGCCCATCATCGCTTCTGCATCCCCACCGGTAAGAATGTGGACACTCAGCGTCAACGATGCAACTCCGTTGATGGGAATACTCTGATGGATCGTCAGAATATTCCCCTGAAAAAATGCAATCGCCTGCAGCACATTGGACAGAAGGCCGGGTTCATCATTCATCTGCATAATAAATGTGATATTCTTTCCTTTTGTTTCATCGTGAAACGGAAAAATATCATCCTTGTATTTATAAAAAGAACTTCGACTGATTCCAGTGGCATCTACCGCTTCCTGAACAGTTGCCGCCTTCCCCTGGTCCAGCATGCGTTTTGCTTCTACCACACGCTGCAGGACTTCCGGAATGGCCCGTTCGCGAACCACGTAATATTTGTTCTGCTCCGTATTCTGCATGATCATCCTACTTTCTTTGATAATGCGATCCATTTCAGATAAGCATTGATAAACAGGTCAATGGCACCATCCAGTACAGCATCCACATTTCCGGTTTCTTCATTTGTACGGTGATCTTTTACCATCGTATAAGGCTGCATAACGTAGGAACGGATCTGGTTGCCCCAGCCGATATCGGTCACTTCTCCGCGGATACCGGACAGCTTTGCTTCCGCTTCCTGCTGTTTCAGCAGATACAGCTTTGCTTTCAGCATCTGCATGGCTTTGTCCTTGTTCATATGCTGAGAACGTTCGTTCTGACATTGTACAACGATTCCCGTCGGGAAATGCGTGATACGGATCGCCGAAGAGGTCTTGTTGATATGCTGACCACCGGCACCGCTGCTTCGATAGGTATCAATACGAATATCATCATCCTTCACTTCTACATCCAGATCTTTTTTAATGTCCGGCATAACATCACAGGACACAAAAGAGGTCTGGCGCTTTCCTGCCGCATTGAACGGGGAGATCCGGACAAGCCGGTGAACCCCCTTCTCAGATTTCAGGTACCCGTATGCGTTTGTTCCATTCACCTGAAACGTTACGGACTTGATTCCGGCCTCATCACCATCCAGATAATCCAGAACTTCCATTGTGAATCCCTTCCGATCTGCCCAGCGGCTGAACATGCGGTATAACATACTGCACCAGTCACAGGCTTCTGTACCCCCTGCACCCGCATTCAGTTTTATAATGGCGTTCTCGGAATCGTATTCGCCGGACAATAATGTCTTCACGCGAATGGCATCAAAATCCGCTTTAAACTGATCCAGCATTTCCTGAATTTCCGGTATCAGCTCCGGATCGTTTTCCTCGTATCCCATTTCGATCAGAGTTTCCATATCCTCCATCTGGGATACCAGATTCCGATACGTCTCCATGTCATCCTTCATGTCTTTCAATTCTTTCATTTTCTTCTGGGATACTTCTGCATTATCCCAGAAATCGGGAGCTTCCATTTCCCGCTCTAATTCCTCAACCCGCTGCTCTTTGTTAGCGAGGTCAAAGTGAATCCCTCACTTCCACTAATGGTTCTGTATATGTCGCAAGAATGCTCTTGAACTGATCTAATTCGACCATAGCTTCACCTTCTTTCTTTAATTTTTTGATGTCTTTGTGTCGCGTACATAAGTACACCGTATACAATACCACACTTCCTGAAAAAATACAAAGACTTTATTCTCTTTGGAAGAATAAAGTCTTAGAATGATTATGAAAAAAAGCTCTCGGCAACCTTCATGTCTGCAATATAACCAACGGTTCCTGTCATGTAAATGGTTCCATCTTCATCGATATCGACCTGCATCATCCCCCCCGGCTGATTGACATTCACCCTGGATTCCACAAGCCCCAGACGGTAAGCTGCGGCTGCGGCTGCACAGCATCCGGTACCGGATGCTCTGGTATAACCGGAGCCTCTTTCCCAGATCTCAATATCCAGATTGCCGCTGTCAATTCTGTGACAGATCTGAAGATTCATGCGGTGCGGAAATTCTTCTGCATTCTCTACATATGGTCCGATCTTAGTGACCATATCCTTATCCACCTTATCGGTAAAAATAATACAATGGGGATTCCCCACGGTAAGACAGGTCGCATTGTATTCCTGCCCGCAGAAGTTAAATGTCTCATTGATCACTTCCCGTTCTTCGCCTGCCACCGGTATATCCTTCGACAGAAAAGAAGCCTTCCCCATTTTTACCCGAAACTCTGTAGCACGGCTGTTCAGACATTCTACTTCAATGGTGCCGGACATCGTCTCGATCTCAAATTTGGGTTCTGTCACATACTGCTGATCCATAAGATATTTTGCAAAAATACGGACTCCGTTTCCACTGATTGCCGCTTCACTGCCATCGGAATTAAAAATATGCACTCCCAGCTTTCCATTGATCTCAACCGGTCCATATAAAACCCCGTCAGCTCCAAGTCCAAACCCTCTCTGGCAAAGAAGCGCAACCTTTTTTCCCATCAGCTGCACACGATTCCGATTGGCATCCAGTATCAGGTAATCATTGCCAAGGCCCTGGTACTTTGTCATTACAATACTATCCATACTGCGTCCTCCCAGTCCATTTACGCTTATGCTTTCTTTCTTCCACAGCACTGTTTGTATTTCTTACCGCTTCCGCAAGGACACGGATCATTGGGATATACTTTGATCTCTTTTCGAACCTGCGGTTTCTTCGCCATTGTATCGTCTTTGTTCGTTCCTGTTACTTTGGCAACCTCTTCCCGTTCGATCTTCTGTTCTACACGCACATGATACAGCATACGAACAGTATTTTCTTCAATGGAGCTGATCATATTGTTGAACATTTCAAACGCCTGCATCTTATATTCAACGACCGGATCCCTCTGTCCATATCCAACCAGTCCAATACCCTGGCGGAGAATTTCCATATCATCGATGTGATCCATCCACCTGCTGTCGATGCTCTTCAGAAGAATCACACGCTCCAGTTCCCGAAGCTGCTCTGCCTCTTCGAATTCGGCTTCTTTGCTTTCATACAGCTTCATAGCCTCTTCCTTAAGCAGTTCCTTCATCTGATTTTTACGTTTTCCTTTTACCTTCTCCAACGTCACCGGAGCGATGGGGATGATTGGC
>JABUSW010000130.1 GCA_021443885.1 Blautia sp.
GGCGCATTGATCCTTGCCACCATCGCAAAAGCACTTCCGTTGGTCGGTATTGACGCCCTGGCACAGAATACCATCAAGGGTGTTCTGATCCTGGTAGTTGTTGTCATCAACGTTGTTCTGCAGCGTGTAGCGGACAGCAAAGCATTAAAAGGAAGGGAGATGTAATCATGGCTGGAAAATCTGGAAGAAGCATTAATAATGTACCGGAAAGTTCAATCAAGAAGATCTTATTCAGCTGGGAAGGCATATTGGTTATTCTCCTGATTGGAATAAATATTTTCTGTTCGTTTTTCTCAGAGTACTATAATCTGAACAGCGTACTGCGTCAGATGCCGGTTTATCTGGCAGAAGTATTTCTGATGATTCCAATGGCATACATACTGATTCTGGGAGAAATCGACATTTCAGTAGGTTCTATCGTATGCCTCTCTGCAACAACTGCATGCCTGGTATGTAATACCGGGGCTCCGTTTATTGTGGTGATTCTTGCAACATTACTGGTCGGCACGGTCTGCGGCGCTGTCAATGCAACGATCCTGACACAGTTTACCGAGCTGCCGCCAATGATCGTAACATTGGCAACACAGATCATCTTCCGCGGTATTTCCGAGATCGTTCTGGGAAGCGGCGGCAGTATTTCTGCAACCAACACGGAAGGCTTTTCAGCCATCGCTTCCAAGTTAAAGCTGGGCGAAGGATTAAAGATTCCTTACATCTTATTCCTGGTACTGATTCTGTCCGTTGTTTTTGCCATCGTTCTTGGCAAGAGCACATTCGGACGACGCGTATATGCGATCGGTACAAACCGTCTGACCGCATATTACTCCGGGGTTCACGTACAGAAGATCCGTTTCCTGATCTACACGGTTATGGGAACCTTCTCCGGGCTTTGTGCACTGTTTCTGGTATCTTCCTCCTTCGGTGCCAATACCACGACCGGTACCGGATTTGAGATGGATGCCATCGCCATGGCAGTATTCGGAGGTATCTTGTCCACAGGCGGAAAAGGAAACCTCGCCGGTGGTGTGATCTCAGCATTTATCATCGTATGTCTCCGCATCGGTCTTGGTCAGAGAGATGTACATGCACAGGTAATTCTTCTGATCCTTGGTGTGCTTTTGATCGGTGCCGTTGCACTCCCGAATATCATTACACAGATCAAGAGAAAACTTGCTGTAAAAAGATAAATTACCGAGACAAAACAGTACTTTTGTTATATAATTACCTTACTTAAGTAAGTGGCTGCCTTGCGGCAAAAGGCAAGGCAGTTGCAAATAAAAATTCCTAAAGGGAGGACAAAAAAATGAACAAAAAAGTAGTAAGCACTATCCTTGTTGGAGCTATGGTACTTGGTACAGCTACTACAGCATTTGCAGGAACAGCAGATGGCAAGAAAATCGCACTGGTTGGCAAATCTGCAGGTAACGCATTCTTCGAGATCGCAGCAGCATCTTTCGTAGAAGCAGGCGAAGCAGAAGGCGCAGAAGTAAGCGTTGTTTATCCGGAGACTGCTACAGCAGATGCTCAGATCAAGGTTCTTGACAACCTGATTTCCCAGCAGCCGGATGCAATCTGTATCGCAGCCAACGACGTAAACGCTCTTCAGGCAAAACTGGAAGAAGCTATGGATGAAGGCATTAAGGTTGCTTCTTTCGACTCTGCTCCGAATGCTGACAGCCGTCAGATCTTCATCAACCAGGCTGGTACACAGGCAGTTGGACAGGCTCTTCTGGATGCTTGCTATGACCTTGCAGGAGGCGAAGGACAGTATGCGATCCTTTCCGCTACTTCTCAGGCAGCAAACCAGAACGCATGGATCGATGCTATGAAAGCAATCGCTGAAAGCGATGAGAAATACTCCACCATCGAACTCGTAGAAGTTGCTTACGGTGATGACGAACCACAGAAATCCACAGACCAGACAGCAGCTCTTCTTGAGAAATATCCAGACCTTAAAGTTATCTGTGCTCCGACAACCGTTGGTATCGCAGCAGCTGCTAAATACCTTCAGGACAACGGATCTGCTTGCAAACTGACAGGTCTTGGACTTCCTTCCGAAATGGTAGAATATACAGGCGATGATGATGCTCATTCCTGCCCATACTTCTATCTGTGGGATATGCAGGGCCTTGGAAAACTTTCCGCTCTGACAACCATCGCTCTGATCAACGAAGAGATCACAGGTGCTGAAGGCGAAACCTTCACAGCTGGAGACCTTGGCGATTACACAATCACAGTAGCTGATGACGGCGGCACAGAAGTTGTTCTCGGTCTGCCTCTGGAATTCAATCCGGAAAACATCGAAGAAATGGCTAAACTGTACTAATCCGTACCGGTTGAATCGTAATTTCGATTAAACAATAACCACTTTATTGAGGCGGGGCATTTTGCTCCGTCTCATGTTATGATACCAGGGTCAAAAGGTATGAAGGGCTCATCGAGCTTGCGCCTGAGAGACTGAAAATACCTTTATTTATATCAGCAGAAGGAGATTCGGATATGATCAAAGGATTCAAAATGAAACTGTTCCCCGGACAGGAAGAAGAATATGAGATCCGTCACAACCAGTTATGGCCGGAAATGAAGGACATGATCCATGAGCATGGCGGAAAGAACTACACCATTTTCCTGGATAAAGAGACATTGACATTGTTTGGATACATTGAGATCGAGGATGAAGCGCTTTGGGCAAAAGGTGCGGACACAGCCATCAATCGTAAATGGTGGGACTTCATGGCAGATATCATGGAGACAAATCCGGACAACAGCCCGGTGGCAATCGATCTGCAGAATGTATTCCATCTGGATTAGGAAAAATGACACGAAAAAGGCGGGGTTTCCACCGCCTTTTTTTACTTGTCTTTTAATTTGAAATCATGTATCATATAGGGATGCTACAGGAAAGTGTTAAAGTATCCGGCAGCTGTGAAATCAAGAAAGACTGACAGCGAAGCAAAACTGCAGGACAGTAGATAGAAAGCAAGGAAAGAAGTGATTATATGAGTAATTATTCGATGATGGATCTGGGAGATGAGCTGAATAAGAAGTTCGATACTCTGGTTCACGACTGTCTGAATGCAAATATGTTTGACCAGGCTCTTTACAAAGAAAAAGAAGTAAAACGAGGACTGCGTGATGCGGATGGAAAAGGTGTAAGGACCGGTCTTACAGAAGTATCGGACGTAGTAGCGAAGAAAATAGTAGACGGCGTAGAACAGCCGGTAGAAGGCGAGCTTTATTTCCAGGGATTCGATGTGCGGGATCTGATCAATGGCAATAAACAGAAACGATTTATGTTCGAAGAAGCGACGTATCTTCTTTTGTTCGGAAATCTTCCGACGAAAGAAGAGCTGGAAAGCTTTGTCCGGATTCTGACAGACTTAAGAGAGTTGTCCGGTCAGTTTGTCCGGGATGTCATTATGAAAGCGCCGCCGGCAAATCTGATGAACGCCCTTCAAAAAGGAATCGTTCTTCTGTATTCTTATGATGAGAATCCGGATGATACTTCGGTGGAAAATGTATTGAGGCAATCTCTGCAGCTGATTGCGAAAATGCCCATGATGGCTGTGTATTCCTATTATGCATACCGCCATTTCCACCTGGATAAGACCCTGGTGGTCCGGCCTCCGAAGAAGGGACTTTCCACGGCTGAGAATATTCTGTACATGCTTCGTATGGACGGACAGTATACAGAGCTGGAAGCAAAGGTTCTGGACGTGGCGCTGGTAATCCATGCAGAGCATGGCGGTGGTAACAACAGTACCTTTACGAATCATGTGGTTACATCTTCCGGTACCGATACTTATTCTGCAGTCGCAGCATCCATGTCCTCCCTGAAAGGACCAAGACATGGTGGTGCCAACCTGAAAGTTATTCAGATGTTTGACGATCTGAAAGAAAACGTAAAAGATTTTTCGGACGATGCTGCAATCGAACAGTATTTAAGAGACGTTCTGGATAAGAAAGCCTTCGATAACGCAGGATTGATCTATGGTATGGGGCATGCCGTATATACGGATTCGGACCCGCGGGAAGTGCTGTTGAAAAAATATGCAAAATATCTTGCCGTTGAAAAAGGACAGGAAGAAGAATTTAACCTGTATCTGAAGGTGGAAGAGATCGCAGCAAGATTGATTGCGGAAAAACGTCATCTGTTAAAGCCGATCTGTGCCAATGTGGATTTCTACAGCGGGTTTGTGTACACCATGCTGGGGATTCCCAGAGAACTCTTTACCCCGATCTTTGCCATTTCCCGTATTTCCGGATGGAGCGCACATCGTCTTGAGGAAATCGTTAATAAAGGTAAGATCATCCGTCCTGCGTATGTTTATGTCGGACATCACAGAGACTATGAAGACATTGAAGATCGTAGAGATGAATTCTAGATTCGTTTTTTTATAAATGACAAAGAAAGAATAGAATAAGCCTTCTTCTGGGAACGGGAGAAGGCTTTCCTGTCTTAAAGAATGGAACAGTGATGGAAAAAAGAGGCGAAGAAATTTTGAATAATGATAATAAAACGGAAAAAAATCAACAGTTTACAAAAATGACGGAGTCCAATGTATCCCGTCTGTTGGTGCAGCTGTCCATACCGGCGATCTTAAGTATGCTGATCACTACCATATACAATGTGGCAGATACGGCATTTGTAGGCACTTTGGGTACCAGCCAGAGTGGAGCCACAGGAATTGTGTTCAGTTATATGACCATCATACAGGCCATTGCGTTTTTGTGCGGTCAGGGCTCCGGAAGCCTGATGTCCAGAGCGCTTGGGAAAAAAGAAACCAGACTTGCGATGGAATATACTTCTACCGGTTTTTTCCTGATCTTCGGGATGGGACTGGTGCTGGAATTGCTGACATTCCTTTTTATGGATCCGCTTCTCCGGCTTCTGGGAAGTACGGAGACGATTCTGCCCTACGCAAGAACATACATTACATTCATTGCCATAGGGGCGCCCTTCTATGCTTCCAGCCTTGCCATGAACAATCTGCTTCGTTATGAAGGAAAGGCAAAGCTGGGAACCGTAGGGATGATGGCAGGAGCATTGCTGAACATTGGGCTGGATCCATTGTTGATGATGGTATTTAAGATGGGAATTGCAGGCGCCGGTCTGGCAACCGCTTTTTCCCAGATCGTCAGCTTTTGTATATTGCTGTACATGTTCCTGTCCGGGAAGACCCAGACCAGGATCTCCATAAAGTATTGGGCCCATGAGAGCTCTATGGTATGGGATATTCTGGCAACCGGCTCCCCCAGCCTGATTCGACAGGGCCTGGGTGGTGTGTCCGGCATGCTGCTGAACCGCTGCGCGGCAGTTTACGGAGATGCGGCAGTGGCAGCCTTCAGCTGCGTATCCCGCATCAGCTTCTTTGCATTATCCATTGCCATTGGCATCGGCCAGGGCTTTCAGCCCATCAGCAGCTTTAATTATGGAGCGAATAAAAAGGATCGTGTCCGAAAGGCCTTCTGGATCGCCTTGACCGGGGAGGAAATCGTCATCATTGTTCTGTCGATTCCCATGTTTGTCTTCGCGCCGCAATTGATCCGTGTGCTGCGGGACGATGTGGAGGTCATTGAGATCGGAACCCGTGCTCTTCGGCTGTTAAGCGCCTGTCAGCTTTGCATGCCTCTGACCATGATGGTGGAAATGGGCTTCCAGAGCATTGGCATGAAGGTGGAAGCCATCATCGGTTCCAGCCTGCGAAGTGGTCTTTTGCTGATCCCAAGCCTGCTGATTTTGTCTGAAACAAGAGGGCTTGCAGGCATTCAGGAAGCACAGCCGGTCTCCTTTGTGCTGTCCTTTGTGGTGGCGATATTTCTGTGCAGGATTTATATGAAGAAAATGCGGTAGCGGAAAACAGTGCAAATGAATGCATGCATATGTAAAACTTCGTGTGTTTATAGATAATTAAGGATTGGTGGCTTAAATGAATAGTCAGACATTACGTGAAGCAAGAAGATTTGAAGAAGCAACGGAGAAAACGTTGAACCAGAGTGAACGACCGGCTTTCCATCTGGCTGCCAGGATTGGCTGGATGAATGATCCCAACGGTTTTTCTATTTATAAAGGGCGGTATCATATGTTTTATCAGTATTATCCGTATCAGCCGGTTTGGGGGCCGATGCATTGGGGTCATGCTGTTAGCAAGGATCTGCTGCATTGGGAATACCTTCCGACAGCAATGGCTCCGGATTCACCGTATGACAGAGATGGATGCTTTAGCGGAAGTGCATTGGAATTGCCGGACGGGAAACAGTTGTTGATGTATACCGGGGTGCTTGCCCTGCCTACGGCAAATGGCGGGATTCAGGAAATTCAGACGCAATGCCTTGCGGTTGGGGACGGTGTGGATTATGTGAAATATGAGAAAAATCCCGTTATTACAGCAGAAGATTTTCCGGCGGACTTTAGCAGAAATGATTTTCGAGATCCGAAAATATGGAGAAAAGAGGACGGCACTTATCGTTGTATTGTAGCAAACAGACACAAAGAGGAAGAGGGACAGCTCCTTCTCTTCGAAAGCCAGGATGCTTTTTCGTGGAAATTTAAGAAGATATTTGCGGAAAATCATAATCGATATGGAAAAATGTGGGAATGCCCGGATTTCTTTGCACTGGATGGTAAACACGTTATTCTAACTAGCCCGCAGGATATGTTCCCAAAGGGATTTGAATATCATAATGGAAACGGAACGCTTTGCCTGATTGGAAGTTATGATGATGAAACGGAGTCTTTTACGGAAGAAGCAGATCAGGCTATTGACTATGGAATCGATTTTTATGCACCTCAGACCATCCTCACCGAAGATGGAAGAAGAGTCATGATCGGCTGGTTGCAGAACTGGGATACCATTAATCATGGCAAACAGAATATAAAATGGTTTGGACAGATGAGTCTTCCGAGAGAACTCTCGATAAGAAATGGTCGTTTGTATCAGTGGCCGATTCGGGAATTGGAGACCCTTCGACATGACAGGATAGAGTATCAGAATGTGAAGATAATCGATAAGGTGATTCTTTCGGGGGTGGAAGGGCGTAGAGTGGACATGGAGATTACGGTGCGCCCTGGAAACCAGGAGAAGATTTACCGGAAATTTGATGTATGTTTTGCTGAGAATGAGTTATATCATTCACAGGTAAGCTTTCGCCCATATGACCATATCATGAGGATTGACCGAAAGTTTTCGGGTTCTCTTCGGGCAATTATTCATCAGAGAAGATGCAAGGTGATTGACAGTGACCGAGGAGAATTGAAGATGAGAGTCGTTCTTGATAATACCAGTGTAGAGGTGTTTATAAACGATGGGATTCAGGTGATGTCGGCGACGATTCATACAGATATGAATGCGCAGGGAATATCATTTTATGCAGATGGGGAAGTGGAAATGGATATTGTAAAATATACTCTCGATTAAGCGAAGCGAGCAGAAGGAATAATTCCTTCTGCTCGCTTTTACAGTGAAGTATTATTTTGATGCAAGTGAATCATAATCATTCAGGAATACAAATAGCTGAGATATCGAATGGCGTATATGTAACATGCCCGGATGATGCACAGTACAGACTTGACTGGATCAAAGACATCTATACACCGGATATGAACACAACTTATGTATACCCGAATGTATTCATGAGCATGGAAGATGTAGAAGAGCTTTCAAACCTGAATGCTGACATTACAAAAACGATCAACGCAGCAAAATCTAACTTCGTTATAAATGGATTTACGGATGATGACTGGGATCAGCTGCAGAGTGATCTGGAATCTTATGGTCTGGAAGACTATCTTGCTATTTTCCGTACTTTCCTCCGCCTCTCTTCGGAGATAAAAAGTTGTTTTATCAGCACTCTTTCCTCCTGAGTGCTAATTTCTTATTGACAAAACATATCACTGGTGTTATAGTCCGGATAGAACAAAAGAAATCTCTGCTGGAAAAGGAGGTAGAGCTTATGAATATCAGTAAATTTACACAGAAGTCCATCCAGGCAGTACAGGACCTGGAGAAGATCGCTTATGAATATGGGAATCAGGAGATTGAACAGGAACATCTCTTATACAATCTGCTGACACAGGATGACAGTCTGATGATGAAACTGATTCAGAAAATGGAGATCGATACCGGCTATTTTCTGAATACAGTCCAAAAAGCATTGGATGCCAGGGTGAAGGTATCCGGTGGAAATCTGCATTTCGGACAGTATCTGAACAAGGCGCTGGTCAGTGCAGAGGATGAGGCAAAGGCCATGGGAGATGAATACGTCTCTGTGGAGCATTTGTTTCTCTCCATCCTGAAACATGCCAGCCCATCCATGAGCAAGCTGCTTCAGGAATTCGGTATCAGCCGGGAACGCTTTCTCCAGGCATTGTCCACAGTCCGGGGCAATCAGCGGGTAGTCAGCGACAACCCGGAAGCAACTTATGACACCCTGGCAAAATATGGGGAGGATCTGGTGGAAAAAGCCCGGGGGCAGAAGCTGGATCCGGTCATTGGCCGGGATGTGGAGATTCGGAATATCATCCGGATTCTTTCCAGAAAGACGAAAAACAATCCGGTTCTCATCGGAGAGCCAGGCGTGGGCAAGACGGCAGCCATTGAAGGTCTGGCCCAGCGTATCGTGCGGGGGGATGTTCCGGATGGACTGAAGGATAAGAAGATCTTCGCTTTGGACATGGGAGCTCTGGTGGCCGGTGCCAAATACCGCGGTGAATTTGAAGAGCGTCTGAAAGCTGTTCTGGAGGATGTCCGGAAAAGCGAAGGCGAGATCATTCTCTTTATCGATGAGCTTCATCTCATCGTTGGCGCCGGTAAGACAGAAGGAGCCATGGACGCCGGCAACATGTTAAAGCCGATGCTGGCCCGGGGCGAGCTGCATTGTATCGGTGCCACCACGCTGGATGAATACCGGCAGTATGTGGAGAAGGATAAAGCTCTGGCAAGGCGATTCCAGCCGGTCATGGTAAATGAACCGACCGTGGAGGATACCATCTCCATTTTGCGTGGATTGAAGGATCGGTACGAAGTGTACCACGGAGTGAAAATCACGGATGGAGCATTGGTGGCAGCAGCAACTCTTTCCCATCGCTATATTTCCGAACGGTTTCTGCCTGATAAAGCCATTGACCTGGTGGATGAAGCCTGTGCCTTGATCAAGACGGAGCTGGATTCCATGCCCACAGAGCTGGATGAGCTGAACCGAAAGATCATGCAGCTGCAGATTGAGGAGAACGCACTGAAAAAGGAGACAGATCATCTGAGTCAGGAGCGTCTTGCGGATCTACAGAAGGAGCTGGCAGAGCTGCAGGAGGAATTCAAGACCCAGAAGGCACAATGGGATAATGAGAAACACTCTGTGGAGAAGCTGCAGAAGCTGCGGGAACAGATCGAGGAAGTGAATAAACAGATCCAGCAGGCAAAACAGAATTATGATCTGGAGAAAGCCGCAGAGCTGCAGTATGGTACATTACCGAGGCTGGTACAGCAGCTGGATATAGAAGAACGGCAGGCAAAAGAAGCAGAGAATCGTCTGGTACACGAATCGGTAACCGATGAAGAAATCTCGAAGATCATTTCCCGCTGGACCGGAATCCCGGTGTCCAGACTGACGGAAGGAGAACGGGCGAAGCTTTTGAACCTGGAAGAAGAACTCCACAAAAGAGTCATCGGGCAGGAGGAAGGTGTCCGGCGTGTGACGGATGCCATCCTGCGTTCCAAAGCAGGCATCAAGGATCCCGGAAAACCAATCGGTTCTTTCCTCTTCCTTGGCCCTACCGGAGTGGGCAAGACAGAGCTGGCCAAGACCCTGGCGGAGAACCTGTTTGATGACGAGCAGAACATGGTCCGTATCGATATGAGCGAATATATGGAGAAGCATTCCGTATCCAGACTCATTGGAGCGCCTCCTGGATATGTGGGATACGAAGAGGGCGGTCAGCTGACAGAAGCTGTACGCCGCAAACCATACAGTGTGGTTTTATTTGATGAGGTGGAGAAGGCCCATCCGGACGTGTTCAATGTCCTTCTGCAGGTATTGGATGATGGAAGGATCACGGATTCTCAGGGAAGGACAGTGGATTTCAAGAATACGATCCTCATCATGACATCCAATATCGGATCCATGTATCTGCTGGATGGCATCGATGAACAGGGTGGGATCAAAGAGAATGCAGAAAAAGCGGTCATGAACGATCTAAGGGCGCACTTCCGTCCGGAATTTCTGAACCGTCTGGACGAGACCATTCTCTTCAAGCCGCTTACCAGAGAGAACATCGGCGGCATCGTGGACCTGATGATCCAGGAGCTGAATGCAAGACTCTCAGACCAGGAGATCCGCATCGAACTGACAGAGGCCGCAAAGGATTATGTGGCGGAAAACGGCTATGATCCCATTTACGGAGCACGTCCTTTGAAGCGGTTTCTTCAGAAAAATGTAGAAACGCTGGCTGCCCGGAAAATCCTGGAAGGCAGCGTTCATACAGGGGATACTTTGTTTATGGATGTGCGGGACGGAGATCTTGTGGTAAACCAGGATATTGTTCGCAGTGTAATAGTATAATAATGAATTTGAAACCGGAGCTGCCATTGATGTGAAATACATCGATGGGAGCTTCGGTTTTCACGTGATGGGATGGATACGCGGCTGAGAGGCTTGTCAGGAGATTCTTTGCGAAAGTCCTATTATTTATTTGGATTCTCCTATTAACACGATGCGAAAATGAATATACTGGTAGTGAAGATGGGATAGTTTTCCTATGTGGGGACATGTATGGGAGGAGCAGAGGTGTGATATGAAGACAGGATTTGATTATCATAGAGATCGGAATATTGTAGAAACCAGCAAAGGAGCTGTACGGGGATACATATCGGAGGATGTGTACTGTTTTGCCGGAATACCCTATGCCAAAGCGGAGCGCTTCTGCGAAGCGGAAGAAGCAGAACCGTGGGAGGGCGTTCTGGACACGACAGATTACGGGAGTGTGGCACCCCTTCTTCACCCCATGAATATGGGCGGGCAGCTTTTGACGCCTCACCGTATGCAGACCCAGGATGAGTATTGTCAGTATCTGAATATCTGGACGCCGGTGATCAACCGGGATGCGAAGCTTCCGGTTATGGTATGGCTGCATGGAGGCGGATACTTTGAGGGTTCCTCTATTGAACAGGATGCCTATGATGGAAAGAATCTGGCATTAAATGAACAGGTGGTTGTTGTGACGCTGAATCACCGGCTGAATATCCTGGGATATCTGGATGTGGCGGTATTGGGTGAAACGTATGAGAATTCCGGGAATGCCGGAATGACAGATATTGTGGAAGCCTTGAAATGGATCCAAAAGAACATCCATGCTTTTGGCGGCGATTCGGATAATGTGACCTTATTTGGACAGTCCGGAGGCGGCGGGAAAATCATTACGCTGATGCAGATTCCTTTGGCAGAGGGCCTTTTTCAGAAAGCAATTATCCAAAGCGGAGTCCTTCCCGTTGACCGGACGCCGGCTGCGGAAGTCAGAGCCGGGAATGCAATGCTGGTAAAGGCTATGGCAGAGTATCTGCAGCTAAAAGATACGATGGAGTTAACCACTGTTGTATATGACCGATTAAGGGAAGCATATCTGCAGGCAAAACGCCGGCTGCGAAAACAGGGGATCGTCTGTGGCGGAAACGGTCCGGTACCCAACGATTATTACAAGGGAGATCCGGATATCGCAGGCTTTACCGAAATGGCGAAAAAGATTCCTATAATATGCGGGTCTACCTTTGCAGAGATCTGTTTTGCACCGGATATTGTAGACAGAGATCAGATCGGGCAGGAGGAAGTCCAAAGATTATTAGAACAAAAGTATACGAAAGAAGGGGTCGACAAACTGATTCCGGCATTTCAGGAAGCGTTTCCGGACAAACCGCTTGCAGACCTTCTGGTAATCGACCATATGATTCGAAGAGAAACGCTGCGCTTCACGGAGCAGTTTGCAAAAGAAGGGAAAAGACCGATTTTTAACTACCTGTTTACCTTTGATTTCCTGTATAATGGAAGAAAGGCAGCATGGCATTGCTCGGAAATCCCATTTGTTTTCCATAACATTGACCGGATTCCGGTCTGTAAGATCCCTGGCGCACGTGAAACAGAAGAACAGATGTGTCATACCTTTGCAGCGTTTGCAAGAACGAAAGAATTCCGGAATATCGAGGAGCTTCCCGGGGGATGGAAGCCTTATCAGACAGAAAAACGCCATGTGATGCGGTTTGATCGAGAGAGCAAAGAGATGTCTTTGACAGATTGCGGTCTGCAGGAGCTGCTGGAGAAATATCTGCCTGTGTTTATGCCGGATTTCGAGGATTGATGGCAGCATTACAAGAGTAGAGAATGCGAATCAGTGCATGCTGTTTAATGGGGTTGAGATTGCAGAGCTGCGCAGCAGCGAAGAGGAGTCATGTATGAACAAAAATAGAACAGTTTTCTGGATCATCATTTTGATTCCTCTGATTCTGGTTGTGCCGGTGAATATCGTGGTGATTCACAACGCACAGAAAGAGATGCAGTATCTGGTGGAGGAACGGACCAACGAATCCCAGAGCTATATTCAATCTATGGGAAACAACGTGGAACGGGACCTTCAGACAGTCGAAGAATATATGCAGATGCTGGTTACCCAGGGAGACGAATGCATTAATCTGAAACGTTATTCTTCTACCAGCCAAAAGGGATTCTGGTCGGAATCTTCCAAACTGGGAAAAACATTGAAGACTTTTTTGGCAACCAATAGCTGCGTGGGTGGTGTCATTGTATATTTCAGTGAAGCGGATGTCATTGTCAGTCAATCGAATTTTGGTGCGAAGGAAAAGAAAAAGAATATCGACAGGATGACGGAGATAGTCAAATCAGATACCGGATCCTTGCAGCTTGGACAATCCAGGAACTGGATTCATTATCAGGTGGAAGGAATGGATTACCTGGGAGTGGTAACAAAAGATGAGAATGTGGTCTGCCTGGCGACTGTATCATTAAATGATATTCTGGACTCCATGAAAGGAAGTATGGATGGAGAGTCCTATTTCCATTATCTGAGCTTCAATAACCGGATGCTGACAAAGGAGGGCATTACAGAGATGCCGGAAATCCGGGATCAGGCTACTGTATTTTACAAAGGCAGCGAATACTATGATGTCAGCAAAATAATGCTGTCCGGTAATCTGGTTTTGGGAAGAATGCTGGATAAAAACAGTCTGACGGAAAGTACGCGAAGGTTAACCTATCCGCTTTTGATATTGTCTGTTTTGTGCTGTCTGGTTGGCCCACTGATCTCACTGACTTTTATCTACTTTGTGGAGAGACCACTGAATACACTGACAACCACTATGGACCGGATTCGTAATGGAGACAGGCAATACCGTATTCAGCTTCGGAAAAAACGGATATACAGTGAGTTTGATGATCTGAACCAGGATTTCAACAACCTGATGGATGAACTGGAAGCCAGTCAGAAAGCACTGATGCAAAAGGAGCTGGAAGAGCAAAGGGTGGAGCTTCGATATCTCAGTGAACAGATCCGGCCTCACTTTATACTCAATGCGTTGAACATCGTATATACATACGATGACGAGGAATTTCCACTGGCGCGGAAAATGGTGCTTCATCTGACAAAGTACTTCCGGTACCTGGTAAATCTGAATTCGGATTACGTCTATCTTTACGACGAGATGGAATTCGTGAAAACATATCTGGAGATCCAGAAGGTTCGCTATCCGGACCGGTTCGTCTATTTTGCAGAATGGGAAGACGAGGTAGGAGCTGCAGAGATCCCGGCTGTTGTTATTCAGACTTTTGTGGAAAACTGTATCAAATACAGCATTGAGAAGGATAAAATGCTGTATATCATGATCCGGGCGAAAAAAATCGGGAATGATAAGCTTCAGCTGACCATAGCAGACACAGGAAAAGGTTTCAACGAGAATACGTTGAAAGATATCCGGAACTTCCTGCATACCAGGGAGTATAGTGAACGGCTGGGAGTCGGCATTCAGAATGTAGTGAAGAGGCTGCATCTGTTATATGGAGAAAACTATTATGTGGGCATCAAAAACAGTGAAAGCGGTGGTGCAAGAGTAGAGCTTGTGCTTCCCTTGATCGTGGAGGAGAAAGCAGTTGATTAAAGCAATTTTGGTAGATGATGAGATCCGGGTTTTGCAGGCAATCGAAAAAAATGTGAATTGGAAGGCGTGTGGAATTGATTATCTCCTGACTGCCGGGGATGTGGATGCGGCCAGAGGCCTGATTCGGAAATACCAGCCGGATCTGCTGCTTACCGACATCGAGATGCCGGATGGCAGTGGACTGGAACTGATTGAAGAGGTGTTGAAGGAATGGCCCCAGGTAAAGTGCATCTGTATTAGTTGTCATCCGGAATTTGCTTATCTTCGAAAGGCGATGCAGCTTGGCAGTGTGGATTATATTCTGAAACCGGTGGAATACGCAGAACTTGAAATGATTCTGAAAAAAACGGTACAAGGCATTCAGAACAGCCGGTACGGGGAGGCATCCTCCGGAGAGTTGTCAGCGAATCCGGAAGTCGGTTACTACGAAGAAGACCGGTTTATGGAACAGGCAAAGGAATACATCGAGCAGCACCTGCTGGAGGATATATCTATCGGAAAGCTGGCAGACAGCATTGGCAGCAGTTCCTCTCATGTGATGCGTACCTTTAAGAAACGACTGAACATGACAGTCATTGAATATGTGACGAGCCAGCGTCTGGAAAAAGCGAAGCAGCTTTTGTCCAATACAGACCTGCCGATCATGACGGTAGCGGAGTTCTCCGGCTATGCCGACTATTCCTACTTTACCCGGGTCTTTAAGAAAGAAACCGGTGTTACACCAAGAGAATATCGAAATAACAGCAAACCAGCAAAATAGTCCTATTTGCTGGTTTTTTTGTCCTATCGAAAGAAGGTCCTGCTTGTTACACTGTTTTTATCAAAAGCATCAAAGTGGAGATTGTTCCGGAGTATCTTTCACTTTGAGCAATAACAGGAAAGGGGAAGAATATGAAGACAAAGAAGAAAGTGAAATTCAAACGCTGGATTCCCTGCTATCTGATGGCGCTGCCATGTGTCATTTACTTTTTCATTAATAATTATATGCCTATGGTAGGTCTTCAGATTGCCTTCAAACGTTATAACGTAAAGGATGGAATCTGGGGGAGTCAGTTCATCGGATTTGACAATTTCAAATACCTCTTCAGCAGTAAAGAAGCATGGGTTATTACCCGAAATACCATAGGATACAATCTGTTCTGGATCATTCTTAATACCGTATTGGGAGTTGCCATCGCTATCTTTCTGAATGAGATACGAAGCAAAACAGCGAAAAAGGTGTACCAGACCTTTATTCTGCTTCCATATCTGATCTCCATGGTTGTGGTTTCTTATCTGGCATATGCATTCCTGAGTGAACAGACCGGTTTTATCAACAGCATCCTGAAATCTCTTGGCCTTCCGGGAATCATGTGGTACCAGAAAGCAAAATACTGGCCGGTAATACTGACCATCATCTATGAATGGAAAAATATCGGCTTCAATACCATTATTTTCCTGGCCAGCCTGGTAGGAATCAGCAAGGATTATTATGAAGCGGCAGAAATGGATGGAGCGACCAAATGGATGCAGATCAAGAAGATCACGATTCCAATGCTGGTTCCCACCATTGTCATGCTGGTGACGGTTGGAATGGGCAATATCTTCCGTTCGGATTTCGGCTTGTTCTATCAGGTTCCCAGAAATCAGGGTATGCTGAATGCGGCAACCAACACCATCGATACCTTCGTGTTCCGGGCATTACTGCAGACAGGAGATATTGGAATGTCATCTGCAGCATCCTTCTATCAGTCCGTGATCTGTCTGATTACGATTCTGATATTTAACAGTGTCATGAAGAAGCTCAGTAAAGAAAATGCCATGTTCTAAAGGAAAGGAGAGAGAAAATGAATAAGTCAAGTAAACGGTTTCTGGCTTTAAGCCACGTTGTGCTCATCTTTTTAAGCATCTGTATTGTAGCGCCGTTCCTGCTTCTGATCATCTCTTCTTTGACAGAGGAAAAAACGGCAGTGAAATACGGTTATAGCTTTTTCCCGAAGCAGTGGTCACTGGATGCCTACAAGTACATTCTCAGCAACAGCGCTTTGTTCGGCAAAGCTTTTATCATTACGATCTGCGTGACGGTGGCCGGGGTCCTGATTGGAGTCCTGATCTCATCCATGATGGCATATGTGCTGTCCAGACCGGGGATTCCGGGAGGCGGAATACTGAATTTTTACGTGGTCTTTACCATGCTGTTTAATGGTGGTCTGGTGGCAACCTATCTGAATTACGTGCAGATATTCCATATCAAAAACACATATCTGGCACTGCTGGTGCCAAACCTGCTGTGCAATGCCTTCTCGATCATAATGATCAAGAATTATTTCCAGTCCACCATTCCGGAGGAGCTTTTGGAAGCGGCAAGAATCGACGGAGCATCGGAGATGTCTATTTTCCTGAAGGTGGTTATGCCACTGTCCAAACCGATCCTGGCCACAGTTGCTCTGATCATCGGGCTGGCATATTGGAATGACTGGCAGAATGGTCTGTATTATCTGGACGATGCAACGATGCATGGAATCCAGAATGTATTGAATGATATGAACAGCAATGCAAAATACCTGATGCAGTTTGCAGGAAGCTCCGGGGTATCCATTCCTACGACTACGGTACGAATGGCAATTGCTGTGGTTGGTATCTTCCCGATCCTCTGTGTATATCCTTTCTTCCAGGAGTTTTTCGCAAAGGGGATCACAGCCGGAGCAGTGAAAGGATAACCTGTCATTTCATTTGCCGGAGGTTCTGTGACCATGTGGTGAAAGGATAGTCCAAGATTCGGGTTGTTCTGTGCTATAATTTCATAATATGCAAGGATATAATAGGTATATCATCAAAAACGCAGCAGAGGCTGCGTAAAACAAAGACCGGTGAAGCAGCGCAAAAGGAAATGCTTTACCACAAAGGTTGAAAAGGAGGAAGCTATGAAGAAACGTTTTGCAACAACATTACTTTCTGCAGCATTGATCGGTTCTATGCTGACAACTGCTCCAATGGCGGTTCAGGCAGAAGACAATTATGAACTGGTGATCGAACTGATGACATTCGGGCCTGTTCCGGCTGATATCGAGAAAGTGGAAACGGCAATTTCTGAGATCACATCTGAGAAAATCGGCGCAACTGTAAAATTCCTTCCAATCTCTGTTGCTGACCACGCAACAAAGGTAAATCTGCTGGCAGCAGGCGGAGAAAAAGTGGATCTGATCATGAGCGGTATTACCGGAGATCCGGCTACCCTTTATGGAAATGGAGTTCTGACAGACCTGACGGAACTGATCGATGAATATGCACCGTCTCTGAAAGAGGAAATGGGAGACCTGTTGAATGCATGTACCTATAATGGCGGTATTTATGCAATTCCAGGTGTAAAATATCCGGGTGAGAAACTGAATCTTCTTTATAACAAAGATATGGCAGAAGAATACGGGATCGAGATTCCGGAGACCTTAAACGGATACGAAGAGTGGGATGCATTCTTTGCACAGTGCAAGGAAAAACTTCCGGAAGGAATCTATCCATTTACCTTAGGTGATGGAAGCGGATCTTCCACACTGAACTGGGATTCTGCTTATGATTCTCTTGGCGATACAAGCTATCTGGCATATGGCGTTCTGGCCGAGGTTGAGACCGGAACAGAGCTTGTGAACTGGTATGAGACAGAGAAATACCAGACAATGCTGGAAAAGAGACACGAGTGGTATGAGAACGGATATGTAGTTCCGGATTCCATGACAAGTGGATATTCCACATTGGACTGCATGGGTGCAGGTACCTGCTTTGCTTTCCAGAATGCTTTCAAAGCAGACTGTAATGAGGTAACCTTAGGACGTAACTGTGGTGGTCTGAATCTTGGATACATTCCGTTGTCCGATGCCATCATTTCCGGTTCTTCTACCTGTATGATGAGCTGGGGTGTTCCGGTGACATCTGAACAGCCGGAAAAAGCTGTCCAGTTTATGGAACTTCTGTTCTCTGATGCAGAACTCGCAAATATCTGTAACTTTGGTATCGAAGGCGAGCACTATGTAAAAGAGAGCGATCGCATTGTAAACTATCCGGAAGGAAAAGACGCAATGAGCAATGGTTGGGGCGGATTCATCAACTGGTTTGGCGATAATGAGAAGGTTTACCAGTTTGCACCAAATACAGAAGAATACTTTGACCAGCTTCCAAGCTACAGCAAGGAAGAAGGCATTGTATCCAATGCACTGGGTTACACCTTTGATAATACCAGCGTAAAGACACAGCTTGCAGCAGTTACTTCCGTGATCGATACCATGAAACCGGCTCTGGAATGTGGCCTTGTAAGCGTGGAAGAGGAGCTTCCAAACTTCATTCAGGCTCTGAAGGATGCAGGAATTGATGAGATTATCGCAGAAAATCAGGCACAGTTTGATGCCTGGCTGGCAGCGAAATAACAAACCCATTAATCAGAAAAGCGAAAATTAAGGTTTTGCTTTGAAAGGCCAGATAGCGGTCGCTGTCTGGCCTTTCTTTATAGAACGTGGTAGATGATGTGGAGAACACCCTCTTATGGGTGAATTTCCATCGAAACTTATCAGGACCGGAAGGAGGACAGCTTTGCGAAGCAACATGATCTTTCAGATACAATCATATTCCATACATGACGGACCGGGTATCCGGACAACGGTTTTTGTAAAAGGCTGCCCGTTACGCTGCCTTTGGTGCCATAATCCGGAATCTCAGAAGAACACGCCGGAAGTTATGTGGGTAGAAGCAAACTGCAGTGGCTGCGGAGCTTGTATGGAAATCTGTCCGCAAGAGGCGATTCAGATCAGAGAAACGATGTCCGAAAAAAAGCTTCCGGTTACAGACCGTACAAAATGCAATGGCTGTGGTGCGTGTGTTTCCGGCTGCCGTTGGAAGGCGAGAAGGATGGCAGGGAAGACGTATCAGATCGAAGAGGTCATGAAAGTGATTCGCAAAGATGCCATGTTTTACCCTTTGTCAGGCGGGGGAGTAACCGTCAGCGGCGGAGAACCTTTGGCCAGCCTTGACTTTACAGTAGAATTGCTTGGAAGGTGTAAGGAAGAAGGCTATCATACAGCCATCGAGACTTGCGGATATGCATCGGAAGAAGCGGTACGAAAAGTGCTGCCCTATTTGGATCTGGTTTTTCTGGATCTGAAAGCGATGGACCCGGAAAGACACAAAGAGCTTACCGGGGTGGAGAATGGCAGGATTCTGCAGAATGCAAGAATCATTGCCGGATCCGGGGTCGATATGGTGCTTCGCATCCCTATGATCCGTAACTGCAATGCGGATGAAGAGAATATCCGTCTGACAGGTGAATTCATATCAAAGGAGCTTGGTCGGGATATTCCGGTGCAGCTTCTCCCGTACCACAATCTGGGCATCAGTAAAGAAGAGCAGTTGGAACGGACCGGGATTACAGAATTTCAGGCTCCATCCACAGAAGAAATGGAACACAGCAAAAGAATCCTGGAGGAATATGGACTTCCGGTGCAGATCGGCGGTTCCATGTAATAATAAAGACGAAAGGAGAAATCATATATGAGTGAGAGGATTCAGAAACTACTGGAAAAAACAAAAGGAAAACCAACTATATCCATGAACATTTACCGGATCATCCAGAATACGTATCGGGAGATGAGCGGAGAACCCTTGGTAAAGTGCAGAGCACAGGCCATTTATAATATATTGACGAAGATACCGCTTTACATTGAGGAGGGAGACCTTCTGGCAGGAAATCCCGGAAGTGTTCCCGGTGGCCTGGAAATCGACTCCGCAAATGGAATCTGGAATGAATCCGAGATCCAGGACCTGTATCGTGACGGATACGGATTTAACAAGGAGGATGAGCCGGAGCTTTATGAGCTGAACCGTACCAACACACCTTACAGCATGAACGATGGCGTAGCAGAAGCCCTGGAGGAAAACGGTGCCATCATGCCGTTTCTGCATTCCGGCATGGGAATGGTACGCTGGACATCGCTGGAACGCGGTCGACAGATCATGCAGTGCAGTGCCCAGGGTGGATTGAACCTGACCCCGGCACAGGCTATGATGATTCTGGATTACGAAACGGCGTTGTCCAGAGGAATCGAAGATATGATCCGTGATTGCGACGAACGTATCAAAGGCATTCGATTCTTTTCCAAGGAAGAATATGATAAAGCGGTATATCTGAAAGCAATGCGGACCACACTGCAAGGACTCCTGATCTATGGAAAGAGACTGTCGGATCTGGCAGCACAGGAGGCAGAAAAAACGGAGGATGCGGCAAGGAAAGCAGAGCTTCTTCAGATGTCTGAGATCCTGAAGCAGGTGCCGGCAAAACCTGCCAGAACTTTCAGGGAAGCATTGCAGATGTATTGGCTGCTGTTCCATACCGTTGCTTGTCCAAACAGCGTGCTGGGTATGGGAAGACTGGATCAGATTTTATATCCTTATTATCAGCATGACATTCAGGAAGGAATCATTACCGATGAAGAGGTACTGGAGCTCTTTGAACTGTTAAGAGTAAAAGATTATCAGCTGGGGGTTGTAACCGGAAAAGATTGCCGTGATACCTCCAATGGAGAAGCAAAATGGCATAACATCGTTATTGGCGGTGTGAAGAAGGATGGAAGTGATGCTACGAACGAACTCAGCTATCTGATCCTGAAATCCATTCGTGGCGTACAGACACCACACCCTACCGTAAGCGTCCGGGTGGCAGATTCCACACCTGTGGAACTGATTCTGGAAGGCCTGAAATGCGTCCGGGCCGGCTGCAGTATGCCGGCATTCCTGGGAGATCGTTCTTATATTGAGTATCTGTTGAGAAATGGCGTATCGGAGGAAGAGGCTCGTAATTATGCCGTGGCAGGCTGTATTGACGTAGTGCTTCCGGGAAAATCCAGAATCATGAGTGCCTGCATGTTCATTACCCCTATGTGTCTGGATGTGTTCCTGAACCACGGAATCAATCGCAATCTGGGAGAACAGATGGGGCATGATCCCGGTGATCTGAATCAGTGGAAGAGCTATGGGGAATTCGAAGCTGCCTTCAAAGAAGAGTTCAAGTACTTCATCTCCATGATGGCAGAATACAGCAACCTGATGATCTGCTCCATGCAGGAGCATTTCCCGGAGCCGGGAAAAACACCCTTCATGTATCGCGGTATCGAAGATGGCATTGATTTCCAGAAAAAGAAAATGGTATTTGAAAACGGCGGTGTCATCTGCCCGGTCGGAATCGTAAATCTGGGGAATTCTTTATATGCCATCAAAAAACTGGTTTATGAAGAACAGAAACTGACTCTGAATGAGCTGAAAGAAATCATGGACCAAAATTGGGAAGGACAGGAAGAGCTTCGGAAATACTGTCTGGAGCTTCCGAAATACGGCAACGACTGTGACGAAGTAGACCAGATGATCAGCGATATGTACCAGTATTTTGACGAAGCCTGCAGAGAGATGCCTTGCGCTACCGGTACGATCTACCGGGGCTCTGCGGTATCCATATTCGGGCACGCCCCGGGCGGTAGCCTGACAGGTGCAACACCGGATGGCCGTCTGGCGGGAGAAACCCTGGCAGATGCAGGTGCATCCCCAATGAGAGGAACGGATATGGAGGGGCCTCTTTCTGTGATCCGCAGTGCCATCAAGCTGCCACAGGATGATTATCAGGCAATGCTGTTTAATATGAAATTCAGCAAAGCAACTATGAGCAACGATGCAGACCTTGGAAAGCTGGCGGCTCTGATTCAAACCTATTTCTTCCACAACGGAAAACACATTCAGTTCAACATGGTGGACAGACAGACTCTTCTGGATGCCAGAGAACATCCGGAAAATCACCGGGATCTTCTGGTTCGTGTGGCTGGTTACAGTGCATATTATGTGGAACTGACAGAACGCTTGCAGGTGGAAATTCTGGAACGTACACAGAATGATGAAATACGTTGATCGAAAGGATTGCATATTTGCTTCCATCGGATAGAAAATAATCATTTTTATGAAAGAGACGGGAAGATTATGAACTATACAGATATTGAGAATATCACAGCCCGCTTCCTGCATCAGAATCACCAGCTTCAGATGCAGGAGGGACAATACTGCAAAGACCTTTCCCTGTCCTGCTGGTCTTCCCCGGTTTATCGTCTTTCAGAAGATGGCCGGGAAGGCGGCATGTTCTGCGATACTTTTACCTATCGTTTCTATCGGGAAAATGAGACGGACTACTGTCGTGTGATCATGAAGCGCCTGGAGACGAGAATCGAGGAGGCAGATGGCGTCAGCAGTATCACGGATGTGCGCTGGTCTACCATTCAGGAAATGCTTCCCTGGGAATACACAAATCAGGATTTGATACTTTCCGGGGATGAAACAGAAGATGGGACAAAGAAAGGATTCTGCTATGAGAAGCTGCCCGCCTGGCCTTCCCTGCCGGTGCATGGGATAAATGACCCGCAGGATGTTCTGGATATACGAAACCTGCAGAACAAAGTGTTTGAACACCGTCTGCACGGCATCGCAAAGCTTTTTTCAGAAACATGTGAAGCAGAGTTATTCCTGGACAAATGCATGGAAGCGCCGGTCATCGGAAAAGAACAGATTGATAACTGGAGCCGAGCCTATCTGGACACAGAAACGCAGAATCATCATTGCTACCGGTTTCTGGGAATCACCGGCCTTCCGGTAATCGAGATCGCAAATGAAAAAACCCATGCAAAAGGCTTATTCATGACAGAGCTTTGCATCATCGATGCTTTTGCAGAGGATATGGAGCAGTGGCAGCTTCGTCGTTATCTGGGTTATGTGCAATCGGATTATGTCAAAGAAAACGACATCTGGAAGATTCGGAAGATGGAGCTTCAGACGGTGGCGGCAATGCCAGTCATTCCTTACCGCAATGACGGACGATATGACAAGAGCGGACAAAGTGAGGAGCCCTGGAATATTGACCAGGAAAACTTCGGCTCTATTCACACAGAAGATGCAATGGAGATCGAAAATATTATAAATGGGTGGGCACTTTCCTGCAGATGTGGTAAACTGATGGCATATGCAGATCGTTACTTTGCAATGCCGGAGGGGGAACCGAAAATGTTGATTCGAAGCTTCGGCGCAAAGACGAAGAAGCTGGAGAATCTGGAAGAGATCAGAGAAAAACTATCCGGGATGATAAGTCAGTATCAGAACCGCTACTATACCTTCCATGCCCCCACAACACCGGTTCTGCAGTATGAAGGAGACCAGGAGCATATCATTGGTACCTGGTTTGACTGCGGGACCACCAATCTTCGCAGTATGGCGAAGTCCGTGAATGAGATCCCCTATATGATTTTTATCAACAAATACGTGCATCGCTTCCGGAAGATCGACGGCCGGTGGTATTTTGCAGAGTTCTATGGAGAACCGGCCATTGGCTTTCCGGACTGGTATTTCGATCTGGAACACAGCAGAGGATATGTGTCATTAGAAGGAACGAAGTGTTATCCGGATGAGTTTCTTCTTCTGTGAGAAGGGTTCGTAACAGGCGACAGAATGCTGCATTGAACAGAAATTAAAAGCAAACGGGTATTATAAATCATCATACTTATTAGAAAAGAGGGATAAGATTATGGCAGTATTTCAAGTGAATTTTATGGCAGAAACGATGGGAAGAACCGTACCCCTTTATGTGATCCTGCCCACAGACAAATTCTATATGCCGGGCATGCCAAAGAGAGAAGAGGGCAAGCCTTATAAGACGCTGTACCTGCTCCACGGTATCATCGGCAACTATACCGACTGGCTTTACGGAACCTCCATACAGAGATGGGCAGAGGAACGGGACCTGGCCGTTGTAATGCCTTCCGGCGATAACTCTATGTATATCGACCATGCGGTAGACCGCTACGGTGAATTTATCGGGAAAGAACTGGTAGAATTCACAAGAAAGACATTTCCGCTTTCCCATAAGAAAGAAGATACTTACATTGGCGGTCTTTCCATGGGGGGCTTTGGTGCAATGCGAAATGGACTGAAATACAGTGACACCTTCGGAGCCATTATTTCTCTGTCCGGTGCATTTGTCATGGACGAAAGCATTCTGGAGGTGGTAGAGAATCCGAGATTCCCATCCGATACCATGGAATATCGTCATGCTGTATACGGAGAAGATCTGGAAGCATCCTTAAAGAGTGATAAAAACCCGAAGTGGCTGGTAGAAACCATGGCTGCAGAGGGTAAGGAATTCCCGGACATTTATATGGCGATCGGGACCTCGGATTTCCTTTTCGACCGCAACAAAGAGTTTGATGCCTTGCTGACGAAGCATGGTGTGAAACATGAATTCGTAACAGGACCGGGGGCCCATGAATGGGACTTCTGGAATACCTATATCAAAGAGGCCTTGGACTGGCTTCCTCTGGAAGGAAAGAATGAAGGAAGAAGCAGCGGAAACGTAGGGCTGGAATAGGAGGATGTCTATGCTGCCAAAGGACCCGGTGATGCTGCTCAGTTATGTGAATACACAGCTGAGAGATCATTACAAAGATCTGGAAAGCTTTTGCGGCGACCAGGATATCAACGAAGAGGAATTGCGCGCAAAACTGCGTATGATTGATTACGAATACGATCCGGAAACGAATCAATTTATATGAAACCGGGGTCAGAAGGGATGAAGACTCGTCGAGCTTGCTTGTAAGAGACAGAAACTACCTTTATGACCCGCAAAAACATGAGCAGGACAGCCGCCCCAACCAATCGTTGTAGGGCGGCTGCTTTTCGTATATAATATATGCGTTAATAAATCCATGCACTGTGTATCAATTTAGGAGAATGCCGTATGTCAGCTTATGATATCCGCTATTATTTGTACAGGAGTAATCCTGTGATTTTGCGTAAGATCCGGGTTCCGGAGGAATATTCTGCCGGAGATCTGGCCTGTACGTTCTGCCTCGGAATGGGAATACCGGCTGCAGAGTACGAAATGTTGGATGATACAGGACAGAAGATTCCGGAACAGAAGAAACTGTCCGAACTTTTTGGAAGTGGAGAAGCATTTACTCCTGTTTCCGGGGTATGCAGGATATATCAGGACAGGAACAGGCTGGAAGCTACTTCTCTGACATTCTGCTTTGATGTGGAAAAGGAGAATCGTGATACGCCGAAAGCCCCTGCGGTATTATCCGGAGTGGGACCTCTGCTTCCACAAAACGTGTTTCACATCGGGAATGTGAATGAGATTCTGGAAGCATTGCGGGATAAAGAAAGCTATACACATAGCAGTGGCGGCACTTTTTATAAAGGACAGCAGGCCCTGCATCTGAAAAAACTTCAGAATCTGGTTTATGCGCATTTTATACCGGATCAGGTTGTGGTTTTGAAGACCGAGATTGCGGTTCCGATTCAAACAGTTCTGGAGAACCGGAATATGAATAATCTTCGGCATATGGCAGAGATTCACCATGTATATGCATATGAGAACAAGAAAGCGCAGTATATTTCTGCGCTGACCCACCGTCTGTCCGGGTTTAAGCCAAGGGATATCTTTCAGAAAATGAATATCCAGGAGTATCTCCATTTTGTGGAACTGGTGAGAACCGGCAAAGTGAAGTGCAGCAGCAATGAGGATTTGGAGTACCTATTCCCGGTCTTAAGTGCTTATGGTATGATCAGTATGTCCAGGAAGGCAGGTTTCTTTCTTGCAGCTCCCATCATGCAGAATTATGAGGAATGGTTTGACGGGGAAAAAGAAACAGAGTTTCGGATGAAGAAGCGCATGGAAGCGGTAATGATCGGATGCGGCTGCCTCTATGGAGTGTTCAGCCGGACACAGTGCAAAAAGGTGTTGGACACCCTGTATCCCGGAGAGGTATCGGATAAAGTATTCTGCACAGCCTGGGATAAAAGCGTCTATAAAACAGAGGCAATGGAACTGTTTTTGACAAACGAATTCGGGTGCGATGAACTGTATGCTTATGATTGTCATCTCTTTAATGAGCAGGAGGAGATGCTGTACCTGAAGGCCATCATAGCAGATGAAACAGAAAGAAAAATGCCTGAGAAAGAATACTTTGATCGGTTAAGCCGGACCGGCATGGTGCCGCTTCCGGATGCTTTTTATGAACTGAAAAGATGTCTGGGTACGTATATCTATGAGGAAACGATCCTTAGCAAACGGGCTTATGAGGCAGTACTTTATCTGCGAAAAGGGTATTCCGTGGAAAAGGTGGAAGAATATGTAAGAGGTTATATCCGCCATTATTACTGGTATGACACGGAGGAGAAGAAGGCAAAAATGAGGGAAGCATTAGCTGTGATCGCTGGAGAGGTTCCTCATATTCTGTATTATGGATATACCCCGGAGGAAGTAAAAGCAAATAATATCACGTCCAAAGCAGAGAAGGAACTGGTCCGGCTGATCAAAGAGCAAAGGGCGGAAGAAAAGCGAAAAAAAGAGGAAGCTGAGCAAAGAAAGAGAGCTGCTGATGAGAAACGAAGAATGTCTTCCGCCAGAAAAACAGCTGCAAAAACAACAGGAAAGAGAGGAACGGGGAAATGAGGATCCAACGATATTTCCGTGCATTTTCTCTGGAGGAGCTGTGCGCCGGAATGGAACTGGTACTATCCGGGGAAGGCAAGACTTCTTTTCGTACATTGAACCCGCAGGAGAGGGAGGCACTTTTTCCGGGATACGATTCGGAGTGTGAGATTCTGCAGCTGGTGATGGATTATTCCGTTTATCAAGGGAAAGAGAAGAAAAAACGGCAGGCCACAGTGTGGGTAGACGGGCATCAGGAGCTGGTTTTGAAAACCCGGTGCACCTGCCAGGAGTATCAGAAGGATTCCTACGGCTGCTCCCACACGGCAGCTGCATGGACAGCCTGGTATATCGAGCAGGAAGGGACCGGCTTTTTCTACGGGTCAGAACTGGAAACCAGGCTGAAGAACCTGGCAAGAGTAGAAGATCCATTTGCTCCGGGAGTGTTAAAACGGACAGACAGCAGGCTACTGCCCTACCTTAAGGAGGACCGGGAGGAAAACACCCTTCCGGTCTGGGGAAAGAAAAAGGTTGCCAGAAAAGATCTCATTCATCTGGAATATGATATTTTTGCGGATCATGATTGTTATTACATGTCCTTGCGGGCCGGTGTGGATCGTAAATACGTGGTGAAGGATATCATCGGATTTGTACAGTGCTATTTGAATGAAGGCGTATATAACTTTGGGAAAACAGGCAGAGTTTTATCCGGAGAATTCTGTGACGGTTTTGCAAATGGTCTGATTGGCATCATTGCGGAAGCATATGAACATATGAGGGATACATACAGAAATAAGGCATGTTTTGCTTACCAGGGGAATTCGAAAGATGCGCGCTATTTTGTGCTGGATGGTTATTATATGGGAAAATTCCTGCGGCTTCTGGACGGGACGCATCTGGTATATGCGGACGGAAGGCAGGTTCCGGTAAGGCTTGACAGAAAAGGACTGGAGGCAACCCTGCGCAAGGTGGCAAATGGAGCCGTGTTCCAGGTAAAAACCATCAAGCTGGTTGCGGATGACGGCGTTTCTTTATATCTGGAAGATGCGAAAGGTATTTTTGCTGTGTCATCCTTAGAACTGGGGCAGGATAGTTTTATCCGGAATGTGTTGTTTATCAAAGATCCGCTTTATATCCGGGAAGCAGATATTCCGGCTTTGTGCCAGAACATCCTTCCATTATTTGAAAAATACGGGCATGTCAACAGGAAAGGAATGGAACCGGGAAGCTATGAAAGGGAAGTACCGGAACAGGAACTGTATCTGGATATCGAGAACAAGTCCTGTATTACCTGTGTCCCTTATTCTGTCTACAAGGAACCGGAAGCAAGATACCGGCTTTTTGATAACACATCAGGAGTTCAACAGAGAAATGGCGCGGTGGAAAATGGATATGCGAAAGAACTGATCGGCATGTTCCAGGAATATGATTCGGAGGAAGGCAGACTCTCGGCAGTTCTGGAAGATGAAGAGATGTATCAGTTCCTGCAGGAAACCCTGCCGCAGATGCAGGAGAAGGCAACGGTCTATATCACGGACCGCCTGAAGAAAATGAAGGTGCAGAATCTTCCGAAGCTGCAGGTGAAAATCAGCATGAAGTCCTCGGGACTCACCATGGATCTGAAAGGAACGGATCTGAGTAAACAGGAATTAGAAGAGATCCTGTCGAATTATTCAGTAAAGCGAAAGTATTACCGATTGAAAAACGGGTCCTTTTTCAAGTTTGAAGAGGAAGATTCACAGCTATGGGATGCCATCGCAGACCTGTACCGTCACCATGGGACAAAGGATGCGGCAATGTTGAAGCTTCCGCTGTATCGTGCAGCGTATCTGCAGGAAATGATGAAGGAACGGGAAGGCCTTCTGCTGGAAACAGACAGCCATTATCAGAACCTGATCCGGACCATGGGAGAAGAAGAGAATTCGTTGGTACCGGCCTCCCTTGCACCCGTGCTTCGCCCCTATCAGGAAGAGGGCTTCCACTGGATCAAACGGCTCAAATCCATTGGGTTTGGCGGGATTCTGGCAGACGATATGGGGCTTGGAAAAACATTGCAGGTATTATCCTTCCTGCTTTCGGAAAAACAATCCGGGAAATCCGGACGGGAGCTTCGGACATTGATCATATGCCCGGCTTCTCTGGTGTATAACTGGCAGAAAGAAATCATGCGCTTTACGCCGGAATTGACAAACGTGGTTGTAGCGGGAACCCAGGCAGCTCGTCAGCAGCTCATCGAGCAAAGCGGGGACGTGGATGTCTGGATCACCTCCTATGATCTGCTGAAGCGGGATGTTGCTTATTATGAAAACATTCCTTTTGCAAACGAGATCATAGACGAGGCACAATTTATCAAAAATCAGAATACCCAGGCGGCACAGTCTGTCCGCATTGTATCAGCGGACTTCCGCATGGCCCTTACCGGTACGCCCATCGAAAATCATCTGGGAGAGCTTTGGAGTATTCTGGATTATCTGATGCCGGGATTTTTGTATACCTATACTGTTTTTCAAAAAGAATTTCAGACTCCCATCATGAACGATCAGGATGAAGGCAGCATGGACCGGCTGCGCCGTATGGTGCATCCCTTTATTCTTCGGCGACTGAAAAAGGATGTTCTGAAAGAGCTTCCGGAAAAACTGGAGGAAACCGTTCTGGTGAAGCTGGAGAAAGAACAGAAACAGCTCTACGATGCCTATGCGGCCAGACTGCGTCAGTCTCTGGCACAGAAGAGCGATGCAGAGTTCCGTTCCCAGAAGCTGGAGGTTCTGGCAGAGCTCACCAGGCTCCGGCAGCTGTGCTGCGATCCATCCCTTCTGATGGAGAACTACCATGGCGGCAGCGCAAAGCTGGATGCCTGCCTGGAACTGGTAGGACAGGCGGTGGAAGGCGGACACAAGGTGCTTTTGTTCTCACAGTTTACTTCCATGCTGGATATTATCTGTCAACGGTTGACGCAAGCAGGACACGCCTACTACCGGATCGACGGAAGTGTCAGCAAGGAGAAACGAATGGAGATGGTAGACAGCTTTGCTTATGACGAAGTACCGGTATTTTGCATATCCTTGAAGGCCGGCGGAACCGGACTGAACCTGACAGCAGCAGACATCGTTATTCATTACGATCCCTGGTGGAATCAGGCTGCCCAGAACCAGGCCACAGACCGCGCCCACCGTATCGGCCAACAGCACAGCGTCAGTGTATATGAACTGATCGCAGGGGACACCATAGAAGAACAGATCCAGAATATCAAACAGGATAAGGCACAGTTGATGGAAGACGTCCTCTCCGGAGAAAGGATCGCCTCCTCCTCTCTTAAGAGAGAAGAACTGCTCCAGCTGCTGGAGGAAATCTGATAGACCCATTGCGAAGAAACAGATGTGCAAACCATAGCCGCAGGGTACTGACGGTAATTATTATGTGTAAAATGATGCAGCGACGCATATATTTTGGGATAAAAATATGCGACGCTGCATATATTTTGAGATAAAAATATGCACTAATGCATATTTTTCGATGTTAATGTTGAAACTTAAGGCAGAAGCAGTTATATTAAGGATATACAAAATGAGGGGGGAAGACATGCTCAAGAGAAAATACATGGATCAACTGGTAAGCTGGTTTCAAAACGAAGAGAAGAAAGCATTGGTGATATGCGGTGCAAGACAGGTTGGAAAAACGTATCTGGTTGAGATGTTTGCGAAAGAATACTATGCATCCTTTATAGAGATTAATTTCATCGAGAATCCTTCTCTGATCACTTTGTTTGATGGTAACCTGTCTGTTGAAAACATACTGGCAGGGATTGCGCTGTATCTTCCGGGAAATACAATTGTTCCCAGAAAAACCATATTGTTTCTCGACGAAATTCAGGAATGCCCGAAAGCTATAACAGCATTAAAGTTTTTGACCAAAAGTGATATCATTGACGTAATCGCCTCCGGCTCCGCGTTGGGAATGTCTTATAACAGAGTCACTTCGTTCCCTGTGGGTGCAGTTGAATATATTGACATGGCGGCGTTGGATTTCCGGGAGTTCCTTTGGGCTCTGGGAATCAGTGAAGAAACCATCCATACTGTGAAAACCTTTTTTGATGAAATAAAGGAAGTGCCGGATGCAATACACCGGCAAATGATGCGATACCTGAAACAATACATGGTTATTGGCGGCATGCCGGAAGCTGTAAATGCATTTGTTAACAATAATTATGACTACTACAAGGCAGACCTTGTACAGAGAAGAATTATAAGGGATTACATTGCAGACATCGCACGCTTTGCCAGACCGGAAATAAAGATCAAGGCAGAAGCATGTTACAAATCCATACCAAACCAGCTCAGCAAAGAGAATCACAAGTTTCAATATAGTCAGGTGGAGAAAAAGGGGACTGCACGTAAATTTGAAACCAGCGTGGACTGGCTGCTGAATGCAAACATGGCTTTTGCAGTGAATAACGTATCGTTTATCGAATATCCATTGGAGGCACATATTATTGACAATAGCGTCCGGCTCTATCCAAATGACATTGGTCTGCTGATTGGAACTTATGATTTCGGTGTGAAAAAACTCCTGGTTGATGATGAATACGATGAAAAAACAACAAACATTATTTTGAAGACGGCAAAAGGCGGCCTGTATGAGGCATTGATTGCGGATATTCTTATGAAAAATGGACACAGGCAATTGTTCTTCTATCGAAATGAATCCGGAACTGCAGAATTGGAATTCCTGCTTGAAAACACGGAAGGGATTATCCCCATTGAAGTAAAGGCCGGACGGAAAAGAAGCCGTACTTTGAATAATGTTTTGGAAAAAGAAGATGTGTACCGCGGTGTAAAACTCGCTTCGCAGAATGTAGGAATCGCAGGGAAGAAACTCACACTGCCCTTATACATGACAATGTTCCTGTGACCTCTTTGCAGGTGCTTTTTCCTTGTAATCCGATATTCCCGGTAGTATAATTGTGAGAGCTGCTTTGCAGCGAAACAATCCGTAAGCACCTTTGACACCCTGGTACCTCGTTTCTTAAATAACTGGACCAAATGATTGCCTGATTTCCCGATAGTATCATTCAAAATGCCTCGCCATTGGTACAGTTGCTTGTTTACAGCAATAGACAGCCTGACGACTGCAGGTGTATGGAAAAGCAAACCCTCTGAGGCCGCCGGCGCTTGGCGAATTCGAGGGTTACCGAAGAATGAGCCTAGCGTCCGCTGCGAGACGAAGGGAGCGGGAGCGTGTTTGCGGTACATACACCTGCAGCCGTCAGGCGTTTCGTTTGAGGATAATGTACGACAGCCGTCAGGCGTTTCGTTTGAGGATGATGTACAACAGCCGAAGTCCAGCGTCTTGACAGGAAAGGAGTAAAGCTATGGATGCATACAGCGATTTTGCCAGAGTCTACGACCTCTTCATGGACAATGTAGATTATGAGGGATGGGCCCAATACATCCGGTCCATATTCGAAGAATACAAAATCCACGACGGCCTGGTTCTGGACCTGGGCTGTGGAACCGGAACCATGACAGAACTCCTCTCTGGTGCCGGATATGACATGATCGGGGTAGACAACTCCCGGGAAATGCTGGCCATCGCCATGGAAAAGCAGACTGCCGCCCGGGAGAAAGCCTCTGCGCTTCTGGTGGATTCCGAAAAACATGTCCACGAAATCCTGTATCTCTGCCAGGAAATGCAGGAGTTCGAGCTATACGGAACCGTGGCAGCTGTGGTCAGCGTCTGTGACTGCATCAATTACGTGACGGAAAAAGAAGACCTGCAGGAAGTATTCCGGCTGGTCAATAACTACCTGGATCCGGGAGGGATCTTCCTTTTCGATATCAATACCGAATACAAGTATAGCGAACTCTTAGGCTGCTCCACCATTGCAGAAAACCGCGAAGAGGGGAGCTTTATCTGGGAAAACGATTATGATCCCGATACAAAGATCAATATATATGAACTGACCCTGTTCCTGCCAAGAGAAGACGGCTTGTACGAAAAGACAGAAGAGCTCCATTATCAGAGAGCCTATTCCCAAAGCGAAATTGAACAGATGATCAAAACTGCAGGGATGGAACTGCTGGCTGTGTATGATGCGTACACCAAAGAGCCGCCCCGGCAGGACAGCGAACGACTGACGTTTATTGCAAGAGAACATGGGAAATAAATAGATATAGAGGGAATCAATATGAGTGATTATATCGTAAGAGCAATGGCTGCCAACAACCAGATCCGGGCCTTCGCAGCTGTTACAAAAGAAGTGGTTGAGGCTGCCAGAGCAGCACATAATACCAGCCCGGTTGCAACCGCAGCACTTGGCCGTCTTCTGACCGGCGGTGCCATGATGGGCGTAATGATGAAAGGGGAAAAAGATATCCTGACCCTTCAGGTCAAAGCAGGAGGTCCGCTGCAGGGAATTACCGTAACGGCAGATTCACAGGGCAGAGTCAAAGGATACGTAGGGAATCCGGATGTTATTCTTCCTGCAAATTCCAAAGGAAAGCTGGATGTAGCGGGTGCAGTAGGTGTTGGATTCATGAATATCATCAAAGATATGGGGTTAAAAGAACCATATATCGGACAGACAGTACTGCAGACCAGTGAGATCGCAGAAGATCTGACTTATTATTTTGCAACCAGCGAACAGGTTCCTTCTGCCGTAGGATTAGGTGTATTGATGAACAAAGACAATACGGTTCGTCAGGCTGGTGGCTTTATCGTACAGTTAATGCCTTTCGCAGAAGAAAGTGTCATTGCGAAGCTGGAAGAAAATGTCGCAGGAAT
>JABUSW010000282.1 GCA_021443885.1 Blautia sp.
TTCAGATCCCAGTCTTCCGGGTCCACATCATCCGAGAAGCACATATCAACGGTGTTATCCACGATCTCGGTGATCATCTTGTAGATGGCATCCTTCATATTCTCTCCGTCAAGAACCTGGCGACGCTCTGCATAGATGATCTCACGCTGTTCGTTATTTACCTGGTCATAATCCAAAAGATTTTTACGAATACCAAAGTTGTTGAACTCGATCTTTTCCTGCGCCTTCTCAATGGCATTGGAGAGCATTTTATGCTCGATCTCTTCGTTCTCTTTCACACCAAGAGAAGTAAACACTTTCATGAGACGTTCTGATCCAAACAATCTCATCAGATCATCTTCCAGAGAAATATAGAAGCGGGATACACCCGGATCGCCCTGACGTCCGGAACGCCCACGCAGCTGATTATCAATACGTCTGGATTCATGGCGTTCTGTACCGATGATCTTCAGACCACCAACTTCTTTGGAAACATCATCCAGCTTAATATCCGTACCACGGCCGGCCATATTGGTTGCAATGGTAACGGCACCGGCCTCTCCGGCATGGGATACGATCTCTGCTTCCATTTCATGGAACTTGGCATTCAGAACAGTATGCTGAATCCCTTCCCTTCGCAGCATTTTACTGATCAGTTCCGAAGTTTCGATCGTGATCGTACCAACCAGTACCGGCTGCTGTTTTTCATGCGCCTCTTTGACCGCCTGAACAACTGCGTTGTATTTTTCTTTCTTTGTCATATAAACGGCATCATCCAGGTCTTTACGCTGTACCGGCTTGTTGGTAGGAATCGCCACAACGTCCATAGCATAAATATCACGGAATTCTTTTTCTTCTGTGATGGCTGTACCTGTCATACCGCCTTTTTTGTCATATTTATTAAAGAAGTTCTGGAATGTGATGGTTGCCAGCGTCTTGCTCTCGCGTTTTACCTTCACGTGTTCCTTCGCTTCAATCGCCTGATGAAGGCCATCGGAATAACGACGTCCCGGCATGATACGTCCGGTGAATTCATCAACGATCAGGATCTCGTCGTCCTTCACCACATAATCCTGATCCTTGTGCATCAGGTTATGCGCACGCAGGGCAAGAATGATGTTATGCTGGATCTCCAGATTCTCCGGATCTGCCAGGTTCTCTATGCTGAAGAATTTCTCCACCTTATGAACACCCTGTTCAGTCAGGTTTACGAACTTATCCTTTTCATTTACGATAAAATCACCGGTCTCAATGACTTCTTCCCCCATGATTGCAGCCATCTTTGTCATCTCGTGGCTGGCTTCACCGCGCTCTAACTGTTGTGCGAGAATGTCGCAAACTTCATAGAGTTTCGTTGATTTTCCGGATTGGCCGGAAATGATCAACGGTGTACGGGCTTCGTCGATGAGAACAGAGTCCACCTCATCGATGATGCAGTAGTGCAGATCTCTCTGTACCAGCTGTTCTTTGTAAATAACCATGTTATCACGCAAATAATCGAATCCAAGTTCATTATTGGTTACGTATGTAATATCACAGTTATATGCAGCACGGCGTTCTTCCGGTTTCATATCGTTCAGAACAACGCCCACGGTCAATCCCAGGAATTCATGGACTTTTCCCATCCACTCCGCATCACGGCTTGCCAGATAATCATTTACGGTAACGATGTGAACGCCGCGGCCTTCCAATGCATTCAGATATGCCGGAAGAGTCGATACCAGGGTCTTACCTTCACCGGTTCTCATCTCGGCAATACGTCCCTGATGCAGAATAATTCCACCAATGATCTGAACACGGTAATGCTCCATGCCCAGCACACGAAGGGCTGCCTCACGCACTGCTGCAAAGGCCTCCGGAAGAAGATCATCCAGTGTCTCTCCTTTTGCAAGACGCTGTTTGAATTCTCCGGTTTTCTCCCGCAGTTCTTCATCTGTCAACTTTTGCATTTGAGGACGCAGGCTTTCTGTCTTCTCAACAAGGGGCATAATTCTTTTCACTTCCCGCTCACTTCGCGTCCCGAATACTTTTGTCATTAAACTCATACATCTACTCCTGTTGCTATTTATTTCATTTAGAATCAAATCGATAAAACCATATAATCCCATATATAGTATCACTTTTGAATAATAAAAACAACTACTTTCGATTCCTGTGAATTTGACACCACTTTCGATTCCTATGAAATTTGCGCAGTTCCGCCCCGGTCCTTCTGTAAACCCGGCAACCGCATGGCAGCGCACCGCACAAGAGCGGCTCCGGATATCCGAAGCCGCTCCAATCATAAGCTTATCTCTCTGGTTCGATCAAACCATAAGTATTTCCTTTTCTTTTGTATACCACATTGACTTCATCTGTCTCTGCATTGCAGAATACATAGAAATTATGTCCTAAAAGCTCCATCTGTACGCAGGCATCTTCCGGGTACATCGGCTTAATGTCAAATCTCTTAGAACGGATAATCTTGATTTCCTCTTCCTCTTCATAATCGTGCTCCAGAAATGCCTGCTGAAAATTCCCTGCAGACTGCTTCTTATCTACAAGCTTATTCTTGTATTTGCGAAGCTGACGTTCGATCACTTCTTCTACAAGGTCGATCGATACATACATATCGCTGCTGACCTGCTCAGAGCGAATGATATTTCCTTTTACCGGGATCGTTACCTCAATCTTCTGACGTTCCTTCTCAATACTTAAAGTAACGATCACTTCTGTGTCCGGGGTAAAATACCGTTCCAGCTTTCCAAGCTTATCCTCCACTGCAGTACGAAGCCCATCTGAAACCGGAATGTTTTTGCCGCTGATAATAAACTTCATATGTCCATCCCCCTTACTGTTTTAGGATACTGCTATTATACCACACAAATCTGTCTTTGGGGCGTTTTTTTATAAAATATTAAGATCCTTCATCTTTGCAAAGGGGATCGTTCCGCCGAAAATATCCAATGCACTTCCCACGGTTACATCCAGCCGGTTTCTGCCATACAGGCGAAGATCCTCCAGATCTGCCATGGAACCGACCCCTCCGGCGTAAGTAATGGCGTTGCCCTGGTAACTGCCCAGCATGGCGGCCAGTTCTTTCTCAACACCTCTGGCCTTTCCCTCTACATCCACCGCATGAACCAGAAACTCATCGCAGAAGGAAGAGAGTTCCTCCAGTATCTTCCGGTTCACAACGACGTCTGTAAATCTCTGCCAGCGGTCCGTTACAATATAATACCGGTCTTCTTTTTTGCGGCAGCTCAGATCCAGTACGAGATGTTCTCTGCCGACCTCTGCCACCATTTTATCCAGGTTATCCATTGCGATCTGCCCATTGCGAAATACATAGGAAGTTACGATCACATGACTTGCTCCGGCATCCAGATACTCCTGCGCATTCTCCGGGCATACGCCTCCTCCCAGCTGTATGCCGCCGGGAAACCGGTTCAGTGCCAGAAACGCCTGTCGTCGGGTCTCTTCATAATATGGAGAATCCTTTCCATTCAAAAGGATGACGTGTCCTCCCCGCAAGTCATGCTGCCGATAAAGATCGGCATAAAAGGAGGCATCCTGACCGGAAACGAAGTTCTCCTTGGCCAGATCTCCTTCATCCCGCAGGCTGCCCCCTACAATCTGTTTTACTTTTCCATTATGAATATCTATACAAGGTCTGAATCTCATATTCTTCTTATCCGTTGATCACGTCACTCATATCGTATTTGCCCGCCGGTTTTCCTGCCAGGAACTTCGCTGCTTCCAAAGCACCTTTTCCAAATACCGTTCTGGAATATGCCGTATGTTTGAATTCGATCACCTCATCCGGCCCTGCAAAAATAACTTCATGTTCTCCAACAATGGTGCCGCCCCGGACTGCAGAAATCCCCAGTTCTTTGCTGTCTCTGGCCTGTCTTCTCTGACTGCGGTCAAAAATATATTCGTACCGGTTATCCATGGCTTCATTCACGCTGTCTGCAAGCGCTAACGCAGTTCCGCTTGGCGCATCCAGTTTTCTGCGATGATGCTTCTCCACGATCTCCACGTCAAAGCCTGCAGGTGAGAGCACCTTTGCCGCATCCCGCAGCAGCTTCATCAACGTATTGATCCCCAGAGACATGTTCGCTGATTTTAACACGGCAACCTTCGTGGAAGTCTCTTCAAGCCTTGCAAGCTGCTCCTCGCTTAAGCCGGTGGTACAAAGAACCACCGGAATCTGACGTTTCGCACAATAATCCAGCAATCCGTCAACGGCTTTCGCGGAGGAAAAATCAATCACTGCATCTGCCTCGATATTGCAGTCTGAAATATCCGTATATACCGGGTAATCATTTTTCCCCTGATCTGCAATGTCAATACCGGCTATGATCTCTACTTCCGGATCCTGTTTTGCAAGACCGGAAATCACCTGCCCCATATATCCATTGCATCCATGCATAATTACTCTTGTCATATCCTGCGTTCCCTTCTTATCCATATAACACTCTAAACCTGCGAATCCTGAAGAGGACTCGCAGGCGAATCCCGCCTTTTTGCTGCTTTCTTTGGCGCAATTCTGCCTTCCGCCGAAGGCTCATCTCATTCTCATCCGAGAATACCGAAATCCTTCATTGCCTTCGCAAGAACTTCTTTATTTGCTGCTTCCATTTCTGTCAGCGGCATACGGAGTGGTCCCACTTCCATTCCCATGAGATTCAATGCTGCTTTCACCGGAATCGGATTCACTTCGCAAAAAAGTGCACTGACAAGCGGAATCGCCTTCAGCTGTATATCGATCGCTCCTGCAACATCCCCCTCCAGGAACTTCATAACCATATCATGGGTTTCCTTCGGAGCAACATTGGAAAGAACCGAAATCACACCGATTCCGCCCAGAGAAAGCACCGGAAGAACCTGATCGTCATTTCCGGAATACAGTTCCAGGCTTCCATCAGCCATAGACATCATCTTTGCAATATGAGAAAGATCTCCGCTGGCAGCTTTGATACCTACAATATTCTTCACGTTCTTTGCAAGCGTCACAGCAGTCTCCGGTGCGATATTGCAGCCGGTACGACTGGGCACATTATACATAATGATCGGGGTATCCGGAACCGCATTTGCAATCGCTGTATAATGTGCGATCAGACCCTTCTGTGTTGCTTTGTTATAATATGGTGTCACGATCAAAAGAGCATCTGCGCCATAAGAGGCAGCCTCCTTTGACATCATGATTGCCGTCTCCGTACAATTCGAACCGGTTCCTGCAATTACCGGAATCCGCTTAGCCACCTTATCAATTGCAAATTTAATCGTTTTTAAATGCTCCCCATGTGTCAATGTCGAAGACTCTCCGGTGGTTCCGCAGATAATGATCGCATCTGTACTATTCGCGATCTGATACTCCAGAAGTTCTTCCAGTTTATCATAATTCACGGACCCATCTTCATACATCGGGGTTACGATTGCAACACCAGCACCCTTAAAAACTGCCATCTTATCTCCTCCTCAAATCGTATACTGATCAATTAGTTTTTTTCTGTAGTCAATGTTGTAATACTATCTATGTGTTCTTTCAGTTCTTCCGGCATCTTCCTGCCCGTTAAGACGATATGCATATCTTCATCCTTCCGATTCAGGATCTCCGCCAGCATATTCACGGTAACAATCCCAAGCTCCGGCAGCGCAAGTATTTCATCCAGCAACAAAAAGTCGCATTCTCTTGTTATGATGACCTTTCTGGCAAAGTTCAAAGCATTTCGGATGTTTTGTTTTTCCTCTGCCTTCTCCTGTTCTGTCAGCTCTTCATAATACTTCCCGTATTTTTCAAAACGAAAGATCTTTATATCCAGCCCCTTGATATTCTCCAGAAAATCCATATCCTGTCGTTCTTTTCCCTTCAGGAACTGAACGATGATAACACTTTTTCCCTGAAACGCAGCATGGATGCTCTGCCCGATTGCCAGCGTGGATTTTCCATGTCCATAGCCGCAATAAACCTCTGTTAATTCGCTCTTCATAAATTCCTCTTTCAATCAGGTCTATGCATAGCAAGACCCGGTTCTGCCAAACGGCGCACTACGACCCCGTATTTGTGAATATTCTATGAATACGCTTATATTAACTCAGTTTTATTATAAATGCAAGCATTTGTCATTCTATATATTCCAGCTTATTGACAGAGACTTCATAGGCAATCCGCTTCTCGGAGCCATTGTCTCCGAGCCTTTTCACGTATTCACGGCTTTGAATTCTTCCCCAGATCAGAACGTGACGCCCCACTTCCAGTTCCGAAGTATACCTGGCATTTCTTCCCCAGCAGATACAGGGAATATAATCCGACTTCCCGTATGGTCTGTTCACTGCCAGCAGTACATCTGCGATCTCTCTTCCAAGAGGTGTCCTACGATACACTGCCGGTCTGCAGATATAACCATTCATAAAAATCCGGTTGATTAATTCATCCTCTTCTTCCTCTGCAAAACGTACCTCTCTGGCAAATACAGATAGTATCAGCCGGTTTCTTGTATCATCGTGACGATTGTACGAACGAAACTGTCCATGAATCTCAATCCTTCTCCCCACGTAATCACCTTTTACGTCCAGCAGACGTTCCGAAACCAGCACCGGAAGACAATCAGCTGAATCACTCATACGCTTGATCGTCACATCCATTGTGTAAAACTTTTCCCCAAACACCTGGTGACTATACGTGAATCCGGTCAAAATTCTCCCCACTACAGAAACCTGGTTGTTTTCCATGATATTATCTGGCATTTTTCAACTTATCCTCCTTTTGGGTTTTTTACTATAATTATCTTATGCAAAAGGACGGATTTTTATGACAAAAATCTTGCATTCTGTACTTGTATTATTCTCTTCGGATGTGGTAAACTGGGTTTTTGAAAAAAACACCTGCTGCACACATTTATATAGAAGGAAAACATTTTGAATTACTACCGGAAAGGAAGCTACAATATATGAAACGTGAAGATATACGTAATGTTGCGATCATTGCTCATGTAGATCATGGCAAAACCACCCTTGTAGACCAGCTCCTGCACCAGAGCGGCGTCTTCCGCGAGAATCAGGAAGTACAAGAGCGTGTTATGGACTCAAACGATATTGAACGGGAACGCGGAATCACGATCCTGTCCAAAAACACGGCTGTCCAATATAAAGATACGAAGATCAACATCATCGATACCCCGGGACATGCTGATTTCGGCGGCGAGGTCGAGCGTGTTCTGAAAATGGTAGACGGTGTCATCCTCCTGGTGGATGCCTTCGAAGGTGCCATGCCCCAGACAAAATTTGTTTTAAAGAAAGCCCTGGAGCTGGACCTGCATGTCATTGTCTGCATCAACAAAATTGACCGGCCGGAAGCAAGACCGGACGAGGTCATCGACGAAGTCCTGGAGCTTCTGATGGATCTGGAGGCCTCGGACGAACAGTTGGATTGTCCATTCCTTTATGCATCTGCCAAAGCAGGGCATGCCGTCCTGGATCTTTCCGATACTCCGGAAAACATGGAACCGCTGTTTGAAACGATTCTAAAATACATTCCGGCACCGGAAGGCGATCCGGACACTGATACACAAGTGCTGATCAGTACCATTGATTATAATGAATACGTTGGAAGAATCGGTGTTGGCAAAGTGGAAAACGGAGTGATCCGTGTCAATCAGGAGGTTACTCTTCTAAACCATCATGATCCGGACAAATGCCATAAAGTGAAAATCGGGAAATTATACGAGTTTAACGGACTTGTAAAAGAAGAGGTAAAAGAGGCTGCCATTGGTTCCATTGTGGCAATTTCCGGAATTTCCGAAATCCACATCGGAGATACCCTCTGCGGAGGCGACCATCCGGAGGCGATCCCGTTCCAGAAGATTTCCGAGCCTACCATCGCCATGAATTTTCTTGTAAACGACAGTCCTTTAGCAGGGCAGGAAGGCAAATATATCACCTCCCGTCATCTGCGTGACCGACTCTATCGGGAATTGAACACAGATGTAAGCCTGCGTGTGGAGGACACCGATTCCACAGAATGCTTTAAGGTTTCCGGCCGGGGCGAACTGCATCTTTCGGTTCTGATTGAAAACATGCGCCGGGAAGGCTACGAATTTGCAGTCAGCAAACCGGAGGTACTCTATCGGATCGATGAGCGCGGCAAAAAAACGGAGCCTATGGAATTAGCTTATGTAGATGTTCCGGAAGAATTCTCCGGTACTGTGATCCAGAAGCTTTCCGAGCGAAAGGGAGAGCTTCAGGGAATGAGCAATGCCAGTGACGGATCCGTTCGTCTCGAGTTTCTGATTCCATCCCGCGGTTTGATCGGTTATCGCGGAGAGTTTTTGACCTCCACCAAAGGTACCGGTATCCTGAATACGATATTTGACGGGTATGCCCCCTATAAAGGAGATTTTCAGTATCGCAAACAAGGTTCCCTGATCGCTTTCGAAAACGGAGAATCCGTTACTTATGGTTTATTTTCCGCACAGGAGCGAGGCATTCTCTTTATCGGCCCCGGCGAAAAGGTGTACAGCGGCATGGTCATCGGTCAGAATGGAAAAGCGGAAGATATTGAGTTAAATGTGTGCAAAACAAAGCATCTGACAAATACCCGTTCCTCCTCTGCTGACGAAGCATTAAAGCTGGTGCCGCCGAAGATCCTCAGCCTGGAACAGGCCCTGGAATTCATTGATGCCGATGAGCTTCTGGAAGTCACCCCTAAAAGCCTTCGCATCCGGAAACGCATTTTGGATCCAAGAGAAAGAAAGCGTGCAGCTTTCCGTAAAAATGGCTGATTATTCGGAATCCACAAAAATCATTTAGAAAAAAACTCTGTAAAGATCTTGCGTTTCTTGACCTGATAAAAAGCCCGGGATTTGACTTCCCGGGCTTTTTTATCTATTGGTTTTCTTCTGATGGTTCTTCTTCTGGATTTTCTTCTGTTAGATTTTCTTCTGATGGTTCCTCTGATGATTCTTCTGTTGGCTCTTCTTCTGTTGGGTTTTCTTCTGCCTTCTCATCATCCTGCGGTGATTGTCCCTCGATGTCTTCTGCCTTCAGCTGTTTCAGGTCCTCTCCTGTAGGATTCTCCATTTCGGCAATGCGGGATGCCTGATTCGTGACGATGCTCTCGAAAAGATTTCGTACACTTCTGGCATTGGCAAAGTTTTCGTCTTTTTCCTCCACCATTTTACAAATACGCTGTAGAACCTCCTTCTCCATCTCTTCATCCATCACATAATCGTACTTTCTGCAATTGCCCCGGAAGATTTCCATCAATTCTTCCTCATTGTAATCTTCAAAGTAGAAGTATTTATTAAACCGCGACTTCAGTCCGGGATTGCTTTCTACGAAATCTTTCATCAGATCTGTGTAGCCGGCCACGATCACAACCAGATCCTTTCGATGATCTTCCATCGCTTTTAAGATCGTATCAATTGCCTCCTGCCCAAAATCCATCATCCCGGTTTTCGACAACGTATAAGCCTCATCGATAAACAAAACACCGCCCAAGGCTTCCTGGATCTTTTCCTGTGTTTTGATGGCCGTCTGTCCCACATAACCTGCCACCAAAGAAGAGCGATCTACTTCCACCAGCTGCCCTTTCGACAAGACACCGATCTGTTTATATAAGGACGCCAGAATACGGGCAATGGTTGTTTTTCCTGTGCCCGGATTCCCGGAGAAAACAAGATGCAGGGACATAGGAACGGTCTTCAATCCGCTTTCTTCCCGGATTTTCTGTGTCTTTACCAGATTGATAAGCTCTTTGACATCATGCTTTAATTCCTTTAAGCCTACCAGAGCATTTAACTGTTCCATTGGATCCTCTTCCGGCTCCTTGGGCTGTTCTTCTTGTGCCTTTTCCGGCTGCGCCGCCTGTTCTTCCACAGGGAGCTGCCGTTCTTCTTCCTTATGCTTCGGCAACTCCTGCACAGAATCCTTCAAATCCTCTGCGAAATCGCTGTCTATATTCTTCCTCAGATCCTCTGACATGCTTTTGATCAAACCGGAAATATTCTCCATATTACTTTTAAGGAGCTCATTCGGATCCGCCTTCTTTGCATTTGCCTTTGCTGCATCTGGCAAAGCCTTCCCTGCTTTTTCCTCCAGACTGGCCTCCACTTTTTGTTTGATCTCGCTGACTCCTCCCCAAAGATCGTCATATAAATCGCCTATATTCTTCCTGATATCCTTATCCTTGCTCATATTCTTTTCTCCAATCCGTAAGGACTTTGCCGCCCTTCTTTTCTTACCTGTATGCCGATCCATCGCATCTACAATAACCCGTTTAATAAACGACCTGCTCTTTTACCGGTTTCGCAAAAGGACCGGGAATCACATGAAGGCCTCGGGATTCTCCAAGGTAATCGTAACGGAAGATGATATCCGATCCATCCGGATTCTCGAATCTTTCTTCCGGTTCAAAAGCTTCACCAAGCGTATCGGAAGAGATCAAGGACACTTCAAAGTCTTGCATATAGTCATACAGATTTGTGGTCAGAATCGTGTGACCATCCTGCTCCGATATCTCCACCGAAACTTTCGCATCTTTCACCACGACACAACGATTCTCTTTCTTACATGCCGAAGCGCCTGCCAGATATACGTTTCCTTCGCACCACACCGGCAACGGGCGGAAATGGTATATCGCCAGCTTCTGCATATCCGGTGTTTCATTATCCAGTTCAAAATGCCGGATCCACTCATCGTATGTTTCATATTCGTCGAACACGTGGGTTCCCACCTCACGGTTCTCCGTCATGTAGACCTCTTCACTGTCGCTTCGGATCGTCACGCTCTCCCCGGGCCATTTCTGCACGAAAATATTGTTATAGAAACGATCATCCCCATGAAGAATGGTCATGAAGCCCATCACCTCGGTACGATGGGGGATGTGATACGGTGTGTAGCGCTGACGCAGTACGCCATCACATACATGGTCCGTTCCTTTTCCAACTTCTGTAAAAGCACCGCAGATCAGATTATGTACCATGGCAATACCTTCCGTTGCACATCGCAGGGATACCTCGGAAAGGAGCAGGTTGTGGTCGATCAGGGTAGGCCCGTGACCCACCTCCACAAAAATGTCCTGGCTCATCATGCCTCCCTCTAATGGTCTGGCAAAATCCGGTTTCTGATTGTCGTGCATCAGGTTCTGTGAAATTCTGGTCCCCTGTGCTTCCCAGTCTGTCCAGATTCCCATAGTACTATGATGGATGTGATTTCTGCGCATGATCACATCAATGGCCGCATGCAGCTTGATTCCTGCGATTTCTGCACCCCCCAGCTCCATCATATTGTTGATATGGTGGATATGGTTATCTTCAATGATAGAAAATACACATCCCATTCTGCCGATGATACCACCTTGCTGGCAATGGTGGATGTTATTGCGTCGGATAATATGACTTCCGATGTTTTCCTTGGTCCATCCATGGTATTGTCCGCGGCAAACCGCATCCCGTTCCATCTGTGTCGGGCTTTTCACATGTTTGTATGTAAAGTAATGATTATTCTCCGGGTCCAGGTATTTTCCAAGGCCAATGCCGGAGCACTTGCTGTTGGATATCTCGCAATCTTCAATGATCCAGCCTTTTGACCAGTGGGGACCGATCATGCAGTTCTGGTATGCCGCAGGGGGTGCCCAGTTAGTAGCTGCTTTCGTCACTACAAATCCTCTGACCGTAATGTATCCAATGCCGGTTTCTTCCGGAACAAAACACTGTTCCCGCACATTGATCTCCATATTTTCCCGGTTCGGATCCGCTCCCTGCAGATTCACGTAGAATACAGTGCTTCCGTCTTTTTGCTCCGCATACCATTTGAAACGGGATTCTTCCGGTTCCCAGGAGCATTCGTAAACTTCCCCGGCAATGCACTCTTCAATGGAAGCTGCCTCATACAGCATACGGTCATTCATATATACCGCTCCTGTATGCTTTGTACGCCCGGCAAAATACCAGTCACCATATACATAAGTTGTATATGGATTATAATTACCAAACATAGAATTATCCACACTGGCTGTCCAGACCGTTTTATCGTACAATTTCCACCCGGTCAGCTTCTCTGCTCCGGTAATCACAGCACCGAGAGGTTCCGTACTGATATAAGTGATCCGGTTCTCACCGGTACCTGCCTTGGCAGGACTTACATATTCACGATAGATGCCGGGGGCAACCAGAACCTCGTCTCCCGGACATGCAATTGCTGCCGCTTCCTGTATCTGTCGGAACGGTTTTGCTTCACTTCCATTTCCTGCCGAAGCAGCATTGATATCAACGTATAGCTTCATATCCGTTATCCTTTCATTTACTCATTATCCCGTCAGATTATCCGCCTTTCTTCGCGTATCTCTTCCATCCTTTTCCGGTTCTTTTTTATTCTGTAATTTCAATCAGATTTCCTTCAAAAGCCACGATACAGCTTTCATAATATCCATCCCCCGTGGTTCTCGGCCCGCTGATCACCTCATAACCGGCTTCTCTTAAGATCTCCGTCATCACATCCACCCGTTCTTTGCTGCCGACACTGAATGCAATATGAATCATCCCGGTCCGCCGAATGGTTTTCTCAGGATCCTCCATTTCCGGATGATTCATCAGTTCCAGCCTGGAGCCCTCATCAAAGGTAAGAAAATAGGAGCGAAAACCTGTCTTCGGGTTATAATATCCATCATTAGGCATCGCATTAAAATACGTTACAAAGAAATCTTTTGCCGCTTTTAAATCATTTACATACATTGCAATGTGTTCCAGTTTCATAGTATCCTCCTTGGTCTCTTAATTCCTGCAGATCTGTGATATCGATCCTTCCACAAGAAAACAAGAGTGTCTGCACTCCATTCTCCCTGGAATCTTCCATTTCCCGGAAACATATTTTGTGTCCTATTAACCGATCTTTCAGAATCTGTAATTTCCCTGTTTCTCCTTTCACCGCCATTTCCGTGCCGCCTTCTCCGGCCAGAATCGTCAGATCAGAAATGCCTTTGCAAAAATCCGACAGCACCTGAAACAGCAGTGTTCTTTTTGCCGTATATATTTTTCGGAGTTTTCGGATCTGCCGATACAGATGCTCATCCCGCAGGTAGCTGCACAGTGCAAGCTGCTCTGTCTTGGATGCCGTCTGGTCATACAGATCCATCACTTTCCGATACGCTCCTGCCAGCTCATTGGACAAAATCATATAACTGATTCTTATGGATGGAAGTAAAATCCTGGAAAAAGACCCCAGGTATACTACGTGATCTCCCCCTGCTAATGCATAGATACTGGGAATTCCCTGCTTTGCAAAAACAAATTCATTTTGATAGTCATCCTCTATGATCAAATGTCCATGCTTCCGATGCTCCAGGATCTCATAACGTCTGGACAGACTCATTATCTTACCCCAGACAGTCATATGAGAAGGCGAAACATAAATAACATCCGATTCCTTCTTACGGATATCCACCTGAAGACCATAGGAACGAAACACCTGACCAAAACGCTCAAACCCTTCTGCCGGAACAGACGCTGTACTCATCCCCTGTTCCTTTAAGATTGGAAGCAATATCATCAGAAGGCTTTGTGTGGATGCCCCGATGACAATGCTGTCCGGATTGCAGTATATATTGCGGCGTTTTCTGACATATTCACAAATGGCTTCTCTGAGTTCCTGTTCCCCCTGTGGTTCCCCATAGGTGATCATTCTTTCTTTATGTCGAATCGCGCTCTTCAGGTAGCGCTGCCACAGTTCAAACCGGAAGGCATCGCCATCATCACCGATGGTCGCAAGATCATAACGACAATCCTGCGCCATGCAATTGTCTTGTTCCCCGGAAGATGGTTTCGGCAGCTCCCTGGGTTTCACCATCCCCCCGGTCACATAATACCCGGAACGTTCCCTGCTGATGATATAGCCGTCGGCCAACAATTGAAAATATGCATTTTCCACCGTTGTCTTACTGACAGACAACTCCTGTGCACAAACCAGAAGAGAAGGCATTCTGTCTCCTTTTGCAAGAACCCCCTCTTCTATCATTTTTTTGAAATGAGAATACACAGAGGAATACTTATAATCGTGATTCTTCATTTATGATGTACCCTTTTCCAGTGATTCTTACCATAAGGGGATTCAAGCCCTCTCGCTGAGATAAACGAATTCTCAGTACAGCGAATGGATCGTATCCACCAGCTTCTGTCTGTTATAAAGCGTAGCAAGATCCGTGAATGTGACATCCGGTGTGACGCCCTGGTCCACGCCATAGTAAATCCCATTGTTCACTGTACAGATTTCCAGTTTACCGGAAATACCGACGATCGTACCATCAGCAGTACACAGAGGCAATACAGCACAGCTTCCGCCGCCGGAGGTCTGACCCAGGATCACCGCACTCTGGGTTTCCTTCAGAATGTTCGGAACCATATTTGCACAGGAAAAGCTTCGCATGGAAGTCAGGCAGAAAACCTTCTTTCCGCAGGACTTCAGATTATCCTTCTCATCGTAAACACCATCAAAATTGGCATCGCATTGATAATATGAAGTGGTTTCAGCTCCGGTTGCCCTGTTGCGCAGGCTGATGGGCGCCGACCCCATGATCCAGGACAAAAGGAAAGCACCTGCATCCACATCTCCGCCCGTGTTGTTGGTCAGGTCAATGACCACGTTTTCAATCGGACTGTCCGGACGGGTGATCTGTTTGTGTGCATACTGAATCAGACCGATGGTATCTATCCCATGGTAGCAGTCACCAAGATCTTCCGCCGTTACTGTTGTTTCATAATAGTCTGTCTCATCAGGAGCAAAATCGAACCCGTCAAAGGTCAGGATCGCCGTGTCCCCTACTTCTTCATACCGGGGAACATAGGTACCCGGATCGTCGTACAGCTGTTCTCTCGCATTCATGAAAATATAATAATTTTCCGCAATACGGTCATAGTGAGGCTTATATTCTCCCATCCCTTCGTCATAGCTGTCCACATCCTCCAGATAACAGGTCGGAGCTTCAATGCTGTTGTGTGCACTTCCCAGGTTCTGTATCATAAGCTCTGCATATGCTTCCGCCGATATAGCAGGGTCTTCTGATAACAGGGATTCTTCGAGGCCAAGAGACTTCAGGTAGGTACGAAAATCCGTGATGTTCTGCTCCGCTTTCTGTCCATAGTTGAAATCCATGGCCAATGCAAATTCATTGTAGTTAAAGGTACACAGTTCTGACGGCCGCATTCCCTTCGGCAGGGACTGATTAAAGGGATCCTCTGGATCACTGTTCATTTTCATATCATTGATGAACAGATTGGTTCCGTTGTATATCACAAAATTTGTCGTTTCCGTCAACAGGATATCACTCATGGTCTGGACCGGAACATAATACTGTGTATCCTGTCGAATCAGTTCGATCTCGTAATCTGCCAGATCCAAAGTGACCGGATAGCCACTGCGGTTAAAAGAATTCCTGGAGCGCATCAGATATTTTGGTGTCCCGTCCGGAAGTGTCTCATGTCTCCAGATGATATTGACCAGAGCATCGGTATAGCCAAACTGAACGAAACGGTCATAATCATCAAAATGTATGGTGGACCGGGCAAAATCCAGAATGCACTCCGACTGATTGTCCCGGACCAGAATGACCTGCCCATCTTCCTTGCGGCATTTTTCGATGACACTGTCTCTTTCCTCTATTTCAGATACCCGGTTCTTCAGATTAACAAAGTCTTCCACCTCAAAATAGGGAATCGTGGAATCTCCATCTGCAAAATAAACCGTAACATCCCAGGGTTCATCGATTTTTTCCCAGTATAGCTTTACCGTTTTTTCTGTCATCTGATGTTCCGTTCCGGAGGCAGAGACCGTTGAATCGAATGCGAGCTCTGTGTCCAGACTGCGTTGTTTTGCCGAAACAGGCATGACAGCCAGAGAGGCTGCTAATATCGTACTTAACACTTTGATTCCTTTGTTATTCAAATGCATATCGTAATCCTTCCTTTTAATATGTGATGGCTTATATTGCTTATATATTGTACCACATTTTTCAGTTTGGGATTGAGTTATTTACAAAAAATGATAAAATAGGAGTAGTGTTTTGATATAAAGGAGGAACCAGAATGTCTAAAGTAAATGTAGTACTGGGATGTTTTTACGGCGATGAAGGAAAGGGACGCACCACAGATTATCTGGCACAAACCTGCGAAGTTGCGGTACGTGCTTCCGGCGGAAACAATGCCGGCCACACAATAGAGTTTAACGGCAAGAAATTTGCAATGCGCCTGACACCTTCCGGTATTTTTTCCGGAAAAACAGTTGCCATCATCGGCAATGGCGTTGTATTGAATCCAAAGGTATTGATCAATGAGATCAATATGCTGAAGGAAAACGGCGTTGACGTGGACACCTATCTGAAAATCAGCGAAAAAGCACATTTGATCTTCCCGTACCACAGCGAAATGGACGTTATGCTGGAAAGCCGTCGTGCGCATAAGATCGGCACGACAAAGAATGGTATCGGCCCTGCGTACTGCGACAAATACGAAAGATGCGGACTTAGGGTAGAGGACCTCTACAAAGACAGCTTCAAAGAAGACTTGCGTAATCAGGTGGCTGTGAAAAACTATCTGCTGAATTGTGTCGATGTAAATCTGGACTTTGATGCCATCTATGATGAGTATATGCGGTATGCAGAAATCCTGAAGCCTTATGTATGTGATACCATCAGCCTGATTCATCGCTATATCAAAGAAGACAAGATGATCGTCTGTGAAGGTGCTCAGGCAACCCTTTTGGACATTGACTTTGGATCCTATCCATACGTTACATCCTCGAACCCCACCATCGGAGGAATCCTCACCGGCTCCGGCATCAGCGCCCGGGACGTGGGGGATGTATACGGTGTGATCAAGGCCTATTCCAGCCGTGTTGGCGAGGGCCCTTATGTAACAGAACTAACGGATGAAACCGGCGATCGCATCCGTGACCTGGGTCATGAATACGGCACTGTCACAGGGCGTCCCAGACGCTGCGGATGGCTTGACCTGGTAGCACTTCAGTATGCCATTGATATCAACGGCATCAATTATATCAATCTGAACCACCTTGACACCATTGGAAATTTTGATACCTTTAAAGCCTGCATCGCATATGAGATCGACGGCCGGGAAGTACGGGAGTTCTCTACCAATGAAGAATTCCTTCGGAAGGCAAAGCCGGTATACCGGGAATTTAAAGGCAATTTCGGCGATATCAGCAAGTGCCGTACTTTTGAGGAGCTTCCGGCACAGGCACAGGAGTATGTAAGATTCATTGAAGAATACACCGGCTGTTTTGTAAAACTGATCGGTACCGGTGCAGACAGAGAGTGTATGATCGTTCGATGATTCTCTCCGGGAGAGTAATTGTCGGAATTTCAGGTCCGCGGTCTGAATCATGATCAACTACCTGCAGGAGATGCAAAAGCATCTCCTGCTTTTTCTTTTTCCGGAACCTGCGGCAGCACTATTAAAAAGCCTTTCCACAATAGTATTTTTATGCCAATATACAAATTCAACTTTAATACTGACATAATAATCCAGTTATGTTATAATATTTTTACACATTGTATATGTATTTTATACATCGAGGTAAATGAAATGCAACTTCCGTTTATAAGCTTTTTTATCAGTCAGATTGTATTCGTCCCTACCTTTTTGATTACAACAAAAAAGGTTTTTTATCCTGAGATGAAGCTCCGGCATTGCATCGGTTATCTTTTGCTATCACCATTTTTCGTATATTTATTCTCCATGCTGTTCTATGGCCTCCTTTCCCTGGCCATAACCAACGAAACTGTTTTTAACCTCCTGACTTCCTGGGCAGATCTGTTTGCATTCATACTTTCCTTTCTGTTTGCTAATATTTACGCAAGATCCGTCAAGGGTGCCGATCGTTGGATGATGTTTTTTGTCTATACGTCTTTTTATATGATCAGCATGGTATTCAATCTGGTTTATCAGAATGACCTGGCATCCTTTGTCCTCTCTGTTCTGGTCCCGTTATTTACGTCCATATTAACGTACCATTTTCTTACCGTACCTCTTACCAAGATTACGAAATATCGGGTTCTGTTTCGGAAAAGCATGTTTCTTTTGCCCATCATTGGGGAGGCCATGCTGGTATTAAGAGTCCTGCTCAATATTGCAAGCCTGAATGACCAGTACTTCTCCAGGTATGACGATTACCTGATGCTCTATAATACATTCTTTGGGCTTGCCATTCTCTTTTACATCTTCATCTGTGTCGGAATCATTACACAGGATATCCAGCAGATCGATGTCATTCGGGAACAAAAGGATCGTCTGGAACTGGCCAATCAGAAGATTGGGCGTCTTTCTTTTGAAATGCTTACGGCTTTGGTTGCGACCATTGAAGCAAAGGATCCTTATACCAATGGTCATTCCACCCGGGTGGCCTCTTACTCCAGAATGATCGCAACAGAGCTGGGGTATTCGGCCGACCAATGTGATGTCGTGTACTCCGCTGCCTTGATGCATGACATCGGAAAGATCGCAATTCCGGATTATCTTCTGGCAAAAGACACAAACCTGACACCGAAAGAATACGAGATCATGAAAAAACATGCCATTATGGGTTCTGAAATATTGCAGCGAATTGACGAATTACCTGATCTGCATCTGGGTGCATTGTATCACCACGAACGCATGGATGGCTCCGGATATCCTTATGGCATTAAGGGGGAGGAGCTTCCTGCCATTGCCAGGATCATCTCCGTAGCAGATGCCTATGATGCCATGTCATCCAGAAGAGAATACCGTCCTGCTTTGGATCAGGCGACTGTACGGGCAGAGATCCAAAAAGGAATCGGAACACAGTTTTGTCCCATTGCCGCCAGGGCAATGCTGGACATCATAGATCGGGATACCACTTATGAGCTTCGGCAAGTATAATTCCTTAAAGCTTTAAAAAGAAAGGGGGTTTTCATATGTTTTTCAGCATAACTTCATGGATCGATATCATCAGAGCATGGTTTAACTGGAGGAGATAACCATATCCGGGAACCCTCCTGCAGCCAAATGACAGTCTTCTTGCAGAAAAAAGAGCAGAACGCCGTAAGCGCTCTGCTCTTTTGATTTATGCTCTCAGATCAATATCCAGTTCGTTCTTTAAAGTTCTGCAGATCTTCTCAACAAATTTCTGTACTGCATCGTTTTCAAAAGCCTGCTCTTTTGGTTCAAAAGTAACGGTGTAAGCCATACTCTTTTTACCTTCCGGAATCTGTCCGCCTTCATAAATATCAAACAGCTTGATATCTGTCACATATTTATTCGCTTTTCGGATCACTTCTTCCACCTGTCCATATGTGATTTCTTTGTCCATCACAAAGGCGAGATCACGTTTTTCTTCCGGATATTTCAAAAGCGGCGTGAACACTCTTTTCTTGCCATACCAACCGGCAAGCTTCTCCAGATCCATCTCCATCACATAAGCAGATGTACGCATATTCAGCTTGTCCTGAATATCGTATGCCACTTTACCAAAGTATCCGATCTCTTCTCCATCGCAGAAGACCGCAACGGTCTGGTACGGATGCAGGAAGGTCTTCTGAATGGCTTTGTAAGTGAAGGTAATATCAAGGCTGCGGGCAATGGTATTGGCGATGGCTTTCATGTCGTAGAAGCTCTCTTTCGCTCCGAAGATACCAACACAAAGGGTATCTTTTTCTTCCGGATACTCGGTAAGCGGAAGTGATTTCGGAATGAATCTCTTTGCACACTCGAATAGTCTTCCCTCCAGAATTCCATTCTTCTGATTTCTGGAGATCGCATTGATCATGGAAGCTGCCAGCGTTGTTCTCATAAGTGAAAGATCCTGGTTGATGGGGTTCATCAGTTTGATAGCCTTTCTCTCTGAAGCATCTTCCGGGAGCTTTAACAGATCCAGATCTGCCGGTGAGAAGAAGGAATAATGAATACACTCATGAATCCCTGCGGAACAGAGTGTTTTCTTAAGTTCAAATTCCCCGCGTTGTTTTGCCGTATAACCTCCAACCGTCACCTGAGCAGAGGGCATGAGAGTCGACTGAATTGCATCATACCCATACATACGGATCACTTCTTCAGCCACATCCGGATAACGTTCCACATCCTTTTCTCCTTCCGGAAGCATATCCTCACGATAAGCAGGAACCTGAATGGTCAGGGCATCCCCATCGATCGCCGGACCAAAGCCTAAGCGTTTCATAATATCGAACATATCATCCGCCGGAACCGTGATGCCAAGAACACTGTTGACTTTGCTGATGCTGACCGTCATCGGTGTGGGGTCAATGGAGTTCCCTGTATTGACATCACAATGCGTGCGGGATACTTTACCGCAGCCTAGCTCCTCGATCAGGTGGAGTGCACGCTTCAGACCCAGCACTACAGAATATTCATCTACACCCTTTTCATAGCGTGCACTGGCATCTGTACTTTTTCCAAGGGAACGGGCTGTCTTTCTTACATTGTCACGCATGAATTTTGCGGACTCAAACATTACTGCGGCAGTCGTATCACGGATCTCCGAATTCAATCCACCCATCACACCGGCAAGAGCCACCGGTTTTACGCCATCGCAGATTACAAGGTTTGCAGAAGACATTTCGTATTCCTGCCCATCCAGCGTTACGATCTTCTCTCCTTCCCCGGCTCTGCGAACTTCAATTTTGTTGCCTTCCAGATAAGAACAGTCGAATGCATGCATCGGCTGACCAATTTCTTTTAACACATAGTTTGTAATATCCACAACATTTGAGATCGCTGCCATTCCAACCAGTGCAAGACGGCGTCTCATCCAGACAGGTGATTCTGCGATCTTCACGTCGTACACATAGTGTGCACTGTATCGCGGGCAAAGATCCGGTGCTGTCACTTCTACCGAAAAACCTTCCTTCTCAACATCCGTCTCTGTATAATCGGTTGCAGGCATCTTCAGTTCTTTATTCAGCATGGCAGCTACTTCTCTTGCCATCCCCAGGATACTCTGACAATCCGGTCTGTTCGCTGTCAGGGCCACATCGAAGATCCAGTCGTCCAGTCCCAGGATCGGCTTCACATCCGCTCCCGCTTCCGCATCTTCCGGCAATACCAAAAGCCCGTTGTATCCAGCACCCGGGTAAAGATCTTCCGTCATACCGAGTTCCGTTCCGGAGCAAAGCATTCCACAGGACTCATATCCACGAAGCTTTCCTTTTTTGATGGTCATAACACCCTCGATGGTTTTATGATCCTTCGCAGTTGCATATACTGTTGCACCAACCAGTGCAACCGGATATTTTCCGCCGGCCTGCACATTGTCTGCGCCGCAGCAGATCTGCATAGTACCATATTCTCCAGCATTAACCTGGCATACATGCAGATGCGTATCCGGAATCGCTTCGCAGGTTTCCACATAACCAACAACAATATTGCTCAGATCTTTCCCAAGCTGGTATTTCTCTTCCACTTCAAAACCAGCATCAAACATTTTTTTCTCCAGCTCATCCGGAGTTACATCTATATCAACATAATCTTTCAGCCAACTCAATGGGATAATCATAATAAACCTCCGTCACCTTCCATTATTTCTCACTGATCTGCTTAAGTACACGCAGATCCGAATTAAACAGCAGCTTAATGTTATTGATGCCGTACTTCAGCATGGCAATACGCTCCAGACCAAGTCCAAAGGCGAAGCCGCTGTATTCTTCCGAATCAATCCCACAGTTTTCCAGGACCTTTTTATTTACAACACCTGCCCCAAGGATCTCGATCCATCCGGTACCTTTGCAGAGATTGCAGCCCTTTCCGCCGCATTCAAAACAGCTGCAGTCTACTTCTACAGACGGCTCCGTAAACGGGAAGTATGACGGACGAAGGCGTGTGGTCGTCCCTTCTCCGAATACCTTCTGCACAAATACATCCAGCATTCCTTTCAGGTCTCCCAGCGTAATGCCTTTGTCCACTACAAGCCCTTCCATCTGTGTAAACATCGGAGAATGGGTCGCATCATCATCGGAGCGGAAAACCTTTCCCGGAGAAATAATCTTGATCGGGGGCTGTTTCGTCTCCATCACGTGAATCTGCCCTGCGGATGTCTGGGTACGAAGAAGAAATTCCGGAGACAGATAAAAGGTATCCTGCATATCCCGGGCCGGATGATCCTGCGGCGTATTTAATGCCGTGAAATTATAATAATCGTTTTCGATTTCGCTTCCTTCATAGATTTCGAAGCCCATACCGGCAAAAAGCTCGATGAGCTGATTTCTGACCAGGGTTACCGGATGAAGATTTCCAATCTCAAGAGGCTCTGCCGGAATGGAAATGTCAATTTTCTCTTTTTCATAACGATGCTGCAATTCCAGTGCTTTCATCTTCTCTTCCATATCCGCAAAGCGCTGAATTGCCCATTCCTTCAGCTCATTAACAGATTTTCCGTAACCAGCTCGTTCTTCCGGAGCAAGATTCTTCATGCCCTTCATAAGTTCACTGATCTTGCTCTTTTTTCCTTCAATATACACATTTTTGAATTCATAAAGCTCTTTGGAGTTCTTTAATACTTCAAGTTCTGATTCAATTTTCGCTTTCAGAGCACTCAGGTTCTCTGACAATCCATTCTTATCCTGCATACTGTTCTCCTTACTGAAATAATCATTGTTAAATTGCAGTGTCAAAGTTTTAATCGCGAATCTCGAAGAAGCTTCGCTGGCACACTGCGGGATATGTCTTTTGACACTGTAATCAAAAATCCCATAGCATACATTTCTATATGCTATGGGACGAATTCACTCCGCGGTACCACCCATTTTCAGGCACTCCATCCAACCGTTTCCGGATTGAAACCTGTACCTGCACTCTTTTCCCTGCTTTCATGCAGCAAACACATCTGACTCCAGTGCTGAAATTCATCTTCCGGCGACTGGCATACTCACAGCAAACGTACACCTCTCTGGGAATCGTTCTCCGAAAACTACTTACACACTATCATAATCGCATTAAATTATACACGATAATCGCAAAAAGTCAACAACCAAAGGCTTGAAAAAGGCTGGCTCCGGAGAGTCAGCCTTGCATAAAAGCATATTATTTTGCACGTTTCTTGGACAGAATGTCGAATACTACTGCGCCAAGCAAAACGACACCTTTTACAACCTTCTGCAGGTTTGCGTCCCAGTTTACAAGACTCATACCAAGGTTGATTACACCGATCAAGGTAGCACCAATTACCATGCCCATGATCTTACCTTCTCCACCGTATGCAGAGACACCACCTACTACGCAGGCTGCAATTGCGTCCATCTCGTAGTTGGTTCCGGCAGTAGAGTTGGCTGCCTGGAAACGGGACAAAGCGATCCATGTTGTTACAACGGTCAGGACTGCCATGTTCAGGTAAGCAAGGAACATAACCATTTTTGTATTCACACCGGACAGACGAGCTGCTTCACGGTTACCGCCAACTACATAAAAATGACGTCCAACGGTGGTTTTCTCCGTAATAAAGCTGTAGATCAGAACGATCACTACTACCCAGATCAGAACCGTAGGAATACCACCGGCAAGAGCCAGCTTATAGGCGAAAAGAAGGATAACGGCTACTTCCAGAACCAGTTTGATCAGGAATGATTTTCCGGAATCTACTTCATAACCTTTTTTCACTCTGTTTCCACGGCTTCTCAGGCTAAGCAGGATCACCAGAACTGCTGCGATGATACCAACGGTAATACAAGGAATGTTTAACACATTCAGTTTCGTGCTGAACAATTTTCCGGAGAATACTTTCAGGAAAGCTTCCTGTGTTTTAACACTGATAGAACCGGTAGAACTGTTCGCACTTAAGATATCGGTACCAAGTCCGCGGAATGCAAGATATCCTGCAAGAGTTGCGATCCATGGCGGAACATTTACATACGCAACAAGGTATCCCAGTACAACACCGTATGCGATACCTACCAGAAGCATCAGGATGATGGAGACACCAGCGCCCATTTCCTTGACAACCATAAAGTAGCCGCCGATCGCGCCAAGCAGACATACCAATGATCCGCAGGAAAGGTCGATGTTACCACCGGTCAGCATACACATCAACATACCACTGGCCAGAATGTATACATATGCATTCTGCGTGATCAATGCGTTGAAGTTCATTGGCTGGAACATTGCTCCTTTTGTGCCCAGGGTAAAAAGAACATATACCACAACGAGGGCGATGAGCATAAAGTTTTCTTTTATTACTGATAAAACTTTCTTATTCATTTTCATCCTCCCTTATCATGCGCTTTCTTTTCTGGAAAGTACATCCATCAACACAGCGATCAGAAGAACGATACCTTTGGCAGCCTTCTGATAGTTTGCAGACATACCCATAATACTCATACCCTGGTTGATAACGCCCATCAATGTGGCGCCAATGATGACACCCGTGATCTTACCAACACCACCATATGCAGATGCACCGCCAATGAAACATGCAGCAATGGCATCCATTTCATAACCCTGTCCGAACGTCGGCTGTGTGTTGCCGGCTCTTGCAATCGTCAGGATACCGGCAAGTGCTGCCAGCAGTCCCATGTTCGCATATGCGATGAAGTAAACCAGTTTTGTATTAACGCCAGATAATCTGGTTGCTTTTTCATTTCCGCCAACTGCATAGAAATAACGTCCGATTGCAGTATAGTTGGTGATGTAACCATAAATCAGAAGAACAAGTGCGATCCATACGAGAACTGTCGGAATGCCTTTGTACTGTGCCAGTTCATAAGAAATCCAAAGAATCAATGCACTGATTACAACCACTTTTGCCACTTCTGCTGCCATATTCTCTGTTGCCGTTCCTGCTTTCTTCTTCGCAGCCCAGCCACGAACCGTCAACAGCACAAAGATCAATGTAGCTGCAATACCGGCAACCATACAGGTCATGTTGATATTTCCACCGATAAAATCAGGAATATAACAATCTGCACCACCGCCAAAGATCTTCAGGAATGTCTCATCGGATACACCGATCTGAAAGCCTTTCAGCACCACGTTGGAAAGGCCGCGGAATGCATACATACCGGCCAGAGTTGCAATAAACGGAGGAACCGAGATCCATGCGATCCAGAATCCCTGGAATGCACCGATCGCAAGACCCGTCAGAAGCATTGCCACTACTGCAAGCCCGAAAGGCATTCCCTTGTCCATCATAACACCGCCAACTGCACCTGCAAAACACACAACAGATCCAACTGCCAGGTCGATGTTACCGCCGGTCAGAATGCAAAGCAGCATACCGGTTGCCAGCATAAATACATAACCATTCTGAGAAATCAGGTTATTGATATTCTGTGGATACAGAATGGTTCCGCCTGTAATAATTGAAAAGAAGATAATAACTACAACCAGTGCAATCACCATCATATTTTTCTTTGCGAAATTTGCAACTGTAGTCATAATCAATCACCCCTTCCTGATTTCAAGATCTCAGCCATAATGCTTTCCTGGGTTGCTTCTGAAGCTTTCATCTCGCCAACCATCCTGGATGCATTCATGATATAGATACGGTCACTCATTTCAAGCACTTCCGGAAGCTCGGAAGAAATCATGATGACAGACTTTCCTGCAGCTGCCAGATCATTGATAATACAGTAAATCTCATATTTTGCACCTACGTCGATACCTCTGGTAGGCTCGTCCAGAATCAGAATATCCGGACCTGTAAACATCCATTTTGCAAGAAGCACCTTCTGCTGGTTACCGCCGGAAAGATTGCCTACCAGCTGCTCTACAGACGGCGTCTTGATCTTCAGCTTGCCGCGGTATTCTTCTGCAACCTGGTATTCTTTATCCTTGTCGATAACCTTTGCATTGGCAAGACTGTCCAGATTCGCCAAAGAAGTATTGATCTTAATGGACTGGGAAAGGACAAGACCATTTCCTTTTCTGTCTTCTGTAACATATGCGATCTTATGCTTGATGGCATCCATAGGAGTCTTTTTCAGCTTTACCTCCTGCCCATTCAGCAGCAGAGTACCGCCTGCCAGAGTTCCGTAGGACTGTCCGAAAATACTCATTGCGAGCTCTGTACGTCCCGCTCCCATCAGACCATAGATACCAACAACCTCGCCTTTACGTACATTGATGGAAACATTGTCAACCACCTTACGCTCCGGATACAACGGGTGATATACGGTCCAGTTCTTGACTTCCATGTTAATTTCGCCGATCTTGACATTCTGACGTTTCGGGAAACGGTTCTCAATTTCACGGCCAACCATTCCCTTAATGATTCTGTCTTCATCGATGTCATGATTTGCATTGTCGATGGTCTCAATAGTAGAGCCATCACGGACGACTGTGATCTTGTCTGCCACATAAGATACTTCGTTCAGCTTATGGGTAATGATGATCATGGTCATGCCATTCTTTTTGAAGGCAAGCATCAGATCCAGAAGAGCCTTGGAATCTTCTTCGTTCAGAGAAGAGGTCGGCTCATCCAGAATCAGCAGTTTCGCCTGTTTTGCAAGAGCTTTTGCAATTTCTACCAGCTGCTGTTTACCGGTACCGATTTCTTTAACAAGTACCTTGGAGGATTCCGATAACCCTACCATCTTCAGATATTTGTCTGCTTCTGCATATGTTTTATTCCAGTCAATGCGGGACTTGCTTCCCTTCTCATTGCCCAGATACATGTTTTCACCAATGGACATTTCCGGAACCAGTGCAAGTTCCTGGTGAATGATAACGATTCCTTTTGCTTCACTGTCTTTGATCGTATGGAAATTGCAGACCTCACCATTATACATAATATCGCCGGAATAGGTTCCAAACGGGTAGATACCGGACAAAACATTCATCAAAGTTGATTTACCGGCACCATTCTCACCAACCAGAGCATGGATCTCGCCTTCTTCAACCTTCAGATTCACGTTGTCAAGCGCTTTTACACCCGGGAACTCTTTTACGATATTTCTCATTTCAAGCAATATTTTTGCCAAGAGTTTTCCCTCCTCTTTCTAATATCAAAAGAAACAGGCGGGCTGTTACGCCCGCCTGAATTACTTCATTTCAAAGCGAAACACTTTTGTCAGTTCAAATATTACTGAAGCTGATCTTCTGTGTAGTATCCAGAATCGATAAGCAGTTCTTTGTAGTTATTGATGTCTGCAAATACTGGCTCGCAAAGGTAAGAAGGAACTACGATTACGTTGTTGTCATATGTTTCTGTGTCGTTAACGTCAACTTCTTCACCATTGATGATCTGTCCAACCATCTTAACAACCTGAGATGCAAGAGTACGTGTATCCTTGAATACGGACATGGACTGTTTGCCATCGATCATAGCTTTTGTGGAAAGGATATCGCAATCCTGGCCAGTGATGATCGGGTATTCTCCATTGTAGTTAGCTGCCAGAGCTGCTTCTACGCCAAGAGCGGTAGAGTCATTGGAGCAAAGCCATGCATCTACGTTAGATCCATCAGCATAGTTTGTGGAAAGGATGTTCTCTGCTCTTGTCTGAGCTGTTTCTGTTGCCCAAAGAGGAGTCGCAACGTCATCAAATTCTGTCTGTCCGGATTTAACAACCAGTTTGCCTTCTTCAATATATGGATTCAGAACATCTACAGCACCCTGATAGAAGTAACGAGCGTTGTTGTCGCCTGGGTCACCAGCTGTGATCTCAAGATTGAAAGGTCCATCAGCGTTGTCCAGATCCAGAGTATCTTTGATATATGTTCCCTGAACAGTACCAACCATGTAGTTATCAAATGTTGCATAGTAAGAAACTGCATCACTGTCCATCAGAAGACGGTCATAAGCGATAACCGGGATTTCGTTTTCAGCTGCCATATCAAGAGCTTCGCCAAGGGAAGATCCTTCGATTGCTGCGATAACCAGAACCTCTGCACCCTGAGAGATCATGTTCTGAATCTGGTTAAGCTGTGTCTGAACATCGTTGGAAGCATACTGAAGATCTACTTCAAAACCAGCGTCTGTCAGCTCTTTTTCCATGTTAGCGCCATCCTGATTCCATCTCTGCAGATCCTTTGTCGGCATAGAAACACCAACTTTTGCAGCAAATGCAGATGTGCTGATAGCCATTACGCCAGCGAGAGTAGCGGTTGCCATTACTAATCCTTTTTTCATTTTGTTTCCTCCTTAATTGAAAGTTCTCTTTTTGGATGTATTTAGAATACCACAAACCTGACAGGATATGGTTGTCATTGTATGGATATTATTGCTGAAAAGCCATCCCCCGCAGGAGATAATTTGGATAAAATAGCATTATATTGCCATCTTTCTGTACATCCTGGCCATGAATATTGCCATTTTTGCAAAATCACAGTCATATCCACCCCTGGTACACAGGAACCAACACGATCCTGAGGTTATTTTCTTCCATAAGCATTCTGAAAGGCCTGCAGCGCATCTTTCATTTCTTCTTCACCGTCAAGTATTGTAAACGTAAGCACATTTTTTTCTTTTCCGAAGGGTGCCAGTTTGTGTACACTGTGATCTGCTTCATGGAACATCCTTCCATATACGCTGGAATTCGCAGGTTCCAGACCGATTACGTAGTCTCCGGAGGCAGTCGATTTCCACTCCATAAAATATGGAAGAAACTTCGTATTGTAGGATATTTTCAATCCCAGTCCCAGAGGCTCGTTCACTGCAAGAACCTCTGTATTGCCTTCGGAATCCGTCTGCAGTTCATGGATAAAAACGTACTCCGGTTCCAGGTCCTTCGGCGGATCCATCCGGTCGTATTCCTCTTCATGCCCTTTGGATTCCGGATCCCTGGCCGTGACACTTCCGGTAGGTATATAGAGCCGCATATTTTCATCCAGAAACGGGAATCCAAGATTGATATGATACAAAAGCATCAACGTCTCTTCCCGAAAAGATTCGTTTTCGATTTCATCTGTAACGGTAAAGGACTTCTCCCCATACACTGTAGAAATCGCACGACGCAATACCATGTTTTCTCCGAACAATGCAGCTTCCCGCATTTCCCCCGAGACCTTCAGGCAATACCGGTCATCCTCCCAATACGCATCAGCACTCAGGTGTTCTCCCGGCGTTGTGCGGATCCGGCCATGCATAGGATAATCCGTTCCCTCTACCCTGCAAGGGGCACAGATATTCTCCAGACCTGCTGTAAAGAAGAAGCCGCCCATGATGCTTCGGATCGCTTCCTCTCCGTTGGTATCATAATGTCCCTGCCCCTGCAGTCCCGGCTTGGAGAGAAAATTCATATTGATTCCCTTGTAGCTAAGGCCGCTGACATCCAGACACTTGTCTGCCAGAATCTGACAGGTCATACAACCGTTCTTCAGTTCATAAGCCTTCGTTCCACGACTTCTTCCTTCTTCCAGGGTCACCGGCCGGATATACGCCACCTGCTGCATGGAGCCAAGGTGTTTCATAAGATCTTTTCTTGTCATGCGAATGCTTTCCTTCCTGGTTATGAATTTTTCGCGATCATTTCCTGCACTGTTTCTCTGGAAATCTTTCCTTCCATGGGGCCAAAAGCTGCTGCATTTAGTGCGCCGGCTGCCGCACCCATCTGTGCTGCCTCTTTCAAAGATTTCCCTTCCGCAATACCGCAGATAAATGCGGCATCGTAACTGTCTCCGGCACCGGTAGCGTCTTCCTGTTTTACAGGATATACACCCATTTCTACTTCCAGGCCATTTCTTGTATAGATCTGTGAGCCCCTGGACCCGTTCTTCAGAACCAGTATATCCAGTTCCGGATTCCGGAATGCCTTTTCGATCGCTTTCTCCAGATCATCTTCCCCGGAAAGCATCTTCAGTTCCGATACTCCCGGCATAAGAATATTTGACTTCTGAAAAACCTCCTGCAGAATCTTCAAAACTGCCGGATCACGCATCATTTCCAACCGGACATTGGGATCAAAACTGATCTTCGCGCCGTTGGCCTTCATCATATCCACAGTCTTTACGATCTCATTTGCAAAATCAACGGAAGACATCAAAGAACAGCCCATGATGTGCATATACTTCGTATCTTCCAGCCCCTCCATGGTCTCAGGTGCTTTTGCCATAACACAAGGAGAATTGTCCATATAAAACAGGAATTTTCGCTCACCGTCTGCAAAATAAGTCACAAATGCAATTCCCGTATTTCCCTGATCGCTCACAAGCACACGGCTGACATCCACGCCATCCTTCTTCAGACGACGCATAATATTCTCACCAAAATCATCTGCACCGACACCGCTGATAATAGCTGTCGAATGCCCAAGGCGAGCTGCCGTGCTGATAAAGATGCCCGGAGCCCCGCTCGGAAACGGGCCTCGGAAATAATCACTGTCATAAAGGGGAATATCTTCGTGAGGGCGCATGATCTCTACCAGAAGTTCACCCATAATCAATATTTCAGCCATGCTGCTACCTCCTAGAGCTTCTGAAGAAATTCAACGATCTCCGTATTTGGCCCCTGCACGCAGATATATTTCACACCGTTCTCCCAGAATGGAAGGAAGCAAGGTCCTTCTACTACAGGGTAACCTGTTTTCTGAACTTCTTCGTATGCTTTCTCAATATCATTTACCGCCAGAGCGATATGATCGATGGCGCCACGGAATCCCACTGCCTGTCCGCCTTTTTCGTACGTCTCGATGAGAATATCCCCATGTTCGAAGAAAACAACTCTTCCATTGTTCTCTGTTTCATATTTCAGTGTAAACCCTAATGCGGTGTAAAATGCGATCGTTGCTTCCATGTCATTGGTAGGAATTCCGACGTGCTGATATCCTGTTACGTAATTTGTAGCTGCCATAATAAATCTCTCCTTTTCTTTTTTTGTTCTATATACTCAGCGCATATACAATACTGACGTATCGTTTCGCTGCATTGTTTACCATGCCTTTCCGGTACTTCCATAGATATCGATCTTCTCGCCTACATGTTTTGCAACAGCGATCTTTGCAGGTTTCAGAAGGTTTCTGGGGTCCTGTTTTCCCGGAACCTTTTGGATCTCATCCGGCGTCACAGCTGCAACTGCGCCTACAAATACCGATTTGATGGCAGTTCCGTAATTGATTTTGCTCATACCCATCTGCACGCATCTTCGGAAATCTTCTTCCGGAACTCCTGTACCGCCATGTAACACCAACGGGCAGTCTGTCAGCTGTAAGATTTTTTCCAGTCTTATAAAATCAAGCTTCGGATCTGCTTTATAGAATCCGTGCGCTGTTCCGATGGCAACTGCCAATGCATCGATTCCGGTTTCCTGAACAAAACGCGGAACATCCTCCGGATTTGTCATCGCAGCACTTGCATCTGCAACCACTACGTTTTCTTCGCGTCCGCCCAGCATTCCCAGTTCTGCTTCCACAGACACGCCATAGGAATGAGCATACTCTACGATTGCACGGGAATCTGCAATGTTTTCTTCGTATGGTTTCTTGGAAGCATCCACCATTACGGAGGTAAATCCCTCCCGGACGCATTCCCGAATCAGATCGTAATCTGTTGCATGATCCAGATGCAGACACACCGGAATCTCTACCGACTCTGCCATTCCTTTAATATATCCCACAAGCGCTTTCAGCCCATTGTACTTCAAAGCATTCATGGAAACCTGCAGAATTACCGGCGCCTTCTTTTCCACGCCAGCCATCACAATGCCTTCCGCATCCTCCGGACAGCTGAAATTAAACGCCCCTACTGCGTATTGCTCCTTTCTGGTATTGGCAAGAATCTCTTTTAGTGTAACTAATGCCATAATCGTTCTCCTCTTCTTTGTACTGGTATCTATTTCGCGCAGCGACTGTGAACATGCACAGCATCCTTTGCGATGCTTATGGGATCTGTCCCGTTTCCAGATATTCTTTGATCAGATAATAGGCACCGTACAGCACCACATTATCGTTCATAACAGAATACTTTACCCTGTCCTCACTTACTTCCCGGATCGTTCTTGCCTGAAGCTGTTTCATCATCTCTTCGTGAAAAAACATTCTCGCTTTTGTAACGCCGCCGCCCAGAACAAAAACATCCGGGTCATACAGATTAAAAAGCATTGCCAGTCCACACCCCAGGTAATACCCTTCCTGTCTATAGAATTCCAATGCGTATGGATCTCCGGCTTGTGCAGCGTCCGTCATAAGCTTCCCTTCGATCCGGTCGGGATCATAGCCTGCTGCCTCATAAGCGCTGCATTTTACCCCCGCCTTCATATCTGCGATCATTCTTCTTTTTAACGCAGTACCGGAAGCATATAATTCAAAGCATCCTTTTCCTCCGCAAGGGCAGGGAAGCCCTTCCAGATCAATACTCATATGCCCGAATTCAGCAGCACTGTCGCAATGACCATGGTGTACTTTTCCATTGATCACAGCTCCACCGCCGCAGCCGGTGCTGATAGTCATATACAACACATTCTCCAGTCCTTTCCCCTGTCCGCAGCGCTGTTCCGCAAGGGCTCCCAGATTCCCGTCATTGTCCATGATCACCGGCTTGTGATAGTCAGCCTTCAGTCGGTCTACAACCGGAAAATTCTTCCAGCCCATCATGGGAGAATTAATAATGATACCTCGCTTTACGTCAAGCGGTCCCGGACCGCCTACCCCGATTCCCAGAACATCATCCATGTTCACCTGAAAATGCGCAATGACTTTATCAAGTGCACTTTTGGTGTTCTGGTATACCGCCTCTTCTCCCTTGTAGGTCTGTGATTTTACTACATAAAAATAATCGTCCACCGGCTGTCCTTCCTCCGTGAACAACGCACCGGTCGTTTTGGTTCCGCCGATGTCCATGATCAGATAATACTTCATGGGCTTTACTCCATTCATATTTTAATTTTGGCTAGGGTAACAAAAGTATTTACGCAAATCAGTCTTTCTTCTTCTGCTGCGCCATATCCAGCACAACGGCCAGAATGATGATCACACCGATAACGACCTTCTGCCAGTAAGAAGAGATCTGCATCAGGTCCATACC
>JABUSW010000114.1 GCA_021443885.1 Blautia sp.
CATCAGTGCATCCGATGCACCGACAAGAGCAGTCAACAAATTTTGCAATCCCAGTGGAACAGCTAAAGATAACAGTTCTTTATAAAAGCCTTTCACATGCCCTGCACTTCTGCCCGATAGCGGACAAAGGTTTCCTTCGGGATGAATCGGATCGAATAAAGTCTCTAAAACATCAGTGAATTCAAGAAACCGTTTCTGGTCCAGGGAATAGTGATTCCATTTCCCGGCTTTTCTCGAACGGACCAATCCGCTTTCCGTCAATACCTTCATATGGTGAGACAATGTTGGTTGAGTTATGTTGAATCTTTCAAGCAATCTGCACCCGCACAGCTCTCCGTCCTTTAAAAGCTTAATAACGAATCATAATCTGCCTGAGTTGCTAATTTGCAACTCATTATCTGACTGCCCTCGGCGGAGGTTTCCTGTCATTCCAGAAAAGGAAGTGCCGGGGTTCAAACAGTACTATTCAATGTCCTGGAGTGCATCATAGCCTTCTTCACCGGTACGTACCTTGACGACATTTTCAACATCATATACAAAGATTTTACCATCCCCGATATGTCCGGTATAGAGCGCTTTCTTGGCCTCTTCGATTACGGAACGTACGGGGATTTTGCTTACAACGATGTCAACCTGGAGTTTTGGCAGCAAGGTTGCTTCCAGCAAAGCACCGCGATAATATTCAGGCCGGCCCTTCTGCTGACCGCAGCCGAGTACATGAGACACGGTCATGCCGGTAATGCCGAGGTCCGTCATTGCATTTTTCAGTAGTTCAAAGCGACTTTCTTTACATATGATTTCAATCTTCGTGAATTTTGGCGTGCCTGTGTTTGTGTGGATGACCCTTGTGATGGGGATAGCTTCCGCAACGGGAACGGGCACGGATACCGCCGCTGCTCCTGCACTGCGTTCAAGACCGTAGTCCATGTTGTTTACAGAACAGGTAAAATCGGGATATGCAGTATTTCCGTGTTCTTCAATGTCGAGGCCGGAGATCTCTTCATTCCGTGAAACCCGAATGCCGATGGTCTTCTTCAGGGCGACCCACACAAGTATTGAGGAGGCAAAGACGAATGCGCCGATGGAAATGATTCCTAATAGCTGTATTCCCAGCAGTTTGAAACCACCTCCATAGAACAGGCCGTTTTTGGAAGAAAGAGAGGTAACATTTTCTTTGGAGAACAGTCCTACACAGATCGTTCCGAATATACCGCAGCCAAGGTGAACGGAGGTTGCACCGACGGGGTCATCAATACCGATACGATCGAAAAACATGACTGCAAACACAACAAATACACCTGCGATTGCACCAATCAGCAGGGAAACACCAATCGTAACGTAGGCACAGCTGCCTGTGATTGCCACAAGACCGGCAAGACAGCCGTTGACCGTCATGCTAAGGTCGGGCTTGCCCAGGTAGATCCATGCGGTGATGGTGGAAGTCAGTACAGCTGTAATGGCTGCCGTGTTGGTGGTCATCAGGATGTGCATGACGTCAGACGGGTTCTGGAAACTCATCGTGGAGCCAGGATTGAAACCAAACCATCCAAGCCAGAGTACAAACAGACCGATGACAGCCAGCGACATGCTGTGCCCGGGGATAGCCCGAGGATTTCCGTCTTTGTCGTACTTGCCAATACGTGGACCAAGTATGATGGCTCCGGACAGTGCAGCCCAGCCCCCTACAGAGTGGACAGCCGAATCACCTGCAAAATCCAGAAAGCCAAGCTGCGCAAGCCAGCCACCGCCCCAGATCCAGTGACCAACGATTGGATAGATAAAGATCGTCAGCACGAAAGAGAATAGAATGAATGAGAGATACTTTATTCTTTCTGCTACTGCGCCGGAAACGATGGTGGCTGCAGTGCCGCAGAACACCAGCTGAAAGAAAAATTTTCCCCAGAATGGGACATTGGATGTCAGAGTGTTGTCAAAAACTGACAGATCAGCATTCCCAAGAATCCATAGATGCCGTGTTCCTACAAATGGGGCGTTGTTTCCAAACATAAGCCCCCAGCCAAGCAGCAGGAAACCCAGTGATGAAACTGCGAATACGATAAAGTTTTTTGACAGAATGTTAACCGTGTTTTTCGATCTGGCGAACCCCGCCTCAACAGCTGCAAATCCCAGATTCATGAAGAAAACAAGAATTGCGGCTAAGAATACCCATAATGTATCAATTATCATAAGTTTCTCCTTTCCTAATGACAAAAGGTGCCTCTCAGCTAGCATGAGAGACACCTTTGCCTTTTAAAAATAGGTTTGATTGTATGTAAAAGAGAAAGACGTCTTCAGGAATCATTTCCCAAAGACGTCCATGTCTTCAACATTGATAAAAAATTACCATAGCTCTTTCTCTTTGTCAAGCATCAGTTTTTTAACGCATTCATATTTCGCTTTATCAATTGATTTCATGGATGAACAATAGTAACATAATATATATTTACATATTCATGACAGGGTTGTCTTGTAAACAAATCACCTCTGTTAAGAGGAAAACAGTCTAATTATACAAGGAGATAAAAATGAATATCTACGAGAAAATGCACAGTGGAAAAATTTATGATCCCGGAGAACAGGAGCTTCTTGAAGAACAGTTCGTATATATGAATCTTCTTCACCAGTTCAATACCGCCAATCCTACCGATTTTGAGAAGAAAGAAAGTCTTCTGAAGCAAATATTTGCAGAAATCGGAGAGGGATGCTTTATTACCGCACCTTTCTACGCAAACTGGGGCGGGCACCACGTCCATTTCGGGAAGGGCATTTACTGTAATTATGGTGTCACCATGGTGGATGATACCCATATCTATGTTGGGGATTATACACAATTCGGACCGAACGTAGTAGTTGCCACAGCCGGACATCCTATTCTGCCTGAACTCCGTGGAAAGAATCCCCTGCAATACAATGTACCGGTAGTGATTGGCAAAAACTGCTGGATCGGTGCAGGTGCTATCATACTTCCCGGCATCACCATCGGTGACAATACTGTCATCGGTGCCGGAAGTGTTGTCACAAAGGATATTCCGGATAATGTCATAGCCGTGGGAAATCCTTGCAGAGTAGTCCGTTCCATCGGGGTCCACGACCATGATTATTATTACAAAGACCGGAGAATCGATTGGGACGATGTACCGGAATTCCGCTTGTAGCACGGCGGATCGGGGTATCCGGAAGTGGAACAAGAGACGGTTTTGAATCTATCACTGGAACGGAAGATGAATGTGTTCTCCGTCAGGAATTGACCTCCACCGGTGATGTGATCGCAACCGTTTCCAACAACGAGGAAGCCATTGGTTATGCATCTTTGGCTTCTGTAAAGGATAATGTGACGATGATAAGCGTTGGTAGAGTTTATATTTGGGAAAAAATGGGCTTCAACAGCTGCGGAACCCATGTATGGTATAAATCATACCATTGGCGACCATGGTGCAGATATTTCTGAGTTGACGATACTGATGTGTGGAGAGAAATACCCGGAGGAGATCAGAATCATAGAAAAAATGGCAAAAGAGACCAGCACAATGCTGATCTCTTCAGTAGATGCTTTATCGGAAGAGAAAATGGAAAAGGCACAGGACGTGATCGGAATGGATGATACCGTGGATGCGCTGTTTATTCAGTTTAAGCAGGCGATTGCGGAGTGGGTTATTTTCTCTATTACAGGTGAGTTCCCAAAAGACTGATGCGAGGTTATGGGTGAATATTGCAGCCAAGGAAACGGAAGGAATGGTTTTCAGGAAATCAAAATGGAATTGACTCCATTAACAGAGCTGAATATAATAGTCATACATGAAGAAAAAGGAGGAGTCAATTTGATCGCTGCATTGATCGTTTTTGCAACAACCTATATTCTGATGCTGGCACTGCCGAAGATTCGTCATTTTATTGCGCTTGGCAGTGCTGCATGTTTTGTCCTGATGGGGGTTATCGGGATATTTGACTATACGCCGTTGGAGGCACTTTCGGAGATCGATTTTAACGTTCTTTTGATGATCGGCGGAACCATGGGGATCGTGATCCTCTTTATTGAGAGTCGTTTTCCGATCCGGATGGCAGAAATCCTGATCACGCATGTGCCGAACGTAAAATGGGCAGTGGCAGTACTGTCACTGTTTGCCGGTGTGATCAGCGCTTTTGTAGATAACGTGGCAACGGTGCTGATGGTGGCTCCGGTGGGACTGGCTATTTCGCGAAAGCTGAAGATCTCGCCGATACCGGTGATTATTTCCATTGCGGTATCCTCCAATCTGCAGGGGGCGGCAACTCTCGTAGGAGATACCACCAGTATCCTTCTTGGTGGATATGCTGACATGAATTTTTTTGAGTTTTTCTGGATGAAGGGAAAGCCAGGCATCTTCTGGGGCGTTGAACTGGGAGCACTGGCATCACTGTTGGTGCTGCTGTTCATTTTTCGTAAAGATAATACCCCTACATCTACAAAAGTGGAAACAGAAGTGAATGATTACGTGCCGGCATTTCTGTTGATTGCGGTGATTCTGGGATTGATCTGTGCGTCTTTTATTCCGGAACCACAAAGTGGCTTTGCCCTTACTCTGTATCAGATGCGTTCCGGATTGATCTGCCTGGTTCTTTGCATTGCTGGTATGATATATAGCTGCTGCAGGCAGCATTCATCCAACCCGTTGAAGCTGGCTGCAAAAGAATTCGATACAGATACGCTTTTGCTTCTGGCAGGGCTGTTTGTGGTCATAGGAGGCGTTAAGAATGCCGGTGTGATCGACGCTATTGCAGATTTATTCTATCGTCTGGCCGGTAATAATCCATTCCTTCTGTATACACTCGTCGTCTTTGCTTCGGTGGTGTTGTCAGCATTTATTGACAACATTCCTTACGTGGCTACCATGCTGCCGGTAATCGCCGGTATTGCTAGTCGGATGAATGTGGAACCCTATGTGTTTTTCTTTGGGCTGCTGACAGGAGCTACTCTGGGAGGAAATCTTACCCCCATTGGTGCCTCTGCGAATATTGCGGCAATCGGAATCCTTCGTAAAAACGGAGAAGATGTTACCACCAGCGATTTCCTGAGAATCGGAGTTCCTTTCACACTGGCAGCAGTCGTGACAGGATATGCCTTTATATGGCTGGTATGGGGAATTTAGTTTACACAGATTTTACATAAAGCTTCTTTTGGATTTTACGCAGCTTCTATACACTTTGGATGGGAGTAACGGTAAAACAAAGGAGGATATTTATGGATTTTTTTAGTGTATTAACAATGATCGGAGGTCTTGCTTTATTTCTGTACGGAATGAAGATCATGGGGGATGCCCTGTCAAAGCTGGCAGGCGGAAAACTGGAACAGGTACTGGAGCGTATGACCAATAATCCTCTGAAGGCAGTTTTGCTGGGGGCTGGTGTGACGGCGATTATTCAGTCATCTTCTGCAACAACCGTTATGGTGGTTGGATTTGTAAATTCCGGAATCATGAAGCTGTCCCAGGCGGTAGGCGTCATCATGGGGGCAAATATTGGCACCACGGTCACGTCCTGGATCCTTAGCCTGAGCGGTATTGAAAGCAGTAATTTCTTTGTAAAGCTTTTAAAACCTTCTTCCTTTTCGCCGGTTTTGGCTTTCGTAGGGATCATTCTGATCATGTTTGTAAAAAATGACCGAAAAAAAGACATCGGGACGATTCTGATAGGATTTGCCGTCCTGATGTTTGGTATGGAGACCATGAGCGGGGCAGTGAAACCACTGGCGAATGTCCCGGAATTCACCTCATTATTTACAGCCTTTGAAAACCCGATTCTGGGAATGCTGGTAGGCGCAGGGTTAACAGCCATTATTCAGAGTTCTTCAGCGTCGGTAGGTATTCTTCAGGCAATGTGTGTAACGGGAAGTGTTACGGTTGGTGCTGCATTCCCGGTAATCATGGGACAGAACATCGGAACCTGCATCACTGCTTTGCTTTCCGGATTAGGTGCCAGCAAGAATGCAAGGCGTGCTTCCCTGGTACATCTGTATTTTAATCTCATTGGGACGATTCTGTTCATGACAGTGTTCTATTCCGTGAATTATTTTATTCATTTTGATTTTCTGGAAGGGAATGCCAATGCGGCCATTATTGCTGTGATCCACACAAGCTTTAATGTTCTGGCCACCGTTATTTTGCTTCCTCTTGCAAAGCTGTTGGAGAAGCTGGCATATTTGACGATTCCGTATTCAGAAGATGAAGAAAAAGATACGGATCTGAAGGTCCTGGACGAACGTTTTCTGGAGAGACCGTCCTTTGCTATTGCCCAGTGCAAAAATGCTGCCTGTGACATGGCGCAGATCGTGCGCGGGATGATGGGACTTACCATAAAGAATATTGATGCTTATTCGGAAGAGATATGCCAGAAGGTAATTGATCTTGAGGATGAGGTGGATCAAAAAGAAGATGAAATGAGCTCTTATCTGACGAAACTCTCGGCAAAGGAGCTTTCGGAAGAAGACAGTCAGAGAATCGGACTTTATGCCAAATGTATTGTGGATTTCGAACGTATATCCGATTACCTGAAAGGAATTGCTTACGAATTAAGGAAGATGCATAAGAATAACGAACATTTTTCGCCGGAAGCGTATCAGGAGCTTTGGGTGATCCTGCTGGCAACGGATGAAATCCTTGAGCGTACCGTTTCCTGTTTCATACATGACGAAATGGAGACGGCGGTTAAGATTGATCCGTTATCGGATGTGATTCGTTCCTTGCGGGATGATATCCGCAGAAATCATAATCAGAGACTTGCGCAAGGCAGCTGCTCTGTAGAACTTGGTATGTCACTCACGGATATTCTGAACTCTTTTGGGCGTATTGCAGGACATTGCTCAAACATTGCAGAAGAGGAGATTGCGACAGAGACAGATCTCCATGCTTTGCATCAATATGCAAGATCTATGAAAGAAGGCAATGAATCTTACAGGGATCTGCTGGCGATGTTTCAGGAGAAGTATTCCATTCATTCAATGGTCAGTGTATAATACGGTTTGTGAAATCATGATCGAAAGGAAGAAAGACTGCAATGGCTTTGATCTATATCGTCGAAGATGATAGTAATATTCAGGAAATCGAATGCTATGCCTTAAAAAGCAATGGGCATGAGGTGCGAGCTTTTTTCGATTGTGATGAGTTTCGGGAGTGCTTAAGTGAAATCTTGCCGGATCTTGTAATACTGGATATTATGCTTCCGGGGGAGGATGGACTTTCCATGCTGAAGAAGTTGAGACAGGATCCTAAAACACGAAAGCTCCCTGTGATCATGGTCACCGCAAAATCGGCAGAAATTGATACGGTAAAAGGGCTTGATCTGGGAGCAGATGATTATATCACGAAACCTTTCGGGATAATGGAACTGACATCCAGAGTGAAAGCGATTTTGCGCAGAATCAAACCTATGAGCGATGATGCGATCCTGAATCATAAAGGGATCTCTATGGAACAGGAACGGCGCAAATGTACAGTGAACGGGCAGATGGTGGATCTGACATACAAAGAATATGAGCTGCTGCGCATGTTTCTATCAAACATTGGCATCGTATTTACCCGCGATATGATTATGGATACTGTCTGGAATTCGGAATATGTTGGTGAAACGAGAACCGTGGATATGCATATCAAGACATTGCGTAAGAAAATGGGTGAAGCTGGAAGTCTGATCCATACGGTTCGTAATGTAGGGTATAAGATGGAATGAGAAAGAAAATTAACAGACGATTTATGGAGATCGCACTTTTCTCGATCATAATCACTACATTGGCAATGACTTTGGTGTTTTATACACAGTTGAAGAAACAGGTTTTTTCGGACCTGGAAGATGTTACGGATTTATTGATTGAAGAAGACTCTTATCAGAAAAAGACCAACAATATTCGCGTTACTCTGATTAATCCGGATGGAACGGTTATGTTTGATTCCAATGTTGATGAGGAATCCCTGGAAAATCATTTGAACCGACCGGAGATTCTAAGTGCGATGCAAAGCGGGGCAGGACATGGTATTCGAAGGTCGGCAACCCTGTCTACAAGTGTATTCTATTATGCCAGGAGACTTGAAACCGGAAAGATTCTCCGCGTGGGTAAGGAAGCGAAAAGTGTAATTTCCGTATTGTTTACCACGCTGCCGATCATTGTGGTGATGGGAATGCTGCTTTCGTTGATCTGCTTTTTGGTTTCGCATTTTCTTACGGCAGCTATCGTTAAGCCAATTGACGAACTGGCTGGAGATCTGGATCATGCGGAGGATAAAGAAATCTATCCGGAGCTGATTCCCTTTTTGAAAAAAATCAGCAACCAGCATGAAGAAATCATACAATCCGCAAATATCCGGCAGGAATTCACTGCGAATGTGACGCACGAATTGAAGACACCTCTGGCAGCTATTTCCGGTTATGCAGAGCTGATGGAAGCCGGTATGGTAAATGAAAAGGATATATCCCATTTTTCAAAAGAAATCAGAAAGAGCGCAGCCAGATTATTGACATTGATCAACGATATCATAAAGCTTTCGCAATTGGATACCGGTGGCGCAAATGAACAGCTGGATATTGTGAATATTGCAGAGATAGCAGAAGAGAGCGTGGAGATTCTCTCCTTAAATGCATCGAAAAATAACCTTGAGATAACATATATCGGTACAAATCATGCAAATGTAAGGATTGGAAAAGAGCTTGCGCAGGAGTTGATCTATAATCTGATCGAGAATGCTGTCCGTTATAATAAACCAGGTGGAAAGATTCTGGTGAGAACGGAGCATCGGGATGGAAAGATTTGTTTTGAAGTCAGAGATACCGGTATTGGTATTCCACCGGAACATCAGGAAAGGGTGTTTGAGCGGTTCTACCGGGTTGACAAAAGCAGATCCAAGGAACTCGGCGGAACCGGACTTGGGTTGGCAATCGTGAAGCATATCTGTCAGCTGACCCATGGAGAGATCAGTCTGCAAAGTGAACCGGATAAGGGAACAAGAATTGCTGTGTTATGGGATGAGAAGGAAGTTTCCTGACGATCGGGAAATAGAATTTACAAAATAGAACGCCGGATAGAGAGTGCTTTAAAGAGGCTCTCTAGCCGGCATTTTTGATATGTCATATAGATTCTTTAAAAGTTTCCTGCTTTATGATTGATTCGCGTATCTGGAAGGGGTATTGCTGATGGAGTTATGTCATAGTATCTTGCGTTTCTTGAATATAAAGATAATTACAGCAATGACCAGAAGGCTGAGACCGATCACAAAGGGATAGCCTCTTGCCAGCTCCGGCATATTCTCAAAATTCATGCCGTACCATCCGGTGATCAATGTCAGCGGGAAGAAAATGGTTGAAATGATGGTCAGAAACTGCATATTGGCATTCTGTTGTTCGGCAACTCTGCCCTGATAGGTCTCACGTACCTGCCCGATATAATCCAGAAGGTACATGGTGCGACCCATCAGACGGTCTGCACGGTCTGAGATGATACCGAAATATTCCAGGTTTTTTCCGGAGAAGAAATGGTTTTCGTTTTCCTCCATCTGCTTTCCAAAGTCACGAAGCTCGTCATAGTACTCCCGAAGGATCAAAAGCTCTTTTCGAAGCTGTGCAACCTGAGAGGTGATATCATCCGGATCCCCATCGGATACTTCTTCCTCCAGCTGCATAATGCGCCGTTCATAACGGCCCAGATTATCCAGATCCATGTCCATGAAATTTGCGCAGAAGCTATAGAGAAAACGCTCACGATTCTGTCCGGGTTTGTTACGGCTGGATTTGATGCGCTGCATGATTTTTTCAGCAAAACCCTCATCATCAATGATGACAATGTTTTTTCGGTTCAGGAAAAAATACATCTGGATATTGGGACCGGTTACATCATTCAGTTTTGGAATACAAAGGTTTCCGCACATACATTTCTGCTGTGTTTCAACTTTGCAGAACTCAATGTCCTCCAGGGCAATTTCGCCTTCATAAGAGATTCCTGCAAGAGAAAGAGCTTCCGCTGCGGTGTCTGATGTGGATATGAATACGGTCCGGCGATCCTTTTTAAACTTTTGGGTTGTAGGTGCCGGAGAAGTATCCGCCTGAGCGGCGAGTCTTTTTTTCTCTTTCTGCTGCGCTTTGTATTTCAGGTATTCATCCACCGATGATTTTACGATGTTGTTTTTCAAAATGTATACACTGATGGGCATGACGGGTTACTCCTGCTGTTTAAAATATAAGGGATTCATATTGCTGCTTCTTAACCGGCTTTGAATAATAAAACCCTTGTACGGTAATGTTGATTCTTTCTTTGCACATTTCGGTCAGAAGATCGATCTGCTCCTGGTTCTCGACACCTTCAATTACAACCGGGATTTTCATACCGTGAGCTGCATATAGAGTCGCACGCAATATGGTTTGATACTTCTCATCGTTTAGATTCTCGATCAGGTACCTGTCAACCTTTAAAACGTCAATAGGGAGATCCCCCAAAGCATTTAAGGTTGAATAACCGGTACCAAAATCATCCAGTTCGATCCGGAATTTCTTTTCCCGCAGTTTATTAACGACATACAGTTTCTTATTATAATCCAACGCATTAATGGATTCCGTGATTTCGAAATGAATCAATTCGTGCGGAATCTGATACAGGTCAACGATTTGCTCCAGAGACTCTGCAAGATCGTTCTGATCAAAGTCGATCTGTGAAATATTGATCGAGATCGGAACGGGATGATACCCCAGATCCAGCCATTGCCGGATGTTCTGACATACCGTGGTTAAGACGTGCTTATCCAGCTTTTCAATAAAGCCATTGTGTTCAAACAAAGGAATAAAATCTCCCGGATTGATCATTCCAAGTGTGGGATGAATCCATCGCACCAGTGCTTCCGCACCGTTGATCTCCTTTGTTTGTGCATTGAATTTTGGCTGGTAATATGTGACAAACTGGTTTGTCTCCAACGCTTGATACATATCATTTGTAAGAATCTGCCTCCTGGATACACTGGATTGAAATGTTTCATCAAATTCGGCCAGATTTTCCGTTGCGTTAAAACGAATTGCTTCGATCGGAAGACAGGCATTATTGAAGATAGCTTCTGCGGAAAGGCTTCGATCAACATTCAGATAGACACCGCATTTTAATTCCAGCTGCGGGGAGGAAGGAGACGCTTCCAATCGGGAAAGACACTGTTTCAAAAAGCTCCGATGCAGAGCGATGGACATATGGGGAGTCAGAAATCCGATCTGATTATCGGAGATTCGCCCTACGATCAAGCTTTCCGGAAGAAGACAGTTTATGCTGTCTACAAAAGTCTTCATGAAAGAGTTGCAGAAAGTCAGTCCAAAGCGACCGTACAACAACTCATAAGACTTTACCTCAACACAGATCATATCGTAATGAACGCCGGCATTTTCAGAAAGCTCCCGGTCGACATACTCATAAAAGAAGCTTTTGGTATAGGCTTGCGTCACAGGATCTCTTTCCAGCTTCAAAACAATGGACTGCGTTTCCGCATTCATTAACTGACTGCTTTCGCTTATTTCCCCCAGACGATTTCTTTGTACAGAATCAGGATGAGAAATATAATAAGCACGTTTGTTTTCAAACATCCGTTTATCAGCAAGGTTGATCATCTCATCGATGTTATGTGTGTTAAAGGAAAATTTGCTGTATCCTATGGACAAGGAGAGCTGATAGCGCGTTTCTCCGGTAAGAGAGAAGTCTTCCATACTTCTGTTTATCTTTTCGGTAATACTTTGGATCACAGCTTCATCCTGCGTGTTCAGTAAAGCAATAAACTGGTCACCGGCATACCGGATCACTTCCCCGTGGGATTCTACTGCATTGCAGATCCGTTTTCCCGTTTCCAGCAATGCTTCATCTCCGGTCGTATGTCCATAACGGTCGTTGATGGCCTTAAAGTTATTCAGATCCAAAAGCATCAGTGAGAAATTAAGCTCCGGATGTGTTGACAGGCGTTTCGATATATTGTCCAGGTAGAATCGATTATACAGTCCCGTTAGCTTGTCCCGATAAAGCAGCTCGTTTTGCAGGCTGAAGGATACGCCGCAGACGGCAATGGAAACAAAGGGCCAGATGGTGGAAACCCCATAATAAAATGTCTGTATCAACACACCAAGGAAGACCGGAAGAAGAAATACCTCCACCGGGAAATATTTCAGAAAACCGCTGTCTCTTCTGGCCTTGATGTAAATGATAAGGCTGTCGACCAGAAAAGCACTCTGCATAATGATGAAGTACATGTACAGGGGTCTTCTCGTGTATATATTTTGTTCAGAAACAGTGAATACAACAGGGTAAAAGCAATTTACCAACAAAATGATAAGACCAATGGTGTTAAGGATGAAAAGGATCCTTTTGTGAAAGTGGCTGATCTCGATATTAAGAAATGATAAAAGGAAATAGAACCAGCTTATTTCCAATACCAGATCCATAAGAAACAGCCAGGTATTAGCGATAAAAACAGCCAGAAAGCACAGAATTCCAGGTCGTCCGTCTGCCAGAAAACATATGGCATCTGCGATACAGGTTGTTGCACAAGCCAGAATCATAGTCCGTAAGGCAACGTTCTGCCTGGAAGGCTTTCCCATTCTCCAGATATTATCCGTTAATGTTATAAGCATCAGGATAATACCCATCAGATCGGCAATGACAACAGCCGGCAGATTTATAGTTGAGTTCATTAATTGCACCTCTAATACATTCTGTTATTAACAGAAAAAGCGAATATGTGTTAATAACGCATAATTACTCATAAAGTCTACCATAATTTGTACAAGAATTAAAGGGATTATTCTATGCTTTTTAAAGGCTTATCCGGGGATACAGGTCGATTCTGCTGATGCCGATATTTTCATTGATAAATCCAAAGTGTAAATTGAAGGATGAACAATGCTGCGGTATAATAAAGCTGTGTTATAAGTTGTTGGTTTTTTATGAGATTAACGGGAAATGCAGTGAGAATGAGAGCTGTTATGATAAAGGAGGATAAAGATGAGAGAAATGAGTCTGAGCAATCTTCAGGAAATCGTCAGAAAACATTTACAGAAGAATGAAAGCAACAGAAAATTTGTAGGTTCGATCTATCGTGATGTGGAAGACATGGACAAGATTCTTGCATATTTTAAGGCGATGCATAATGACAAGATCGATTATATTGTTGCGCTGGATGGATCCGGTTTCATATTGGGGAGCATGCTTTCCAGGGAAATGAAGGTTGGATTTATTCCGGTAGCAAAATGTAAAGTAAGTGATGTTTTTGGGGATGAATTCTATCGGGCTGTGTATGTGAACCACCGCAATGAATCCTGTGCGTTGGTGGTTCGTAAAGATAGCCTGAAAGACCATCCGACGGTTCTGATCGTGGATAACTGGATCGAAACCGGTGCCACCATAGCGGGGATCAGTTCGATTATGGAAGATGCAGGAGCAAGTGTGGCAGGTGTGATTACCTTTGGAATGGATGACAACGAGAAGACGCAGGCACTGGTAAAAGAGATGAATGTGCGATCAATTGTCTGAGAGAAAATGCGATAAGGAGCATAATAAATGATACGATTTGGGACAGGCGGATGGCGCGCCATCATCGGAGATGAATTCACAAGGTCGAATATTCAGCTGTTGGCTAAGGCTTTGTCCGAGAAAATGAAATTCGAAAATGTGCATAAGGAAGGGGTCGTAATCGGTTATGACAGGCGTTTTTTGTCGAAAGAGTCTGTGAAATGGGCCTGTGAAGCATTTGCTGCAGAAGGGATTCATTCTTTGTTTGTCAATCGGTCTTCTCCCACACCATTGATCATGTTTTATGTGGAAAAGCACAAAATGCATTATGGACTGATGGTTACGGCAAGCCATAATCCGGCGACCTATAACGGCATTAAGATTTTCACGTATGGAGGGAGAGATGCCAATGAGGAACAGACGAAGGACATTGAGAATTATGCGCTTGCAATTGAGAACAGAGGGGAACCGGTTCGTATTATGCCTTATGAGCAGGCCAGGGAAACCGGTCTGGTGACAGAGTTTAATCCAATTAACGAGTATCTGGACAGTATCATCGATCATATTAACATGAAAGCGATCCGATCAAGAGGTCTGCGGCTGGTTCTGGATCCTATGTACGGTGTAAGTCAGGCGTCCATGAAAACGATTCTGTCCACGGCCCGCTGTGAGCTAGATGTCATCCATGGCTCCCACGATACATTGTTTGGCAGACGGATGCCGGCACCCAGTAAAGAGGTTTTGACAGAACTGCGCACCTACGTTCTGGAAATGGAATGTGACCTGGGCATTGCTACGGACGGAGATGCAGACCGGATCGGTGTGATCGATGATCTCGGAAGATATCTGCATGCGAATGATATCCTTGTTCTGCTGTATTACTATCTTCTGAAATACAAGGGCTGGAAAGGACCTGCAGTTCGGAGTATTTCTACCACACATATGCTCGACCGCATTGCGAAAGATTTTGGTGAGGAATGCTATGAGGTGTCGGTAGGCTTTAAACACGTATCTTCAAAAATGGCGGAAACCAATGCGGTTATAGGGGGAGAGTCCTCCGGAGGTATGGCAATTCGTGGGCATATCAACGGGAAAGACGGCATTTATGCTTCTGTTTTGCTGGTTGAAATGGTGGCGGTTACAGGATTGAAATTATCGGAATTCTATAGCACCATCTGCAGGGAGTACGGAAAAATGTATATGGTGGAAAAATCATTACAATATGCACAGGATCGAAGAGAAGACCTGATGAAGATGATATATGATGATCGTATTCTTCCGGAATTCCCATATAAAATAGTGGATGTCTCCTATCTGGACGGCTGCAGAATCTGTTTTTCCGGAGATGGATGGATCGCAGCCAGATTTTCCGGAACAGAGCCGTTGGTTCGGCTATATTGTGAGATGAGCAGGGAAGAAGATGCAAACGAATGCATACAGATTTTTCAGCGTTTTCTGAATCTGTAAAGAAACCGAAACAAAAGACCTATACAAAGAGCAAAGCAGAATAGAACGGGATGAATTTGAGGAGCTGCTGACAGAGCAGGCAAAGATGCGGTATATATGGCATAGCAATAATCAGGCACATGGAGAGGAATAATTCCCGGAACCGGATTGCTCTCGTTTGGAAGGAAAGAGGAGAAGTGCCGATATGGCGGATTTAATTGAGTATGTTCGTTGGAGGGGGGATCTCTCTTTTAGGGAAAGACCATTTAATGATGTGGATAATCTGATCTTTTCACAGATTGTTTATCATTCCTTTGACGGAATTGTACCCGGGACGGATACAAAAGGAAAAATATCAATCAAAGAGGCGGTAAAGCAATATCTGAATCATCCGGATGCGGGAGGATTTCCCGGACTGGATCAGGAAAGAAATGATGAATTTCTGAAGCTTGCGGCAGAGTCTGTTCGTTTTGGAATGGTAGAAATGTCGGATTATGTCAATGTCGTGTTCAATGAGCAGGATGGAAGAAGAACCCAGTTTTGTGCACTGGTGTATCATTTGCCGGATCGAAGCAAGTATATTGCGTTTCGGGGAACCGATAGTACCATCGTAGGCTGGCGTGAAGATTTTATGATCAGTTATAAGGAAACGGATGCACAGCAGCAGGCTTTGGCATATACGAAGCAGATGCTGAAGAAATACCGTCGTCATAAGACAGTCTGGCGTGTAGGAGGTCATTCGAAAGGCGGGAATCTGGCAGTTTATTCCTTTGCCGGATTGGATCAAAGCCTGCAGGATAAGTTCTGTGCCTTCTATAACAATGATGGTCCTGGTTTTGATCCGGAGGTTTTTGGCAGCATTGAGCAGGATGTACGGGAGAAAATGCTTTCCCGGTATCATAAGTTTGTAACAACTTATGATGTGATCGGCATGCTTTTCGCAGAAAAGGAAGTCCGGGAGAATCCGGAGGAGCAGCCCTGGCTGACCATTGTGGCCAGCAGTGCAAAAGGGCTTATGCAGCATTGGATGCTGACCTGGCAGGTTCTGCCGGATGGTTTCGAAACCAGGGATAAACTGGAAAACGGTGCCCAGGCCATAGGCGATGTTTTGGATCGTTGGGTACATTCCGCATCTTTGGAAGAAAGAGAAGCTTTCATATCCACGCTGTTTGATGCCATTGAGAAAGAAGGATCGGACATTGTAGAGGCTTTGTCTGACGCTAAAAGGACTGCGAAGGATGTGATCAGGGAACTCATGAATGGAAATCATAAAACCAGAGATATGTCCCGAAAGCTGATTGCGATATTAGGGGCAAAGGCAAGTCAGCAGCTGGGTGGATCTGCATTAAATGTCGCTGAAACTGCCTTCTCAGCGGTAAAGAAAGGAACATTACAGCTGCAAAGCCTTGCAGGAAAAGTAAGGTTTCCCAAGGCGTACCCGAAGCGGAAAACCGGTAAATGCCAGAGGTTACAGAGGCCCCCAAAAGTGAATCGCCGCAGAAGGAAGAAAACTGCACAAAGGGGCAGGCATGTCGATGACATCCTATGATGGTTTTTAGCAGGAATGTACTTCTACGGGTGTTATAGCGCAATATTTATAAAAATTTGGTGTTATTTTAACAATCAGATGATATAATTGTTTCAGGAGGCTATGACTATGAGAGAACAAATGATTTCGTTAAGAAATATGTGTCTGATCTATGATGAAGAACGAATTCTGGTACAGGAAAAAAAGGATGATGGAAAACAGGGACTGGTTTTTCCGGGGGGACCTGTCCTGGAAGGAGAAAGCCTGACAGAATCCGTGAAACGGGATATCAAAGAAGAGACCGGTCTGAACATCTATAATCCTCAACCATGCGGGTATAAAGACTGGATTCAGGAGGATGGTACCCGCTGTATCGTGATGCTGTATAAAACAAACCAGTTTGACGGATATCTGAAATCCTCCGGAGAAGGCAGGGTGTTCTGGCTGAATAGAAAATGTGTTGACGAAGCAAACTGGATCCGGAATACGCAGGAACTGATGGAAGTATTCGAGTCGGAGCAATATTCGGAGTTTTTCCAGACATACCAGAATGGACAATACAGTGACGGGGTATTGCTTGGATAAAGGTAAGAGAATAAACAGATACTCATCGCAGGGAAAGGGGCTTGTTTTATATGAGGAGCCAGATATTTCGTATTTTATGCAACGTTTTTCTGGAAGGCAGTTCGCTGTCAGATATTATTTTAGGGCTGTTATATACGGCAGGTCTGTGGTTTCTGTTCAAAAAATGCGGTCAGAAAAGATGGAAAGCATTTATTCCGGCTTATAAATCTTATGCTTTTTCACAATGTGCTGACAGGGAAATGGAGGGCCGCATTTTGTTCATGCTGGAATGCTGCATGCTTCCACTTCGAGTAGCTATGGTGATTCTGACTTCCGAAAAAGAAGGGGTTTTTCTTACCGTTGTATATTTGTTATTTGGAATCATATATACGGTATATTTTGTTCGCGTGTTCATTGGTTTGCTGGAGAACCTCCATGCCACGAAATGGTGGCTTGTAGTGGTTTTGGCTGTATATCCGGCTGCAGTCTTTCTGGTGGGTATACTGAAACGTTACCAGCCGGAACGTCAGATTTCAGAAATCGATGAGGACGAAAAGAATTATTTCAGCAACAGTGTATCCGTTCTGGAGAACGGTCTGACAGTGAATCTGGAAGCAAGAACTGCCAGAGATTTTTTTAAGAACAAGTACCTTCTCAGGGATATTCATATGAATATTAAACCAGGCTCCATGGTACTGCTTCTGGGAGGTTCCGGTGCCGGGAAAACAACATTGCTGAATGCAATCATTGGATATGAAAAGGCAAATGCCGAGATCATGCTGGATGGGCAGAATGTCTACAGCAATTACAAGCAGATGATGTACGATATCGGGTTTGTGCCGCAGCAGGATCTGATGCGTGGAAGTGACACCGTACTTCGTACACTGACCGATGCGGCGGCTTTGCGTCTCCCGCAGAATTTCTCCCGGGAAGAGCGCAGATCCAGGGTTGACGAAGTAATGAAGATCTTCGGGCTTACTCCGGTACAGGGAAAGCTTGTAGATAAGCTTTCCGGAGGACAGCGCAAACGCCTGTCTATTTCCATAGAGTTTCTGTCTAACCCTACGCTGTTCATTCTGGATGAACCGGATTCCGGACTGGATGGTGTTATGGCAAGAGAACTGATGCAGCAGCTTCGTATGATTGCCGATCAGGGAAAGATCATTATTGTAATTACCCATACGCCGGATCGTGTCATTGATCTTTTTGACGACGTTATTGTTCTGGCTAAGGACGAGCATCGAACCGGTCGTCTGGCTTACTATGGAAGTATTGAAAATGCAAGAACGTTTTTTGAACGAGACAGTATGGAGCAGATTGTCAAAACCATTAATCGTGAGGAAGAAGGCGGGGATGGCCGTGCGGATGAATTGATCACGAAATTCATGGAGGTGCAGCATGTCTGAATTACAAGTCAGTCAGGTGAAAACGAAAAAGGTTCGCCATCGTGACCGGGTGACACAGGTACCGATTTACTTTGGAAAACTTCTGCGCAGCTTTATTTATCAGAATGACTGGAAGCTGCTGCCCATGTGCGCTGTCATTGCTGCATTGGTTTCTATGGTTGTCCGGAATGATTTCTTTGTATCCATGGAAGGTACGTTAAAGGGCTCCTTTGCACTGACCTGTGTGGCGATCTGGAACGGATGCTTTAATTCTATCCAGTCCATCTGCCGTGAAAGAAACATCGTCAAACGCGAACATCGTTCCGGTATGCATATTACCGCATATGTATGCGCTCATATGATGTACCAGGCACTTCTTTGCATGGCACAGTCCATACTGACATTGGTTGTCTGTCAGAAAATGGGTGTGATTTTCCCGGCAAAAGGTCTGATAACCGGATACTTTATGGTTGATATGACCATCACTTTGTTCCTGATTTCATATGGGGCAGATATGATCTCATTGTTTGTTTCATCCTTCGCCCACACTACCACCGGAGCTATGACGATTATGCCGTTTCTGCTGATCTTTCAGCTGGTATTTTCCGGGGGCATTTTCAACCTTCCGCCATGGACGGCCAGACTGGCGGATTTCACTATATCCAATTATGGACTGAAGTGTGTCAATGCACAGGCGGACTTCAACAGTAAACCGTTGGTTACGGCATGGAATTCCATCGCAAAATTGAAGAGTAATGAGATCGACGAAGTCATTACACTGGACCAGATTCTTACGATCTTAGAAAATGAGGAGAATCCATCCATCGCAGAATTGCGTGCTGCGAAAATAGTAGATTTACTCAAAGCCATTGATGTGTCTGTGCCTGAACAGACAGAAGTCAATGATGTTGTTGGTAAGGGAGCTGCTGCATCATCTGCGGTTGCCCTCAGCGATTATCTGAGCTTTCGCGTGGACAGTGACGGCAAAATTATCCGTATGGAGGATGTTACGGTAGGAGACATTGTAGATCTGATCGGCAGTGGAGACAGGAACACTTCCATCCATATCCAGACGACCGTAGGAAAAATCATCGATCTGTTCGGTGAACAGCAGATTAAGGAACTGGTTGAAACAGAGACGGCTTCCGCCAGCCGGGTTGATGCATATGAGCATTCCTCTGATAATATCATCCGGTACTGGCTTGCGTTACTCAGGTTCATCATCATCTTTGCCGTACTTACCGTGATATCACTGGAATTTATTGACAAGGATAAACGTTGAGAATTGTATTGATTTATATGGGGTAGTATAATGCTGCTTTTCAAGGAGGTTGACCCTGTTCGAAAAGCAGCATTTGAATGTACATATTCGCTGAAATCGTGTCCGTTTCAGCTTATCCAGGGTAAGGAGAAATTACGATTATGAGTTTGCTATCCGTTGTTCTGCCTGCGTACAATGAGGAGAAAATGATTAAGAAGGCAGTTGCTGTGATCGGAGATGTCTTGTCTAAAGAGGGAATACATTATGAAATTGTACTTGTGAATGATGGTTCCAAGGATCATACATGGGAAGAAATTGAAGAGGTCGCCGCGCATGATATACATGTGTGCGGCGTTCATTTTTCCAGAAACTTTGGGAAAGAGTCTGCGATGATGGCAGGTCTGGCGAATGCCAAAGGGGACTGTTGTGTTGTGATGGATTGTGATTTACAGCATCCGCCGCAGACGGTTGTGGAGATGTACCGTCTTTGGGAACAGGGATATGAAGTGGTGGAAGGCATAAAAAGAAATCGAGGAGAAGAGAGTGCGGTACATTCTTTTGCAGCAAAAACCTTCTATGCGATTATTTCAAAAGCTGTGGGTATTGATATGACAAAGGCTTCCGATTTTAAGCTTATGGATCGAAAAGCGGTGGATGCACTTCTGATGCTGACGGAGAAAAATGTCTTTTTCAGAGCGCTTTCTGCCTGGGTTGGATATCAGACAACTTCCGTGGAGTTCGATGTTTCGGAACGGATAGAAGGAGAGTCCAAATGGTCATCGAAGTCCTTGATCAAATATGCGATCACCAATATTGCTGCGTTTTCTGCATTTCCCATGCAGTTCGTTACCTTTGCGGGTTTTTGTACATTTATTCTTGCAGTAATTCTGGGCGTACAGACTCTGGTCCGGTATTTTACAGGACATGCTGTGGAAGGATTTACAACCGTAATCATGATCAGCCTTTTACTGGGAAGCATTATTATGATGAGTCTGGGGATTATTGGTTTTTACATTGAGAAAATATATGAAGAAGTAAAAGGAAGACCAAAGTATCTGATATCCAAAAAGATTGACAGCAGAATTGAACAACGTCTGTGATTTCGGATACGGATCAGGAAGCTTCTTTGAGATTCGTGATTTAGAATCTGTTACCTGGCGTCGTTTATTGGTATGAATAAGATGAAAAGAATAATTCGAAAGTGTTATGGCAATTCCGTTTTAAGGTATATTTTTTTCGGCGGGCTGACGACTTTTGTCAATATGTTTACGTATTTTATTTTAAGAAGATTTTTATCGATGGATATAACAGTGTCCAATATTATGTCTGCCGCTGCTGCAATCGTATTTGCTTATTTTACAAATTCCAGATTTGTTTTTGAGTCCAAAGCGGCAACGTTTCGACTTCGCTTTGAAGAATTTCTTAAGTTTATCAGTGCACGATTATCAACAATGGCCGTTGAAGTGGCAGGTGTCTGGCTTCTGGCAGTGGTGATTGGCGTGAATGATATGTGGGCAAAAATGATTATCCAATTTGTCGTGCTGGTTTTGAACTATGTGTTCAGCAGGTTTATCGTGTTCCGTAGTAAGAAATGAGAAGCATGCATAAGGATGCTGTGATCAATGCTGTAATCAAAGCGGCAAATATCTTTGCTTTGCAAAATACAGGAGGAATTGTATGAGATGGTCATTGTATGCGCTGCTCATTGGCTTTTGCATTGATTTAATTCTGGGAGATCCACACGGTTTGCCACATCCGGTAGTGGCGATCGGAAGGCTTATTGCTGTTTTGGAAAAGGTCTTTCGCAGCATTTTTCCCAAAACGGATCGTGGAGAAAAGCTTGCGGGAGCGCTTCTTTGGATAGTTGTAGTTCTTGTGTCGACAATGTTGCCGGTGGTTCTGCTGCGAGGGTGTATGAGCATCAGTCCCTGGCTCAGACTGGCAATGGAGAGTATCATGTGCTGGCAGATCCTGGCCGTCCGATCATTGCGTGTGGAGGCTATGAAGGTATATCATGCCCTTTCTTATGAGGGGATCGAAAAAGCGCGACAAGCCGTTTCCATGATTGTGGGCAGAGACACGGCCCGACTGGATCGCGAAGGGGTGATCAAAGCGGCTGTGGAAACGGTGGCCGAAAATACTTCTGACGGCGTGATTGCCCCCATGCTCTTTATAGCTCTCGGAGGTGCACCGCTTGGCTTTTTTTATAAGGCTGTTAATACCATGGACTCCATGTTGGGCTATACAGACCCGCCTTATAACAATATAGGCCTGGTTTCTGCGAAAGCAGATGATGCGGCGAACTTTATTCCTGCAAGGCTATCCGCTGTCCTTCTGCTTGCGGCGGGAGCCTTTCTGAAATTGGATTGCAAGAACGGATGGCGGATTTTCTGCCGTGACCGTTATAATCATGCAAGCCCCAATTCAGCACAGACGGAATCGATGACGGCAGGACTTCTGGGTCTGCGTCTATCCGGGGATGCCTGGTATCACGGGGTACTGCACAAAAAGCAATATATTGGTGATCTGATTCGAACCCCGGAAATGGAAGACATTCCCGGAACCTGCAGGTTGATGACAGTATCCGCAATCATTATGCTTGCACTGATAACGGCTGTAAAGCTGTTATTGATATGACGGGAGAACGAGATATGCTTTATCATTCAAAGAATCCCCACGGCGGGGATATATACGGAAAACAGGTGTTTCTGGATTATTCGGCAAATACCAACCCCTACGGTACACCAATCGGGGTACTTGAAGCGGTGAGAGAATCGCTTTGTGATATGCACTGTTATCCCGATCCGTATTGCAGAAAACTGGTTGCTGCCATAGCAGAATCGGAGGGTGTACCATCGGAATACATTCTGTGCGGAAATGGAGCGGCAGAACTGATTTATTCCTACTGTGAGAGTGTATCACCGAAGCAGGCTGTAGAGCTTGCCCCCACTTTTTCTGAATACGCCCGCGGGCTTTGGCGTGCGGACTGCACGGTCAGCCGGTATGTATTGAAGAAGGACAATGCTTTTAGGCTTGACCGTGAATTCCTTACATTTTTGGAAGAGGTTCGTCCTGCGTCAGTGTTCCTCTGCAATCCCAATAATCCTACCGGAAGAGTGATTGACCATTCCCTTTTGACGGATGTGCTCTCCTTGTCTGCCGCACTTGATTTTCGCCTGTTTATTGATGAATGTTTTCTGGATCTATCCGTAGGCGGGGAAAGCATGAGTTCTTATTTGTATGACAATCCCCGGCTTTTTATACTGAAGGCTTTTACTAAGAACTATGGTATGGCAGGACTGCGCCTGGGCTATTGTATGACAGCCGATCAGGAGCTGCTTCTGAAAATGTCAAAAACGGTTCCGCCATGGAACGTATCGTTGCCTGCTCAGGCAGCGGGAATCGCTGCGCTGAAGGAACGGGATTTTTTGTCTTATGCAAAGAATACCATAGCGCAGGAAAAGCATTGGCTGACAGATGCGCTTACACAGCTTGGGTTTTGGGTTTGCCCGTCCGACGCAAACTTTCTTTTGTTTCAGGCTCCCGCAGGCTTGCATGAAAAGCTGCTGGAAGAAGGCGTTCTGATTCGAAACTGTGATAATTATTATGGCCTTGGTCCCGGCTGGTATCGGATCGCAGTGCGCCGCCATGAAGAAAATATGCAGCTTTTTTCTGCAATCGAAAGAATATTGCACGAAGGATAACATATGGAAAAACGGATATGCCTTTTCGAGTACTATCGTTCTAAGGTTGCGGCTTTTTGAACAGCACTCTCGAATAATCATTTTTCGCATTAAGCAGGTTATTTTGCGAACGATTTACGAATGGATCGGGATATCATGGAAAGAAGGGAAAACGAATATGCTGGATATTATGTTTAGGAGTGTGCTTGAACAGGACAGGGCGTCGATTGTGCTCTGTGATTTGAATCATACAATTGTATATATGAACCCTGCGGCACAGAAGAATTATGTCAGGTACGGCGGGAATAATCTTATAGGAAAAAGTCTTCTCGATTGTCACAATTCCCATTCTGTAGAAATGATCAAAAAAGTTCTGGACTGGTTTGCAGAAAGTACAGACAACAACATGATTTATACTTCCAGGAATGAAAAGCAGAATAAAGATATTTATATGGTTGCTCTCAGGGATGAGGCATATAAACTTATTGGTTATTACGAAAAGCAGGAGTTCAGAACTGTTGAGTCAGCCGGGTTTTATGATTTTTCCAAGTCGTTAACAGGAGCTGAATAACATGAGAATACCGGAGAATGTGATTTTCCGGAAGGAAGTAATGGTTTGGGGTTCGCGAGTGCTTATAAACCTATTGACAATATAGGAATAAAGACATACAATAGAATAACCTGTTTGATAGATAGGAATAAGAGCTGCAAAGAAGCAGCAGAAAAAAATAACGTAAGTGAGGTGGATCATATGAAGAAACGAAATCGATTTAAATGGATTGCAGCCTTTCTGGCGGCAGGAGTATTGACTGCCGTTCCGGCTATGGCGACGGAAACGCCGGAAGAAAAGCCTGCTGCAAGAACAAAAGAGGAAATGGATGCGCGGTTTGCTTACCAGGATGAGATTCTGGAAGTGCTGAAAGAAGAGCAGGCGGCAAAGTATCCAATGGAAGAAGCACAGATTATTGTGGATCCCTTTGAGCTTTCTCCGTTGACAGCGATGGCGATCTTTGAGACGGAAGAGGAAAGTCAGATCTCTGTAACGGTGAAGGGAAAAGACGAGGCCAGCACCGTTCATTATGATTTTCCGGATTCGGCAACCAGTCATTGTGTTCCGATTTATGGCCTCTACGCAGATACAGACAATGAAGTGGAAATGACAGCAACAAAGGCAGACGGCACACAGGAAACCTATACCTATACGGTGACAACGGATGTTCTTATGGATGATATTTCGCTGCGGGATCTGACGGTCAGCGAACCGGATAAAATGGCACCGGGATTTACCTTTGTAGATTGTCCGCATATTAATGGAAACTTTCTTCTGGCCATTGATTCCAATGCGGATATCCGCTGGTATCTGACGGACAAATCCATGAATGGGTGTCTGATGCTGACCCATCTGAAAAACGGAAACCTCATCGTTGGAACCGGTGAAAAGATTCCGGATGCATACAACAATCTGTATGGTTTTTATGAAGTGACACCTATGGGACAGCTTGTAAGATCTTATCAGATTTACGGCGCACATCATGATGTCCGGGAGAAGGAAAACGGAAACCTTCTGGTGGCTGCATCCAAAGAGGGAAGGGAATCACAGAATGACTACATTGTAGAGCTGGACCGCAATACCAGCGAGGTGGTGGATGAATGGGATTTCATGGAGATCATCCCGATGAATGAATATGATACACAGCCGCCCTATACCGGTGGTCTATCCAACTGGATGCACAACAATGCAGTCTGGTATGATGAAGCAAGCAATGATTTTATTGTTTCCGGCCGTCATCAGAACATGATCCTGCGATTCAATGCGGAGACCAGAGAAATCAAATGGATCTTTTCCGGTACCGTGTTTGACAGAAATGAAAACCTTCTCCCTTATAAACTAACACCGATCGGAGACGACTTCGAGTATCCCACATCCCAGCATGCTTCCATGATCACACCGGAAGGGGATCTGCTGCTATTCGATAACCGGAACTTCGATATTCAGGATGAGGAAGGCAATCTGGATCAGGAGAAGATGTATTCCAGAGGTGTCAGATACCATATTGATGAGGAGAATATGACCATCGAAGAGGTATGGCAGTATGGTAAGGAACAGGGAAATCAGCTGTACAGCTCTTTCTCCAGTGACATCGATTATCTGGGGGAAGATCATTATCTTATTGATTTCGGCGGCATGTACCAGGAAGAGGATGGAACCAGCTATGACCATATCCTGACGGATTCGGAGGTCAAAAATGCTTCCGGAAGAAACGCAACCATTGTTGAAATCAACAACGATGAAATAGTATTCCAGGTAAAGCTGTATGGAAATACACAGTCAAACAGCTATAAAGCAGAAAGAAAAGACATATACCAGAATGCAAAAGAGATTCAATTGGGCGAATGATACATAAGCTTGACAGGAAAAGAGAATATTGCAGGTGAAAAGCATGCGAATGTTTTTACGCAATTTTATATTATGGAGGTACCAAAATGATGACCATGACGCCAAAAGAAAGAATTGATGCCGTCATACACCACCAGCCGGTAGATCGCATTCCCTTTACTGTGGTGGATGGAGGAGCATGGATTGCCAGGAGGGAGGGGGTATCCTATCGCGATTTGTATAGCAGATCGGATAACGGCGCGGAAGCTGTCGTAAAATGGCTCAATGAAATTGACAGCGATATGATAAGTGCCGTCTCCGGTGTATTCACTGCATGCCTGAACGCATTTGGATGCCCGATTAGTATCGATAAGGTTGGAGGTTCAATTGATACCGGCGCAGTATTTACAGATCCGGAGAATGAAATTCCGCAGTTAAATAAAGAGACCGTTAGAGATACGCTTTTATCCAATGACTTTGTTCAGAAAATGATCGGTCAGACGAGGAATATAAAGTCTTTGGTGGGAGATCACAAATATCTGTTCGCAGATATTGCTGGTCCGTTTACAATGGCGGCAGTCATGGTCGGTACAAGCGATTTTATAATGTTGATGTTGGATGAACCGGAACTTGTAAACGAGTTGTTGGACTTCACTGTATGTGTGAGCGCCGAAATGCTTACCTTGCTGCATGAAAATGGATGCGATATTGCGTTCATTGCTGAACCGGTCGGCAGCGGTAGCCTGATTAGTAAAGAGATGTTTGAGGAATGGGTGATTCCTTCCCTGAAAAAGCTAAAAGAAAAGCTGTCCTGTTATAAATACTTTTTCACTCATGTTTGTGGCGCATCTGGGAACCGTGTAGAGGCACTATGTGGGTGCGGTGTTGACGTATTCTCCGTGGATTATCTTGTGGATCTTGATAATGCAATGGAAACAGCCTGTGATAAAATGACAATGATGGGAAATATCAATCCTGCGGGTGTGTTGCTTACCGGGACAGCGGAGGAAGTTTATCAAGAGGCTTGTGAACGGCTGAAGGTTGCGCAGGAATACGCATTCATTCTGGCTCCGGGGTGTGATTTAAGTGCGGATGCACCGCTTGAAAACGTGATGATGCTTTCTGCGGCTTGCAAAGATATGGCATTGCAAAGCGATTCAGAAATATAGCACAAACAGGTTTGTGAAAGAGAGGGATAGGATATGCTGATATCCACCAAAGGCAGATATGCTCTGCGGGTCATGCTGGAGCTGGCCGGTCATGAAAAGAACGAAGTTGTGCCTCTGATTGCCATTGCAGAGAAGCAGCAGATATCGGAGAAGTATCTGGAAAGCATCCTTGTGGTGTTGTCCAAAGCAGGTGTCATTGACGGGCTACGGGGCAAGGGCGGTGGGTATCGCCTGAACCGTGAACCGAAGGACTACTCTGTGGGTGAGATCCTGCGGTTAACCGAAGGTTCTCTGGCGCCGGTGTCCTGTCTGGAGGGTGGTTCCAACCATTGTGACCGCGCAGCGGAATGTAAAACGCTCCCCCTGTGGGAGATGTTGGACACATTGATTTGCGATTATCTGGACAGCGTTTCCCTGGAAGATTTGCTGGGACCATCGCCCTTAACAGAAATCGAATAGCCAAAGATCGGAAAACCTGCTGTTTTCAGTGGGTTTTCTTTTTAAGTGCATTGAGAGGAGTATTTTATTATGGCTATCTTTGCCGCTATTTGTAGCAGCGAGAAAAAGGGGACGCAGAAGCACCTTGTTCCTGAAGCTGAATTGAAGGTCGATTGGGGAATTGTCGGCGATGCTCACGCGGGAAACTGGCACCGGCAGGTCTCGTTACTTTCCCGAAGCAGCGTGGAACGGATGCAGGAAAAGCTTTCTTCTTACAGGCTTAAGCCTGGTGATTTTGCCGAGAATATTCTTGTTGATGGGGTGGAGGTCAAAGCCCTGCCCATCGGTCAGAAGCTTCGGCTTGGTGCACAGGCAGTCGTAGAGGTGACGCAGATCGGAAAAGAATGCCACCATGATTGCGTCATTCGCCAAAGGGCAGGAGACTGTGTGATGCCCAGAGAAGGCGTATTTGTCAAGGTCATCCATTCCGGTGTAATCCACGTCGGAGACACGGTGGAACAGATATAGGAGGAACCAGACGGGAGTGGGAGCCTCGCGGTGCACTGCCATAGACATGAGCAACAATATAGTCGAAGAAGAAGGCGAAGGCATGATCTGCGGCGACAGGATGCAGGTGCTGCTTATGGACGTTACAAAATGAATGGGGTGAGAGAATGAAAGAAGTGCGTGAATTGTCCGATTCTGAACTGAAATCACTTCTTGAAACAGATGAGTTTGATGCCGAGCTTTGTGTTTTGGCAGACAAGGTGCGCAGAGAGACCTATGGTGATGCGGTGTATGTGCGCGGGCTTATCGAGTTTTCAAATTATTGTAAAAATGACTGCTTATACTGCGGTATTCGATGTCACAATCTGAATGTACAGCGATATCGGCTGACCAAAGAAGAAATCCTGACTTGTTGCGAGGAAGGATATGCGCTCGGATACCGTACCTTTGTCTTGCAGAGCGGTGAGGATCTTTCCTATAAAGCCCGTGATATCTGTGAAATTGTTTATGAGATCAAGACAGCCTACTCCGACTGTGCGGTTACGCTGTCTATCGGGGAGAAATCAAGACAGGAATATCAGGACTATTTTGATGCAGGAGCTGATCGTTATCTGTTGCGTCATGAAACTGCCAGTACAGATCATTACGGAATGCTCCATCCTGCTTCCATGTCGTTAGAGAGCCGAATACGCTGCTTGTTTGATTTGAAGGAAATAGGCTACCAGGTCGGAGCAGGGTTCATGGTGGGTTCACCATACCAGACAACGGATCACCTGATCCACGATCTTCGGTTTCTGCAGAATCTGCAGCCGGATATGATCGGAATCGGGCCGTATCTTACACATAACGAAACACCCTTTGCCGATAAGCCAAACGGAAGTCTTGCATTGACACTGCGATTGATCTCTGTATTGCGCCTGATGTTTCCTTATGCGCTGATTCCTGCTACCACGGCCTTGGGAACGATTGCGCCCAACGGCAGAGAACAGGGGCTGAAAGCAGGTGCCAATGTTGTGATGCCGAACCTGTCCCCGGTGTCGGTCCGAAAACTGTATTCTCTTTATGAAAACAAAATATGTACCGGTGAGGAGTCTGCGCAATGCAGAGGCTGTCTGGAACAACGCGTCAGAGCTGCAGGCTACCGGATCGTCACAGATATCGGGAATGCCAGACGGCAGGTTCCGGAAGATCGGAGGTGAAAAGAATGTCGGATAAAAGGGCGCTGATCGCCATGAGCGGGGGCGTGGACTCTTCCGTGGCGGCATACCTGATGAAAGCATCGGGTTTCGAGTGCATCGGCTGCACGATGAAGCTCTACCAAAACGAAGACGCAGGTATCTCCAAAGGGCACACATGCTGTTCTTTGGATGATATGGAGGATGCCCGGAGCGTTGCCCGAGCCTTGGGAATGCCTTACTATGTGTTCAATTTCTCCGATGACTTTCGGGAGAAGATCATTCATCATTTTATTTGGAGCTATGAACACGGTCAAACGCCGAATCCCTGCATTGACTGTAACCGCTATATGAAGTTCGATAAGCTGTTTGACCGAGCTAAAATACTGGGATGCGAGTTCGTTGTAACGGGACATTATGCACGAATCGAAAATGCGGGCGGCAAGTATATTCTGAGAAAGGCCGCAGACATCAGCAAGGATCAAAGCTATGTGCTGTGCACGATGACACAGGAACAGCTTGCCCATACAGTTTTCCCCTTAGGGGAATACCGCAAAACGCAGATTCGCCAAATTGCAGGAGAACAGGGCTTTAACAATTCGGAAAAGCCGGACAGTCAGGATATTTGCTTTGTGCCGGACGGCGACTATGCCAGGGTTATTCGCCTGCACGGAAGCCGGGCGCCTGAAACGGGTGATTTTATAGACACCGACGGTAATGTGATCGGTACCCATCGGGGCATCATCCGCTATACCATCGGGCAGCGCAAAGGCCTTGGCCTCTCCTTTCAAGAGCCGCACTATGTCTGTGCTGTGGACGCAGAGAATAACACGGTTACGCTGGGCACGTCTGAACACCTATTCAAAAGAGAATTGCTTGCAGTCGATTTCAACTGGATCTCGGGCAATCCCCCGCAGAAGACTTTTCGCTGCAAAGCCAAAATCCGTTACCGCCAGCCGGAGCAATGGGCTTCTGTATCAGTATTGGAAGACGGAAGGGTTAGAGTGTGCTTTGATGAGCCTCAACGGGCCATCACACCGGGGCAGGCCGCAGTCCTGTATGACGGTGATATTGTACTGGGCGGTGGAACAATAGAAAGATAAAAACATAAAACTTTTTAAAACATATTGGCATAGTAGGTTAATAGTATTATAATCCTGACATGCTTAACAGTGAATACAACGAAGGAGGAAGAAACCATGAACGCTAACAATACCCGTACCGTGATGATGTGTTGTCGAATGCTTAACTCCCGGGCATATACCATGGCTGGGGTGCGTTCACGCATGGATTCGCGCCTCTGTGTTGAAAGATAACTGACCGCGGTTATTCAAAAGAGCCATTTGCCCGGGAGCTGTCAGAGCCCCCGGTTTTTGTTTTTCTCAGCCGGGTTATTATCCATTGCTGCGATTCAATGATTTCATAAAGGAGATTATCAGTATGTCTAATTACAAGTTTGAAACCCTGCAGCTTCATGTCGGACAGGAAAAGCCGGATCCCACTACCGATGCCCGCGCCGTGCCCATCTATGCAACTACCTCCTATGTGTTCAAAGACAGTGCTCAGGCGGCAGGCCGGTTTGCCCTGACGGAGCCGGGCAACATCTACACCCGGCTGATGAATCCTACCAACGACGTGTTCGAACAGCGCATTGCGGCTCTGGAGGGCGGTGCGGCGGCCCTGGCCACCGCGTCCGGATCTGCGGCCATCACCTATGCCGTGCAGAATATCGCGAGAGCAGGTGACCACATCGTCTCCTCCGTCAACCTCTACGGCGGCACCTATAATCTGTTTGCCAACACCCTGAAGGAGCAGGGCATCGACACTACCTTTGTGGATCCCGACAACCTTGAGGCGCTGGAGGCTGCCATCCGGGACAACACCAAGCTCGTCTATGCCGAAACGCTGGGCAATCCAAATTCCGACGTCATTGATCTGCGTGCCATTGCGGATATTGCTCACCGTCATGGCATCCCCTTCATAGTGGACAATACCTTTGCAACACCCTTCCTGCTTCGCCCCATTGAATACGGCGCGGATATCGTGGTACACTCCGCTACCAAGTTCATCGGCGGTCACGGCACGGTCATGGGCGGCGTGGTGGTGGATTCCGGACGCTTTGACTGGGCACAGAATGACAAATTCCCCGGCATCTCCAGACCCAATCCCTCCTACCACGGCGTCGTTTTTGCCGAGGCCTGCGGCAAGATCGCCTATGTCATGAAGCTTCGCACCACTCTGATGCGGGATCAGGGGGCAGTCCTCTCCCCGTTCCATTCCTTTCTGCTGCTGCAGGGACTGGAGACCCTGTCTCTTCGTGTAGAGCGGCATGTGGAAAATGCGCTGAAGGTGGTAGAATATCTTAAGAATCACCCGCAGGTGGAGAAGGTCA